>NYZB01000075.1 GCA_002687015.1 Deltaproteobacteria bacterium
CCACGCAACGCCGGAAGCAGAGCGTCCCGGCCGAGCCATGAGCGTAGGGTGCCCGCCGCCCCGCGATCCCAAGAGGAGGAGCGAAGCGGCCCCCCCTACGCCGCGTCCGCCGGGTCGAGCACGTCGCGGAGGTCCTTCTTCAGGAACTTCCCACTGGCGTTGCGAGGAAGGGGCTCTCGCCGTAGCCAGATGTAGCGGGGGATCTTGTACTTCGCGATGCGCTCGGCGCAGTGCGCGCGCAGATCGTCGGCGCTGGGAGAGGCGCCCTCCGCCAGCACGATGGCCGCGGCGACCTCTTCGCCCAGGCGGTCGTCCGGCACGCCGAACACCGCGCACTCGGCGACGGCCTCGTGCTCGAAGAGCGCGGCCTCCACCTCGGCGCAGTAGACGTTCTCGCCGCCGCGCAGCACCATGTCCTTGGCCCGGTCGACGATGAAGATGAAGCCGTCCTCGTCGATGCGCGCGATGTCACCGGTGCGCAGCCAGCCATCGACGATGGCCTCGGCCGTGGCCTCGGGGCGGTTCAGGTAGCCGCGGATCACCTGCGCGCCCTTCACACAGAGCTCGCCCACTTCGCCGACCGGCAGGTCGTTCCCGTCGACGTCGATGCACTTGCAGTCGAAGACCGGCATCGCCGGCCCCGCGCTCTCGGGCTTGTCGATGAAGAACTCGTTGCCGTTGGCCGTGATGATCCCGCAGACCTCGGTCATTCCGTAGCCGGTTCCGGGTCGGGCGGTCGCGACCGTGCTGTCGATCTTCTCGACCAGGTCCGGCTGCAGCGGGGCGCCTCCCCCGCCCAGGGAGGTCAGGCTGGAGGTATCGGTCTTCTCGAAATCGGGGTGGGCGAGCAGCTCCCGGGCCATGACCGGCACGCCGCTCATGTTGGTGATGTGTTCGCGTTCGATCAGCTCGAGAGCTTCGCTCGGATCCCACTTGTACATGTGGACGAGCTTCCCGCCGGCCAGGGTGGCCGACTGGGCGACGCAGTTGTTCGCCGTGACGTGGAAGAGGGGCGTCGTGACCAGGGCGCTGAAGGGGTGGCTCACCGTGCCCTCGGGTGCAGGACGGCTGCGACCCGCCCTCTGGGTCGCAGCGGCCGCGGCCACGTTCCAGAAGGCGAGGCTCATCAGGTTGTTCACGCAGCCCCGGTGGGTGAGCTGTGCACCCTTGGGGTGGCCCGTGGTACCCGAGGTGTAGAAGATCGAGGCATCGGAATCGGGATCGATCGTCACTTCGGGCAGCTCACCTCCGCGGGCGAGCAGCTCCGACCAGGGGATCACGCCCTCGGGCAGGGCTCCCTCGACGCGCACGGCGACGATCTGGCCGGCATCGGTCTCCCCACGATGGGGCTCCCAGCGCTCCAGACGCTCGCTGTCGAAGATCGTGACCTTCGGCGTGGCATCTCCGATGCCGTAGATCATCTCGGGGCCCGTCCACCAGGCGTTCAAGCCGACGGCGGCGGCGCCGATCGAGACGGTCGCCCAGTAGGCCAGCATCCACTCGGGGTAGTTCCGCATGCCGATGCCGACCCGATCGCCCGGGCCCACGCCCCGATCCACCAGCCAGTTGCCGATGGAGGCCACGTCCCGGTGCGCGTCGGCATAGGTCCAGCGCTCGTCGCCGTAGACCAGGTAGTCCTTCTCGGCGTGGGGACGCGAGGCCAGCCACACCTCTCGCAGGGAGGGGGCCGCGCACGCGTAGGCCTTGAGCCGAATGCCCCGGACGTCCACTTCGACTACCTCGAAGGGCCCTCCGGGTCCGGTGAACTCGTTCCAGACTTCTCGCAGCTCTTTGTACATGGCACCCTTCCGGCAGATCGCCCGATCGACGGGCGGCGGGCAGTATAGGGCTCTCCCGTGGGTCTCAACCCGCCGCCCCACGGGGTGCCGGCATCCCGGATGGGCTCCGGCCCTGGGGCCTACCCGGCGCAACCCCAGGGCGCCGCGAGGCGAGGAGCTCGCGAAGCGGTGCTGGCCGCGCGGCTCAGGCCGCGCTCGCCGCCTCCCGGGTGTAGTGGTCGAGTAGCTCCTGGACGCCCTCGGGCACCTCGATCTTCGCTGGGTCGTAGCGCGGGTTCCAGGTGTGCAGCCAGCGCCGGGCCGCGCTGCGCTGCATCCCCTGGCGTGGATTCACGATCTTCCGACCCAACCCCGCGGCCATGCACCGGGAGAAGCGGCCGATGTAGCGGACGTAGTGGATCTGGGCCCAGGTGCCGGCCAGCATGCGGTACGGGTAGCTCCCCACGAGGTGGTCGTAGACACCGAAGGCGACCGTGCGGTGCTCGATCTCCTCGGCCATGTGCCAGGCCCAGATCTCGCCCCCCGGCATCTGGCCGAGGGTGCCGTGCTCGGCCATCGCGAGGGCACTGGCGCAGGTCATCGCTTCGAAGCCCTCCGCGTAGGCGAGGTTGAAGCGGAGCTTCTTCTCCCGGGTGAAGCGCTGGTAGTCCGCCTCGAGATCGCTCTCGATGGCCCTCAGCTGGTCCGCGACGGGCGCCTCGAAGTGGTTCCGGACCTGCTCGTTCAGCTTGGCGTGGTTGCGATAGTGGTGCCCCTCCTGCTGGGAGAAGCGCCGCGCGTCCTCGGCCAGCCCCGGATCGGTGATCTTCGTGAGCGCCACCTTCATCGTCCGGATCAGGTAGGGCTCGAGATAGGGCATGGTCATCGAGAGCCCGAGGGCCCCAAGGATGACGCTGAGCTCCTCATCGCTGCGCTCGAAGTCGATCGGCTCCTCGAAGCGAAAGCGCATCTTGCGGACGGTGATGTCGGCCATGGGCTTGCCTCCGGGGCGCGGGGCCCCGCCGAAGGTAGGCCCGCTGGACTTGCAGGCCAATGGACGTGGACAGCAGCGGGCCCGCGCCCCACACTGGCGGCCTGCCCCTCGCCTCGGAGACCCGACTTGCCTGCCACCCTCGAGCTCACCCTGCACGCCAACGACCTCGACTTCTCCGCCACGAGCCAGGGTGAGGGCCCGACGGTGCTGTGCCTGCACGGCTTTCCCGACCACCGGGGCTCCTACCGGTGCCAGCTCCCGGCGCTGGCCGAGGCGGGCTTCCAGGCCCTCGCGCCCACCCTGCGCGGCTACGAGCCCTCCTCCCAACCGAAGGACGGGGACTACCACATCGTGCGCATGGCCGAGGACGCCGTGGCCCAGGTGGACGCGCTCGGCCCCGAGCCGGTGCACCTCGTCGGCCATGACTGGGGGGCCGTGATCGGATACGCGGCGGTGGTGCTGGCGCCGGATCGCTTCCTCTCGCTGACCACGCTGGCGATTCCGCACCCGGGGCGCCTGGGAGAGGGGCTCCGGAAGGTCCCGAGCCAGCTGTGCAACTCCTGGTACATGGCCTTCTTCCAGCTGCGCGGTCTGGCCGATCGCGTGGTCGAGAGGAAGGACTGGGCCTTCATCGAGCGCCTGTGGCGCGACTGGTCGCCGGGCTGGGAGCTGCCGCAGGAGGAGCTCCGCGCAGTCAAGGAGACCCTCGCCCAGCCGGGCGTCAAGCGCGCAGCCCTCGGCTACTACCGCGCCATGGCCGATCGGCGCTCCGCCGCAGCCCGCGAGACCGCCAAGCTCCTCGACTCGGAGATCCCGGTGCCGACTCTCGCGCTGACTGGCGCCCTCGACGGCTGCATGGACACGCGCCTGCACGACCTGACCATGAAGAAGGCCGACTTTCCGGCCGGCTTCGAGGTGGTGCGCATCGAAGGAGCGGGCCACTTCCTCCACCAGGAGAAGCCCGAAGAGGTGAACCCGATCCTCATCGACTGGCTCCGCCGCCACACCGCACCGGAAGGGGGAGCCCGATGACCGAGGAGATCGCCGACGTCCTGGTCATCGGGGCCGGCGCCGCCGGCGCGGCCCTCGCCTGGAGCCTGGCCGAGACGCGCATGAAGATCGTGTGCCTGGAGCAGGGTGATTGGATGGACCCCGCCGACTACCCGACGAACCGGCTGAGCTGGGAGATGGAGCGCTTCGGCGCCTTCGGCCTGAGCCCGAACAGCCGGGGCCGCAGGGAGGACTACCCGGTCAACGACGAGGAGTCGCCGATCAAGGTCTCGAACTTCAACGCGGTGGGTGGCAGCACCGTCCTCTATGCCGCGCACTTCCCCCGCCTGCATCCCTCCGACTTCCGCGTCCGAAGTCTCGACGGCGTGGCCGACGACTGGCCGATCGACTACGCGACCCTCGCCCCCTACTACGACCAGAATGCCGAGATGATGGGCGTGGCCGGGCTCGCTGGAGACCCGGCCTATCCGCCCAAGGAGCCGACCCTTCCTCCCGTGCCCCTGGGCAAGCTGGGCGACACCCTGGCCCGGGGCTTCGACAAGCTCGGTTGGCACTGGTGGCCCTCGGACAGCGCGATCGCCACGGCCGAGCATGCCGGGCGGGCACCCTGCATCAACCTGGGCCCCTGCATCATGGGCTGCTCCCAGGGAGCCAAGGGAAGCACCGACGTCACGTACTGGCCGGTTGCCGAGCGCGCCGGGGTCGAGCTGCGCACGCGTTGCCGCGTCCGCGAGATCACCGTCGACGAGAACGGCATGGCCGATGGCGCGATCTACATCGATGCGGAGGGTGCAGAGCACAAGCAGCGCGCCGAGATCGTCGTGCTGGCCTGCAACGGCGTCGGGACACCTCGTCTGCTGCTGAACTCCGCATCCGCCTCCTTCCCGGACGGGCTGGCCAACCGCAGCGGGCTGGTCGGCAAGAACCTGATGTTCCACCCCTACGGGATGGTCACGGGCATCTTCGAAGAGCGACTCGAGGGCTACAAGGGCCCCGGCGGCTGCTGCGTGATCAGTCAGGAGTTCTACGAGACCGATCTCTCGCGCGGCTTCCTGCGGGGCTACTCCTTCGAGATGCTGCGCGGCATGGGTACGGTCGCGAGCGCCCTCTTCGCGATGTCCACGGGCCGGCTCGAGTGGGGAGCCCGCCACCACGAGAGCTACGCCGAGATCTGGGACCGCACCGCCGGAATGGTGGTCATCTGCGAGGACCTGCCGGAGCTGCACAACACGGTCACGCTGGATCCGGAGCTCGTCGATTCCGACGGCATCCCGGCCCCGAAGCTCAGCTACCGGCTCAGCGAGAACAGCGAGCGGATGCTGGCCCATGGCGTGGCGCGGGGCGCCGAGGTGCTCGAGGCGGCGGGGGCCAAGGAGACCCTCTCGGAGGCCCCCTTGCCGCCGGCGGGCTGGCACCTGATGGGGACGGCCCGTATGGGGACGGATCCGAAGGCCTCGGTGGTGAACGGATGGGGCCGGGCCCACGACGTGAAGAACCTCTTCGTCGTGGACGGCAGCGTGTTCGTGACCTCCGGCGGCGTGAACCCGACGAACACGATCCAGGCCTGGGCCCTCTACGTCGCCGACATGATCAAGCAGAACCTCGCGAACCTCTTCGACTGAGCCGCAATGGGAGTCCCACATGCTGACCCCGGAACAGGACCACGCACTGACCCTGCTCCTCGACGAGCTGATCCCGCCGAGCGAAGACGGGCGGCTGCCCGGCGCAGGCGCCCTCGGGCTTGCCGAGGGGCTGCGGGAGCACGCCTTGACGCCGTCGATCGCGCAGGGCCTGGAACGGCTCGATGCGCTGGCCGGCGAGCAGGGCGCCGCGAGCTTTGCCGCCGCCGGGAACCGGGAGGCACTGCTGCGCGCACTCGACACCGAGAGCCCGGGAGCGCTTGGGGGTCTGCTCTTCCATACCTACACCACCTACTACCAGCATCCGCAGGTGCTCGAGGGGCTGGGCGTGGATCCGCGGCCCCCGCATCCGAAGGGCTACGAGATCGAGGCCGGGGATCTCTCTTCGCTGGCGGCCATCCGCCAGCGCGGGCCGCTCTACCGGGAGGCCTGAGCAACGTGGGCGGTCGCATCGAGACCGAGGTCGAGATCGCCGCACCCCCCGAGACCGTCTATGCCGCCCTCGCCGACATCGCAAGATACGGCGAATGGAACCCCTACCTGGTCGAGGTGCGCGGCACCCCGGAGCCCGGCCAGACCTTGAAGGTGCGTTCCCAGCCGGCCGGACGGGAGGAGATGGAGTACGAGGTGCAGGTCGTCGCCATGAGCCCACCCTCCTGCATCCGCTGGGAAGGCGGTCTTCCCGACCGGGCCCAGTTCCGGGGCGACCACCGTTGGGAGCTCGAGGTACTGGGCACCGGCCGGACCCTCCTGCGGCACCACGAGACCTTCACGGGTGAGCTGGCCGGCGACATCTTCGAGGCGGCGGGAGACGCGATCCGTGGCGACTTCGAACGGATGAACGAAGCGCTCAAGTGCCGGGTCGAGACGCAAGACGCCTGTCACCAGGCGGCCGAGTAGCCCCCATCCACATTCCGGCTCCGTCCGGTGAAGAAGCCCGCACCGGGGCCGGAGTCGCTGAGTCCGGTCTCCTGCCGCGCCCCCACCGGACGGCAGTGCACCTCCGCTACCAATCCAGCTGCAGCTCGACGCAGCCTGGTGCCGCACGCGCTGCGACACGTCCCGAACAGCCGGTCACCTCGAAGAGAGCGGAGAAGGCACCGGCCAGGCCCTCGACGTACGCAGGAGAGCCCGCGATCTTCGGGCTCGCGTTCTCCAGGACGAGCCGGCCTTCGTTGGGTCCGTCCGCCACCCAGCGCAGCTCGCCCACGCCTCGGAAGAGGGCCGGCCACGCCTTCGGCGTCCACGTCACGAAGCGTCCGAAGGAGCCGCCGAGCACCGCGAAGGCGCCGCTCACGATCGGCTTCATGAAGGGTTGGTCGAAGCTCGCCAGGACCGTGGCGCAGCAGATCTCGCGAGACCGTGAGCCGGGAGCGAGCAGGAAGCTGGCCTCGGTGAGCCGGACGTGGTGATCGAGGGGTAGCCAGGATAGCCGGGTGCTCTTCTCGATCGCAGCGAGCGCTTCGCTACCGGTCTCCTCGCGCACCCGGAGTGCCAGGTCCCCGAGCCGATCCTCGATCATCTGGAGATGGGTCTTGGCAAATGCCGAAAGGACCTGCGGGGCCGTTGCCATTCGTCGCGCTCCACGGGGCTCGTCCGTCCCATCGGAGGGACGCCGGCCCTGCTGGAGCCCCGGGGGCAGTAGCGGATCCGGCGCAAGTGACGGAGCATCCCAGGGGGAACCAGGGAGGCCCGACCGGTGGCAGAGAGCCGAGACGAGACCCGTAGTGAAACGCCCGGCGGCTTCTTCGGCCGCATCGTGGCCTCCGTCCAGAATGGGCTCGAGATTGCACGCTTCGGTGGGCTCGGAGAGCGCGAGCCCTCTCCCTACGCGGTGGTGGCCGAGGACAAGAACCACCGGCTGCGCCACTACTTCCCGGATGTCACGGGCGGCGACCGCCCGCCCGCCATCCTCGTGCCGCCGCTCATGCTCTCCGCCGAGGTCTGGGACGTCGCACCCGAGAGCAGCGCCGTGGCGGCCCTGCGCGACTACGGCGCCGACCCCTGGGTCGTCGACTTCGGCTCGCCGGAGGTCGAGGAGGGCGGCCTCAAGCGCACCCTGACGGACCACGTGGTCGCCGTGAGCAGGGCGGTGGAGGTGGTGCGCGAGGCCACGGGTCGGGACGTGCACCTGATGGGCTACTCGCAGGGCGGCATGTTCTGCTACCAGGCCACGGCCTACCGCAACGCGGCCTTCGAAGACAAGGTCGGCGTGGCTTCGCTGGTCACCTTCGGCAGCCCGGTCGACATGCACGGCACCCTGCCGATCGATCTTCCGGTCGACATGCTGGCCGACTTCCTGAACGGCATGGGCCGGCTCCAGTCGACCCTGTTCCCGGAGGGCATCCCCTCCTGGGCGACGCACCTGGGCTTCCAGCTCATGGACCCCGTCAAGACGATCCAGCAGCGAATCGACTTCGCGCGCCAGCTCTACGACCGGGAGGCGCTGCAGCAGCGCGAGGGCATGCGCCGCTTCCTCGACAGCGAAGGCTGGGTGGCCTTTCCCGGCCCGGCTCTCAAGGACGTGATCGAGCAGCTCGTGGCGCACAACCGAATGCTCCAGGGCGGCTTCGTGATCGACGACTTCTCGGTCACCCTGGCGAGCCTCCGCTGCCCGATCCTGGCCTTCACCGGCAAGACCGACGCGATCGCTCCGCCGCCGGGTGTGCGCGCGATCGTCAAGGCGGCCCCGGAGGCGGAGTCCTACGAGATCTCGATGCCGGCCGGCCACTTCGGGCTGGTCGTGGGCTCGCGCTCGATGGAGATCACCTGGCCCGCGGTCAGCAGCTGGCTCGACTGGATGGAGGGCCGCGGCGCGCGGCCCGAGGCGGCCCGACGCATCGAGGCGCGCGAGCCGCGCGAGAAGCCCAGGTCCACCCTCGACCAGATCGGCGAGGCCGCGGGGCTCGCCGTCGATCTGGGCCGCGAGCTGCTGGAGGGCGCCTCCGAGCTGGTCGGCGATCGCTTCGGCTTCCTGGGTCGCATCTCCGGCGCGATCGCGCCCCAGCTCCCTCGCCTCAGCCGCCTGGACGAGATGCGACGGGACACCCCGGTCAGCCTCGGCCTGACCCTGGAGGAGCGGGCCGAGGAATCCCCCGACGACACCTTCTTCCTGTTCGAAGGACGCGCCCACAGCTACCACGATGCCAACGTCCGCATCGACAACGTGGTACGCGGCTTCCTGCACAGCGGGGTCCGACAGGGCGACTACGTGGGGGTGCTGATGGAGACGCGCCCCAGCGCGGTCGCCGCCACGATGGCGCTCTCGCGACTCGGCGCCGTGCCCGTCCTGCTTCGACCCGACATCGCCCTCGACGAGCAGCTGCAGACGGTGCCGGTGCAGCACCTGGTCAGCGACCCGGAGCACGGCTCCATCGCCCACGAGGCCTTCGGTGAGAAGGTGCTCGTCCTGGGCGGGGGCGGCGGGTCGCGCACGCTCCCGGCGGGCTTGATCGACATGGAGGCGATCGACCCCGATCAGGTGCTTCCGCCCGCCTGGTACACCCCCAACGCGGGGCTCGCTGGCGAGGTGGGGCTGGTCTTCATCACCGGCGAGGAGGGACGGCTCGGCGCCAACCGCGTCACCAACCGGCGCTTCGCGACCTCGGCCTACGGCACCGCTTCGGCCTGCGCGCTGACCTCGGGCGACACGGTCTATTGCGTCTCGCCGACTCATCACGCCACGGGCATCCTCGTCTGCATCGGCGGCACCCTGGTCAGCGGAGCGCGCCTCGCGATGGCGACGCCCGAGCAGGGCAGCTTCGACGTCACGCTCTTCTGGGAGGACGTGCGGCGCTACGGCGTGAGCGTCGTCTTCTACACGGGCGGCATGCTGCGAACGCTGGTAAACGCCCCGGACACCCCCGCCGAGCACCACCACCCGATCCGGCTCTTCGCGGGCAGCGGCATGCCGAAGGGCATCTGGAAGCGGGTCGCCGAGCGCTTCCACCCGGCGCGGGTGGTGGAGTTCTACGCGTCGAGTGAGGGCAATACCGTGCTGGTGAACCTGACCGGCCGCAAGGTCGGGTCGATCGGCCGCCCCCTGCCCGGCGGCGCCGATCTGGCGGTCGCGGCTTATGACCTGGATCTGGGCGAGCTGCTGGAGGACGACGAGGGGTTCGCCGCTCCCTGCCGACAGGGCGAGATGGGCCTGTTGCTCGGCTCGGTGGACCTGGCGCGTGGCGAGCTGGCCGGCCGGCCGAGGCGAGGCGTCTTCGAGACCGGCGATTCCTGGCTCCCGACCGGAGACCTGGTGCGCGTCGACAAGGATGGCGACACCTGGCTGGTCGGCTCCCTGACCGACGTCATCCACACGGCCCATGGCGGCGTGGCGCCGGGTCCGATCGAGGACGTGCTGGGCAGCGAGCTCGGGTTCGTCGACCAGGCCGCGGTCTACGGCGTCGCGTTGCCCGGGCAGGAGGGCGAGATCCCGGTCGCCGCCCTCACACTGCGCCCCGATGCCGAGCTCGACCCCACCGCTCTGCGCCGCAAGGTCATGGGTCGGCTGGTGGGGCCCCATCGCCCTCTCGTCGTCCGCGTGGTCGACGAGCTGCCGATGACGGCGGGCCACCGGCTCCGCAAGTCCCCGCTTCGCGCCGAGGAGCTGGGGCTCGAAGCTCCGGGCGAGACGCTCTGGATGGCACCGGGCGAGGACGCCTACCTGCCCCTCGACAGCGATGACCTTCCGCGGCTGCTGGCGGAGGCCAAGGTCGGCTAGCTCTCGGAGCGACCCTCGCGCTCGATCCCGAGAGCGGCGCAGGCCCGACCGAGCGCCGGCCCGTTGCCGTAGGCCAGCAGCCGGTCGCCCCCGTGCAGAGCGAAATCCGGTGAGGGGTTCTGGAAGGTGGTGCCGGCCCGCTCGATGGCCAGCACACTCACGCCGGTGGTGGCGCGCAGGTCGAGGTCGACCAGGGAGCGATCGGGCGCGAAGTCTCCGGGCAGCTCCAGCCACTCGGTCGAGATGCGCTCGAGCAGCTCGGCCAGCCACGGGTCGAGGGGCAGGGCCGCGGGCTCGCGCAGGAGCGCGTAGCCTTCCTGTCGGAGCTCGGTGGAGAAGCGGGCGATCGAGCCCTCCGGGATCTCCAGCTCGTGCAGGGTCTGCGCCACGAGGTCGATCGCTCCCTCGAGCTCCTCCGCCACGACCCGGCTCGCTCCAGCCGACTCGAGGGCGTCGACCTCGAGAACGAAGCGGGTGCGCGCCAGGACGTGCACGTGGGGCGCGAGCTGGCTCACCCGCGAGACGACCTGCCGCGTGGCGATCGGGTCATTGATGGCGACCACCACCAGCCGCGCGCGCTCGACCTGCAGCTGCTCCAGGAGGCCGGCGCGCGTGGCGTCGCCCCAGATCACGTTGGCACCGCTGCGGCGCGCCTCTTCGGCCGCCTGGGGATTGGCCTCGACGGCAGCGACGCCGACGCCGACGGCCTCGAGCACCCGAGCCAGGTTGCGCCCTGCCAGACCGAAGCCCACGATGACGGCGTGGCCGGCGAGCTCTGCGCTCTCCGGAGCTTCCGGCTGCGGGCGGGCCTCGCTCGCGATCCACTTCGAGATGCGCTCTCCCGCACCGATCAGGAAGGGCGTGGCCAGGAGGCTCAGCACCGAGGCCGCCACGAAGGACTGCGCCAACCCGTCGTCGAGCAGGCCCGCGCCCCCGGCCGCCTGGGCGAGCACGAAGCTGAACTCTCCCGTCTGGGCGAGGGCCAGACCCGAGAGCACGCCCACGCGCGCCCCCATGTTCAGGACGGCGCCGATCGAGATCGCCGTCACGAAGGCCTTCACGCCGACGGCCGCCGCCAGCAGAAGCAGCACGGTACCGGCGTGCTCCCAGGCAACCCGGAAGTCCAGCAGCATGCCCACGGCCGTGAAGAACACGCCGAGCAGCAGGCCCCGCAAGGGAAGCACCTCCGACACGAGCTGCGGACCCCAGGGCGAGCTCGAGAGCACGAGGCCGGCCAGGAAGGCGCCGACCGCCAGGGTCAGGCCCAGGCCCTCGGCCACGAAGGCCGCGCCGACCACCGCCAGGACGGCGACCAGTGTGAAGACCTCACGGGAGCGAAGCCCCGCCGCGCCGGCCAGGAGCCGGGGCAGGACGAAGCGCGCGACCAGGTAGAAGACCCCGACCGCCAGACCGGCGCGCACCACGGCCTCGACCACGGGCCCGACTTGAACCGCCCCCGGCGCCGCGAGGATCGGGATCGCCAGCAGGAAGGGCACGATGCAGAGGTCCTGGAACAACAAGATCGCGATGGCGAACTGGCCGTGGGGCGCGTGCACCTCGCCGCGCTCACCGAGCAGCCGGACCACGAGGGCGGTACTGGACATGGCGACGAGGGCGCCCAGCACGAGCGCCGTGCGCCAGGGAAGTCCGATGGACACGGCGACCGCACTCACGATGGCGAGAGTGCCACCCACCTGGAGAGCCCCCGCGCCGAGGCCCGCACGCAAGAGGCGGCGCACGCGATCGACCGGGAGCTCGAGCCCGATCTCGAAGAGCAGGAAGACGACCCCGAACTCGGCAATGACGCGCACGTCTTCGGGATCGGAGCCGAGGGCCAGGCCCCCGGGTCCGAGCAGGGCCCCCATCAGCAGGAAGCCGGCGATCGTCGGGAGCCTCAGCCTTTCGAAGAGGGCTGCACCTGCGGCGGCGATGG
>NYZB01000076.1 GCA_002687015.1 Deltaproteobacteria bacterium
CAGCCAGAGCAGCGCAGCCCGCAGGGGCGGGGGCGGCGTGACGACCGGCGCCAGATCCCGGGACAGGCTCTCGACCAGGTCGGCCGAAGCTCCGCGCTCGTGGGGCCGCTGGGTCACAACGGCTCCTCCTCGATGCGACGCCGCAGCTGACCCATACCGCGTGCGACCCTGGAGCGCATGGCGGTCGCGCTCACCCCGGCCTGGGCGGCCGCCTCATCGACGGTGAATCCTTGCAGCTTGGTCAGCACGATCGCCTCCCGGAAGATCTCGGGGAGCGCCGAGAGCATCCGGGCCACCTCGAGCGCGGCTTCCGGACGGTCCTCGACAGCGGGCTCCGCAGGGTCCTCTCCGTCGTCCTGAGATGCCGACGGGAGGGCGGGGTTTCGCCCCCGCCGCAGGATGTCGATGGCCTTGTGCCGGGCGATCGCCAGGAACCAGGGCCGAAAGGGGCGATCGGGGTCATAGGTGTGGCGGGCCTTGTGGATGGCGATCAATGCCTCCTGCACGCCATCCTCGAGCAGGCTCGGCTCCCCGAGAAGGCGGCGCAGATAGGTGCGCAGGACGCGCTCGAGCTCGCTCAACAGGGTGCGGTAGGCGTCGGCGTCTCCGCCCTGGGCCGCAGCCATGGCCTGCGACCAACGGGCCTCCTCCGCGGCGCGTTGCTCGGTGGACGCGGATGAAGAACCGGCGGCCGGCACGACCTCATCATACCCGCCGAAGAAGGCCGGTCACGAGGCGCGGCGGCGGGTGGGGACCGCCGTCAGTAGCCGAGCTCCAGATCCACGAGATCTTCGAGCGGCTCGGCCTTCAGGAAGTGCCCCAGGTTCCTCGTGAAGGGGACCAGCAGCTCCTCGAGAGCGCCGGGGCCACTCCAGGAGATGTGGGGGGAGAGGCGAACCCGCGGGTGGTCGTAGAGCCAGTGACCCGCGGGCAGCGGCTCCGGCTCTACGACGTCGAGGGAGGCCAGGGCCACCCGATCCTCGTCGAGTGCGCGGCGCAGGGCGTCCTGGTGGACCAAGGCACCGCGGGAGACGTTCACGATGTGGAGGTGCGGGCGGGCGTGGGCCAGGGCCGACTCGTCGATCAGGTGACGGGTCTCGCGCGTGGCGGGCGCTGCGATGACCAGGTGGTCGGACCCGGCGATCAAGGTCGCGAGATCCGAGACCCGCTCGACGCCCGAAATCGGGGGCGCCGCATCGCGCCGGCGCAGCCCGAGGACCTCCATGTCGAAGGCGAGCGCCCGCCGGGCCACCGCCTGCCCGATGCCACCGAGCCCGACGATCCCGAGCGTCCGCCCGGCCAGACCACCGAGGAAGCGGGTCGTATTCCAGCGCTCGGGCGGCGCCTCGATCCAGGCCTCGGGCAGCTGCTTCTCGGCGGCCAGGATCATCGCCAGGACCCACTCGGCGATCGGCACGGCGCTCGCGCCACGCGAACAGGTGAGCGGAACGCCGCCGAGCGCCTCGAAGGGGAAGTCGTTCACGCCGGTGCCGAAGGCGTGCACCCAGCGCACGCCCCGGGCCAGCACCTCGGCCAGGTTCGGGCTGCCCCAGGCCTGCGTGAGCAGGACCTCGCCGCGCAGGTCCCGGGGGACGGCTCCCTCCTCGGGAACCACGTGGATCTCGATCTCCGGGTACTGCTCCTCGAGGGGGCGGAGCAGGCCGGCGGGCAGATGGCTCAGGACCGTCGCCGTCACCGCTCCCGCTCCATCTCGAGCCCGCCGCTCTGGAGCTGCTCCACGAGCAACGGGCGCTGGATCTGGCCCGTAGCGACGGTGCGAGGGACCGCGTCCACGATCGCCAGACGCCGCGGCTTCTTGAAGCCGGCAAGGCGCCCTTCGCAATGGCCCTGGATGGCGGCCAGGTCGGGGGCTCCTCCCGGTGCGGGTACCACGACGGCCGCAACCACCTCGCCCCAATCCGGATCCGGCACACCGACGATCGCCACCTCGGCGATGCCCGGACAATCGGCCAGGACCTTCTCCAGCTCACTCGGCGCGACGCTCTCGCCACCCGTTCGGATCAGCTCCTTCTTTCGGCCGATCACGCTCAGGTAGCCGTCGTCGTCGAGGGCACCGAGGTCGCCGGTGTGGAACCAACCGTCGCGCATCGCTTCGGCGGTGGCCTCGGGGTCGTCGAAGTAGCCGTCCGTCAGGAAGGGACTGCGGATGCAGATCTCTCCCTCCTCAGTGAGGCGAAGCTCGGCGCCCGGGGACGCGGGGCCCACGCTTCCCGGCTTGCGCAGCACGTCGGCGTCGGGGAGCGTCGTGCCCGAGCCGACCTCGGTGCTCCCGTAGTAGACCCGCGTCACGGTGCCCGGGAAGCGCTGCTTCAAGGTCTCGATCAGCTGCGGCGGAACGGCCTGGGTGCCCGTATCCAGGGCGCGCAGGCTCGACAGGTCGTAGCGCTCCGGATCGACCTCGAGGATGCGGCTCCACACGAGCGGGATGCCGTAGAAGCGGTTGGCCTTGCGGCGCTCCACGGCAGCCAGAATCGCTTCGGCCGTCGCGTGGCGGACGAAGGCGATCTCGCCCCGCGTCTGCCATGCGGAGAGGCCGAGGGTGAAGGCCGCCATGTGGAAGAGGGGGAACATGCAGACGGTCTTCTCCGGTTCGTCCCGGAAGACCCCCTGGAAGCTGCGCAGGAAGTTGGCGCGGTGGCTGAGGACGACGCCCTTGGGTCGGCCCGTGCTGCCGCTGGTGAAGAAGAGGACGTGGGGGTCGTTCTCGCGCAGGGCGTGCTCGACGTAGTGCTCCGTGCGCGGCGAGAGGCCGTCCGGGCTGAGGTCCAAGGCATCCGATGGGGTGCCCGTTGCGGGCGTCTGGATCACACCCCAGTTCGGCACCCGCGCCCCGCGGGCCACGCGACCGGCCACGGGCTCGCGCTCGGCATCGACGAGCAGCAGCGTGGGTCGCGCGAGGGCGACCACCCCGGTCGCCTCGGCCGGCTCGAGGCGGGCGTTGACCGGCGCGAAGGCCGCGCCGAGCTTCGAGAGCCCGACGAACAGGGGAAGCAGCTCCAGACAGGTGTCGGCCCAGGCCACCACCCGGTCTCCCCACCGAACCCCCAGGGCGCGCAGGGTCCACGCCATCTGATTGCCGAGCTCGTCCAGCTGCCCGTGGGTCAGGGTGGCCTCTTCGAGGGAGGCGGCGACCCGATCCGGAACCACCGCGGCGTTGCGCCGAAACAGCTCACCGATCAGGAGGGGGGGATGCCCAGCCGTTGCGCTCATGAGATCTCCAGAATACTATTCTTGTATTG
The DNA here is from genome assembly GCA_002687015.1 of Deltaproteobacteria bacterium. Taxonomy (GTDB): domain Bacteria; phylum Myxococcota_A; class UBA9160; order UBA9160; family UBA6930. The sequence goes on from NYZB01000076.1 coordinate 3,261, forward strand.
CAGATCAATATTTCCAATAACGAAGATCATGATTCCGGCTCCGATCCCCCGGGCACGGCGGCCGAGCGGGCCGTCGAACGGTCGCTCGCCGGACGCCGAGCCACCTACGCCGCCGAGATCGAGCGACTGGTCGAGGCGACCTTCCAGCTGATCAGGGAATCCGGCGAGGTGGAGCCGCGGGTCAGTGAGATCGTGCGGGTCGCGGGCCTCTCGAACCAGGCCTTCTACCGACATTTCCGCTCCAAGCACGAGCTTCTCGTGGCCGTCCTCGACTCGGGGATCGAGCAGCTCGCCAGCTACCTCACCCACCGCATGGCGGCAGCCCCCGATCCGGTCGCTGCGACCCGCGAGTGGATGCGCGGAATGGCGGAGCAGGCCTTGAACCCGGAGGCCGCGGCGGCGACCCGTCCTTTTGCCCTGGCGCGGGGACGCCTGGCCGAATCCCATCCCGAAGAGGTCGCCCAGACCGAGCGGCGGCTCACGGAACCCCTGCGAAGGGCGATCCAGGAGGCGAGCCGGATGGGGCTCCTGGAGGCCGGGGATCCCGGGGCGAGAGCCGAGGCGCTCTATCACCTCGCCATGGGCTGGATGCAGGCCCGCCTGCTGGAGCCCGACGGACGGCACCGCCAGAGCGCCGAGCAGCTCGAGAACTTTGCCCTCGCCGGGCTCGGTGCGGTCCCGGCGCAGCGGGACGCGACCGCGGGAGCGTGAACCATGGAACGGGAGGTGATGCTGACGGGGATCGGAGGCCAGGGCGTCCAGCTCGCCGCCCAGCTGTTGGCCCGCGCCACCACCCTGGAGGGACGCGAGGTGATGTCGCTGGGCACCTACGGCGGGACCATGCGGGGCGGCAACACCGAGGCGGTGGTCGTGGTCGCGGATCAAGGGATCGTCTCGCCGCCCATCGTCTCGAGGGTCTGGTCGGCCCTGGTGGTGCACCCCCGATTCTGGGCGCCGGTCCGCGACAAGCTGACCCCCTCGTCCCTCGTGTGGGTGGACTCGGACCGCTTCGACGAGCCCCTCCCGGAGAAGGTGCAGCGGGTCGCGATTCCGGCTTCCCGTCTCGCGGCAGAGCTGGGCGCTCCGATGGCCGCCTCCCTGATCTTCGTCGCGGCCTTCGCCGGCGGCACGGGGCTGGTCGGCTGCGAGACGCTGTGCGATGCGATGGGCCAGGCCCTGCCCTCCTATCGCAGGAAGCACCTGGCGAGGAACCTGGAAGCGATCCGCACGGGCTTCTCGGAGGCCCCTGCCGAGGTCCCGGCAGCCTGGCCCGGGGATGCGCGTTGAGCGGGGTCGCCTCCCGGGGCACGGTCGTCATCGCCCGCGAACGCTGCAAGGGCTGCACCTTGTGTGTCCCCGCATGTCCGCCCGGCGTGCTGCACATGTCGGAGGAGGTCAACCGGAGTGGCCTGGCCTACCCCGAGCTGGTGGCGGGTTGTACCGGTTGTGGCGCGTGCTCGTGGGTCTGCCCCGACTTCTGCTTCGAGGTCTACCGCTACGAAGAGCCGGTGACCCACGCGGTGAGCCGGTGAGCGCTGCCACGCCGCAGTCCGGGCGCCAGCTCATGGAAGGCTCCGAAGCCATCACCGAGGCGGCCCTCTCCGCGGGCTGCCGCTTCTTCGCCGGCTATCCGATGACGCCCTTCACCGAAGTGCACGAGGGCTTCGCCCGAAGGCTCCCCGACGTGGGTGGCGTGTGCATCAACGCCGAGAGCGAGCTCGAAGCCGTCGGCATGGCGTGGGGAGCGGCGGCCACGGGCGCCCGCGCCGCAACCGGCTCGACGGGACAGGGGCTCTCGCTGATGCAGGAGTCCCTGTCGGAGATCACCCGCGCCGAGCTTCCGCTCGTGGTCTTCAACATGGCGCGGGGCCAGGGCGACTACTTCCAGGCCACGCGCGGCGGCGGGCACGGCGACTATCGCCACGTCGTGCTGGCACCGATCGACGCGGCCGAGGCCGCCCACCTGACCCAGCTGGCCTTCCACCTGGCCGACCTGTGGCGGCACCCCGTGCTGATCTACGGCGACTATCTGCTCGCCCACACGAGTGAGGCGGTGGAGATCGTGCACCGGGATTTCGGCCCCCTTCCCGAGAAGGACTGGGCCGTCGACGGCTCTCTCGGTGGTACCGGGCGCTCCCGCAACGTGAACCCGATCGGCATGACCAAGGGGAGCAAGGGCATCGACCCGGCCGCCTTCTGGGACCACCTGCAGCAGAAGACCGACCGCATCGAGGCCGCCGAGGCGCGCTTCGAGACGGAGAGCTGCGAGGATGCCGAGCTCGTGGTGGTCGCCTTCGGCACCCTGGCCCGCTTCGCTCGCTACGTGGTGCGCGAGCTGCGCGCCGAGGACCTTCCCGTCGGCTACTTCCGACCCGTATCGCTCTGGCCCTATCCGAAGGGCGCGCTCCTCGAGGCCGCGCGGGGGTGCGGCGGAGTCGCCTGCCTCGAGCAGAACGCCGGACAGATGATCGACGACGTGCGCCTCTCCCTGCTGGGCGAGGCTCCCGTCCTGCCGATCGGTGGCATCTCCACCGATGCGGCGGGCTTCGGCGTGGGGCCTCTGCTCGACGCCGCCGTGATCCGCGAGCGCGTCCTCGGCGCCCTGCGGGAGATCCGCCCATGAGCTCCTCGCGAAGGGATGTCCTCGACACCTCGGCCGCACCGTCCCGACCGGCCCGCCGCACGGCGGAGTTCACGCCAGGGCTGCAGCTCTCGGGAGACCACGACCTCTGTCCGGGCTGTGGTGAGCCGATCGCCCTGCGTGCGATCCTCGAGACCCTCGCCGAGCTGGGCCTGGCCGATGCGGCGATCGGCGTGGTGGGAATCGGCTGCTACACGGCCCTGACCTCGCTCATCGACGTGGACCTGATCCAGGCCCTTCACGGCCGGGCTCCTTCGGTTGCCACGGGCGCCAAGCGCATGAGGCCCGAGACCCTGCTCTTCACGCTCCAGGGTGACGGCGACATGGTGAACGAGGGGCTGCAGGAGGTGATCCACGCGGCCGCTCGCGGGGAGAAGATCACCTGCCTCCTCTTGAACAACGGCGTCTTCGGCGAGACCGGTGGACACATGACGGCGACCACCGTGCTGGGGCAACGCACCAAGAACACGTTGGAGGGTCGCAACGCCGACGACCACGGTCATCCGATCCCGATCGCGGAGCTGATCGCGCGCCTCGGCGGCACGGGCTACGCGGCTCGCGGCTCGGTCCACGACGTGAAGTCCATCGCGACGACGCGGCGCTACCTGCGCCGCGCTTTCGAGCACCAGCTCCGCGGCGAGGGCTTCTCCTTCGTCGAGATCCTGACCATGTGCCCGACGGGCTGGTTCGTCCCCACCGCGGAAGGCCCTCGCTACCTGGAGGAAGTGATGGGCTCGGTGCACGTGACGGGTGAGCTCAAGAAGCCGGGACGCTGACTCGGCGAAGGCGCTTGACACAGCCGGCCGCGGCGGCACCCTGTCCTCCCCCAACGAAGCAGAGGTGCCCCCCGTGATCTCGCCGGAAGAGCGCTACGCGAAGAAGAAGATCACCGTCCTCGGCAAGGAGATGGCCTACGTCGAGCAAGGCGATGGCGACCCGATCGTCTTCCTGCACGGCAATCCCACCTCTTCCTATCTGTGGCGCAACGTCATGCCCCACCTCGAGGGTCTGGGCCGGCTGATCGCACCGGACCTGATCGGCATGGGCGACAGCGAGAAGCTCGAGGGCACCGGGCCGGACAGCTACCGATTCGTCGAGCATCGCGAGTACCTCGACGGTCTCCTGGACGCGCTGGACGTGACGGCGAACGTGACCCTGGTAATCCACGACTGGGGCTCGGCCCTCGGCTTCGACTGGGCGAACCGGCATCGCGATGCCGTGGGGGGCATCGCCTACATGGAGGCCATCGTGAAGCCGGTCACCTGGGACGAATGGCCGAACGCCGTGACGCCGGTGTTCCAGGGCTTCCGCTCGCCGAAGGGCGAGGAGATGGTCCTCGAGAACAACATGTTCGTCGAGGCGGTACTGCCCGGCGCCGTGCTGCGAGAGCTCAGCGACGAGGAGATGGCCGTCTACCGGCGTCCCTTCCTCGAGCCCGGCGAGTCGCGCCGCCCCACCCTGACCTGGCCGCGCCAGATCCCGATCGAGGGCGAGCCGGAAGACGTCGTGAAGATCGTCGAGGACTACGGCGCCTGGCTCGCGGGCTGCGAGGTGCCCAAGCTCTTCATCGATGCCGATCCCGGCGCGATCCTGCGCGGACCGGCCCGGGAGTCCTGCCGGAGTTGGGCGAACCAGACCGAGGTGTCGGTCAAGGGCGTGCACTTCGTCCAGGAGGATTCACCGGACGAGATCGGCCAGGCGATCGCCGGGTGGCTTCCCCGTTCATGAGCCGTCCTGGCCGGGTCACCCGGTGACCGCTCGCAGATTCGTGGTCGCCAGACCGGCCGCCTAGACTCGGGCGCCATGCAGAACCGCTGGTCCGATGCCGATTCCCGGGCCCTGGTGGAGCAGTACGCCCAGCAGCCCGGCTGCAACGAGGACGTCGCGCTGCGCGTCTACACCTCGCGACTGATCGGGCGCGAGCCCTCGCTGGTCCTGCATGGCGGGGGCAACACCTCGGTCAAGACGACCCTCCGCGACGACCTGGGTCATGCGGTCGAGGTCCTGTGCGTGAAGGGGAGCGGCTGGGACCTGGGCGACATCGAGCCCGAGGGTCTTCCCGCGGTGCGGCTCGACTCGATCCAGGCACTGCGCGAGCTCGACCGCCTCTCCGACGAGGCCATGGTCAATGCCCAGCGAACCCGAATGCTCGACGCGAGCGGGCCCAATCCGTCGGTCGAGACCCTGCTGCACGCGTTCCTGCCCCACAAGTTCATCGACCACTCGCACGCCGATGCGATCCTGGCGCTGGCGGACCAGGCCGAAGGTGAGCGGCTCGTGGGCGAGGTCTTCGGAGGCCGGCTCGGCGTCGTCCCCTACGTGATGCCCGGCTTCGAGCTGGCCAGGCTGGCCGCCGAGGTCTACGAGGCCGGGCCTGGGGTCGAAGGCCTGGTGCTGCTCCAGCACGGGCTCTTCACCTTCGGTGCGACGGCGCGCGAGTCCTACGAGCGCCATGTGCGCGCCGTCAGCGAAGCGGAGCAGCACGTCGCGCTGCGGCCTGCCCGCGCGACGGCGGACCGGACCCTGCCCGACCTGAGCTACGCGGACCTGGCGCCGATCTTGCGGGGACGCCTCGGCGAGGGCGAGCGCCGCTACGTCCTCGAGCTGCGCAGCGGGCCGGAGATCCGCGCCTTCGTCGACGACCCGAAGCTGGCCGATCTCTCGCAACGCGGAGTGGCCACCCCCGACCACGTGATCCGCACCAAGAACCTCCCCCTTCTCCTGGAGCCCGGCCCACTCGCCGACGCCGAGCGGGCCGGCGCGCACATCGAGGAGCGGCTGGCCGCCTATCGCGAGGCCTACGGGGCCTACGTCAGGCGCCAGATCGAGGCGAAGGGAAGCGACAAGACACCGCTCGATCCGGACCCCCGCATCGTCCTGGTGCCCGGGCTCGGCCTGATCGCCGCGGGCCCCCATGCGAAGGCGGCCGGAATCGCGGCAGACCTCTACGAGCACACGGTTCCGGTGATTCGCGACGCCGAGGCCATCGGCCGCTACCGGGCCCTGCCGGAAGGCGATCTCTTCGACATGGAATACTGGTCCCTGGAGCAGGCCAAGCTGGGCAAGAAGGCCGCGCCGGCGCTCGAGGGCCAGGTGGTGCTGGTCACCGGAGCCGCGGGCGGAATCGGGGCCGCCACCGCGCGGGGCTTCGCGGAGGCAGGAGCAGAGCTCTTCCTGGTCGACCGCGAGGAAGCTCCGCTCGCAGCCATGGCAGAGGAGCTCGGCGCGGGGTGGCGGGTGCTGGACGTGACCGACGAGCAGGCCGTGGCCGGGAGCGTGGAGGCGGCCGTCCGGCGCTTCGGTGGCATCGACGGCGCCGTCTCGAATGCCGGGATCGCACCCCAGGGGCGCATGCACGCCCTCGGATCCGAGGAGCTGCGCCGCAGCTTCGAGGTCAACTTCTTTGCGCACCAGAGCGTCGCCTCCGCGGTCACCCGGGTGCTGCGCGCCCAGGGGATGGGCGGCTTCCTGCTCTTCAACGCCTCGAAGTCCGCCTTCAATCCCGGCCCGGAGTTCGGGCCCTACACGCTCCCCAAGTCGGCCGTCGTCACCCTCATGAAGCAGTACGCCGTGGAGAACGGAGACGCGGGAATCCGCACGGGCGCCGTCAATGCCGACCGGATCCGGACCGGCCTCCTCAACGCGAACGACATCGCCGCTCGCGCCCGGGCTCGTGGGCTCGAGCCCGACGACTACTACCGGGCCAACCTGCTGGGCCGCGAGGTCCTGGCCGAGGACGTGGCCGACGCCTTCCTCTGGCTGGCCCAGGCCCGATCGACCACCGGGTGCGTCCTGACGGTGGATGGGGGCAACATCGCGGCGTCTCCGCGCTGAGCGGAGAGACCGATCGGAAGCGGGAGTTGCATAATATATCGGCCGATATACATTTCTTCCCATGAGACGATACCACTACCGACACATAGGTCGACATTACCGCCGCCGCCACAGGCGCCACCGGCGCGGGAGGACCCATTTCGGACCGTGGGCCTGGCAGGGGCGCTTCTTCGGCCGCGGCGAGGTCGGCCTGGCGCTGCTCTCCCTGCTCGAGGACGGCCCGAAGCACGGCTACGAGCTGATGACCCTTCTCGAGGAGCGCACCGAAGGCTGCTACCAGGCGAGCTCTGGCACGATCTATCCCACGCTCCAGCAGCTCCAGGACCAGGGGCTCGTGGCCTCGAGCGAGGAGGAGGGAGGCCGGCGCACCTACCAGCTGACCGACGCGGGCCGGAGCAAGCTCGAGGAAGAGGCCGAGGCGATCGCCGAGATCTGGGGCCGCCTCGACGAGGACGATTGGGGAGGCTGGAGCCACGCCGATCACCCCGACGCGGCCGAGCTGATCCGCCCCTGCTTCCGACTGATGCAGGAGGCCGTGCGGGCGGTCGGCGCCAGCGACGACCCCGAGGTCCGCGAGAAGGTCCGCGCCATCCTGCGACGAACCCGGGAGGAGATCCGCGAGCTGCGGCGGGAGCGGAGCTCCTAGAGCGGGCTTGCTTATATCTTGTAGTTAGTATACTGTGGAGTTATGAAGCTCCGCAGATCCGACTACGCGATCCTCGGCCTCCTGCGGCTGGGACCAGGCAGTGGCTACGACATCAAGCAGCGCATCGATCGGTCGGTCGCCTTCTTCTGGAACGAGAGCTACGGGCAGATCTATCCGCGTCTGAAGGCCCTCGAAGCCGAAGGCCTGGTGAAGGGACGGGAGACGCCGTCCGCGCGCGGAGGGGTGCGCCACGTCTACTCGCTCACGCGGCGGGGTGCCAAGGCACTGGACGCCTGGATCGAGGAGCCGGTGGTGCCGGCGCCGCCGCGCAGCGAGCTGCTGCTGAAGCTCTTCATCGCCGGTGAGCCGTCGCTTCCCGCCCTGGAGCGACACCTCGTCGCGCACGCCCGCGATCTCCGGGCCGAGCTCCAGCAGCACGCGGCCACGCACACGCTGATCTCCGACACGGAGCCGGGTGACGTCGCATGGACCCTGCGCCGGCTCACTCTCGACTTCGGCGAGCGCACGGCCCGGGCCGAGCTCGCCTGGGCGGAGCACGCGCTCGAAGCCCTCGGGGAGCTCACATGACGGTCCTGGTCCTCGCCCTGGCCCCCTTCGCCGCGCTCGCCGCCTGGCTCTTGCTCGGCTACGGCAACGGCTACGACGGCGTTCGAGAGACACCCGCCCTGCCGCTGCCCGACGAGACGCGCCCGAGCGGTCTGCGCACGACTCGCGAGATCCCGACCCCCGACGGTGAGACGCTCGAGGCATGGCTCTTCCAACCCCATGGGCCCATGGCGCCCCTCGTGATCCTGGCGCCGGGCCTCGCCGGCACGAAGGAGGTGCACCTCGAGCGCTTCGCCTGGCGATTCGTCGAGGCCGGCTTCGCGGCCCTCGTCTTCGACTACCGCTGCTTCGGTGGATCGACCGGGCAGCCACGCCACTGGGTGGATCCCTTCCGCCACGCCGAGGACTACGAGGCCGTGCTCGACCACGCGCGGAGCCAGCTCGCGGCCGAGGGGGTGATCGATCCCGATCGCGTGGTGCTCTGGGGCTCGAGCTTCTCTGGAGGCACCGTCCTCGAGGTCGCACGCCGCCGCTGCGAGCTGGCGGGCGTGATCGCGCAGGCGCCCTACTTGGAGACGCCCGCGCAGCAGGCGCCCACGCGCCTGGAGATGGCCCGCTACCTGCCCTGGGTGACGATCGACCAGCTGCGGATGTCCTTTGGAATCGCCCGTCCGCTCTACATCCCGGTCTTCGGACGGCCCGGGGAGTTTGCCTTTGCGCGAAGCCGCGAGAACCCCGGGGTCGGCGGTGAGATCCACCCCGACACCGCGCAGTTCTGGCGCGAAGTCGCAGAGCCCGCGCGGGGCGGCTGGAGCAACCGCATGCTCGCGCGCTTCCTGGCCGATTTCGACCGCTTCGACCCGCTGGCGGCCCTGGATGGTGTGCGCTGTCCGGTCCTGCTGGTCGCGGCGCGGGACGATGACCTCACCCCGGCCGCCTCGGTGCACGGGGCGGCGCGCCGGACCGGCACCGGGGTCCGGGTCGCCGAGTACGACTGCGGCCACTTCGACCTCTACTGCGGCGAGGTCTTCGAGACCAACATGGCAGCCCAGGCCGAGTTCGCCGCCGCCTGTGCCCGCCTGCCTTCGGAGGGCGAGACCGGGCTTCCAGCCACGGGTTGAGCGGTGGAGCTGCCCAGGGCGGCGCCGTCCGTCCGGGCCCCCGCTCAGTCCGCCATCCAGCTCGCCGGAATGCAGAGGTTCCGGGCCGCCCAGGCGACGAGCCGTTCCGAGAGGTCGTCCTGGCCGAGGGAGCGCGCCGCAACGTAGGCCTGGATGGCCGACACCTCGTCGCGGCTCAACACATCCGCGAAGCTCGCCATTCCGCCGGGGGCGCGGATCCCGCCGAGCACGATGTCGTGCCACTGCTCGTGGACCTGGCGGGTTGCGAAGCGCAGATCCGGGTAGAGGCCGGATGCCTTGGCTCCCATGCCGTGGCAGCGGAGGCAGTGCTCGTGGTATGCGATGCGGCCCTGCTCGAGGATGGCGGGCGAGACGGCGAGACGCGGCGCCTCGGAGCGGCTCGCTGCAGCCGGCCCCGGTTCGGGCATGGCCGCCGCCCCGCCGAGCTTCCACGCCAGGATCTGGCCGGCGTTGTCGTTCTGGAAACGGGTGAAGTGCCCGCCCGAGCTCCCGCCGATGCCCGCGAGGACCGCGACGTACTGCTCGCCGTTCACGGCGTAGGTGATCGGCGGTGCCATGATTCCGACACCGACCCGATCCGACCAGAGGCGCACACCGGTCCTGGCGTCGAAGGCCTGGAGCTCGCCGCCGCCGCCGCCGAAGAAGACCAGGCCACCCGCCGTGGAGAGCACGCCGCCCGGGACGGCGGACTCGTGCGGCACCTCCCAGCGCTTGCGGCGCGCCACCGGGTCCCAGGCCAGGAGTCGCGTGGGCGAGCACATCGCGAGGTTGATGTCCTCCAGGCCCTCGAACTCGGAGGACAGTCGCGAGACGTCCTCGGCGGTATTGAAGCGGCCGGGCCGGAAGCGGAAGTCGGTGTCCGTCGCGAAGAAATAGGTGAGCTCGATGGCGGGGATGTAGACGAGGCCGGTCTGCGGGCTGAAGGACATCGGGTGCCAGCTGTGTCCGCCGACCACGGCCGGCGCCACGTAGGCATCCTGCTTCGTCCAGTCGGCCTCGGGGCGCTCGACCGGACGACCCGTCGCGAGGTCCACATGGCTGGCCCAGCTCACGAAGACGTACTTGTCGGCGGAGAGCAGCTCTCCGCTCTCGCGGTCGAGCACGTAGAAGAAGCCGTTCTTCGGAGCCTGCATCAGCACCTTGCGGACGCGACCACTGATCTCGAGCTCCGCCAGCACCAGGTGCTGGGTGGCCGTGTAGTCCCAGCTCTCGCCGGGCGTGGTCTGGTAGTGCCAGACCAGCCGCCCCGTGTCGGGGCGCAGCGCCAGGATCGAGGCCAGGAAGAGGTTGTCGCCGCCGCCCGGGCTGCGCTGCCCGCGGTTGTAGATCGAGCTGTTTCCGACACCGACGTAGAGGAGATCGAGCTCGGGGTCCCACGCCATCGAGTCCCAGACCGTGCCGCCCAGACCGGACGCCCACACCGAGTCGGCGGACCAGGTCTCCGCGGCCCGGGCCAGCTCGGGATGCTCGTGGGGGCCGTCCTTGCTGGCGGGGACCGTGTAGAAACGCCACACCAGAGCGCCCGTGTCGGCATCGTAGGCCGAGACGTAGCCGCGGACGCCGAAGTCGGCACCGCCGTTGCCGATCACGATGCGCCCCTTCACGATCCGCGGCGCGCCCGTGATCGTGTAGGGTCGTTTCGGGTCGACGGTCGGCACCTCCCACTCGGGCCGCCCCGTGACCGCATCCAGGGCGATCAGACGGCCGTCGATCGTGCCCAGGTAGACCCGGCCCTTCCAGACGGCCACTCCCCGATTCACCACGTCGCAGCAGGCATCCCGGGCCTTCCAGCCGGGGACCTTCGGGTCGTAGCGCCACAGCAGCTCGCCGGTCGCGGCGTCGACCGCCATGACACGGCTCCATGCCGTGGTGGCATAGAGCACCCCGTCGACCACGATCGGGGTCGCTTCGTTGCCGCGCTTCGTCCTGGTGGGGAGTGACCAGGCCAGACCGAGCCCCGTGACGTTGCGTCGGTGGACCTGTGCCAGCGGGCTGTAGCGCTGCTCGCTCCAGGTGCGGCCGTGGACCAGCCATTCGCTGCCGTCACCCGCGGCAGCCACCCGCTCCTCGTCGATCCAGCCCCGGGGCGCAGGGGCTCCACCCGGGGTGGCGTGGGCCGAGACCCCGAGCACCACGGCGAGCGCCACGACCCGGAGGCCGACAGGTCCTCGGCTCATCGCGGCTCAGCCTCCAATTCGTCGCAAAACGAGCGGAATAGGTAGTGACAGGCTAGCTGCCATGATGTCATCCTCTGGGGGAACCTGCCATCCCAGGAGCCCGCATGATCGATCTCTACACCGCCCCGACGCCGAACGGATGGAAGGCCTCGGTGACCCTCGAAGAGCTGGAGATCCCGTACGAGACCCGCTTCGTCAACCTCTCGGAGAACGAGCAGAAGAAGCCGGAGTTCCTGGCGATCAACCCGAACGGCCGGATCCCCGCGATCGTCGATCGGGAGGCGGGCGACCTGGCCGTGTTCGAGAGCGGCGCCGTGATGATCTACCTGGCCGAGAAGGCCGGGCGCCTGCTTCCGAGCGAGGGGCCGCAGCGCGCCCAGGTCCTCTCCTGGCTCATGTTCCAGATGGGCGGTGTCGGCCCGATGATGGGCCAGGCGAACGTGTTCTACCGCTACTTCCCGGAGAAGCTGCAGCCGGCCATCGATCGCTACCAGAACGAGGGCCGCCGGCTCTTCGAGGTTCTCGACGGGCACCTCGCCGACAACGAGTGGCTGGCGGGCGAGTTCTCGATCGCCGACATTGCGAACTGGTGCTGGACCCGCACCCACAAGTGGTCGGGAATCGACGTCGAGGGGCTGGACCATCTCTCGCGCTGGATGGATCAGCTCCGGGCACGCCCCGCCTGCCATCGCGGCGTCGAGGTGCCCTTCAAGCTCCCGAACATGGATGCAGACGAGGACGCGGCGAAGGACTTCGCCGAGAACGCCCGCAAGTCGCTGCAACGCTGAGGTCAGACCGGATTCATGAGCCAGGACACCTCCTCTTCCCTCGATGGCCGCGTGCAACGCGGCGAGAGAAACCGCCAGAAGATCCTCGAAGCGCTCTTCGAGCTGGTCGGCGAGGGCATCCTGCGCCCCACGGCCGAGCAGGTCGCGGAGCGGGCGGGCGTCGGCACACGTACGGTGTTCCGTCACTTCGACGACATGGAGAGCCTCTTGGGAGAGCTCCACAGGCGGGTCGCGGGCGAGTTCAAGCCCAGCTTCCAGAGCGAGGGCATCCTCCACGGCGGGACGATCGGCGATCGGATCGCGGCGGCCGTCGAATTCCGAACGGGCTTCTTCGAGCGCATCGCTCCCTTCAAGCGTTCGGGCAATCTGAACCGGTGGCGATCGCCGACCCTCCAGCGCGCCCACGCCGAGATGGTCAAGGAGCTTCGGGGCCATCTGTTGGCCAGCCTGCCGGAGCTCGACGATGGCGCCTCCGAGACGGCGGACGCCCTGGAGCTGCTGCTCTCCTTCGAAGCCTGGGACCGTCTGCGAACCGATCAACGCCTCGGCAAGGAGCGGGCCCGCGCCGTGCTCGAGCATGCGGCGCGCGCCCTGGTGGCCGATCTCTAGGCTAGTCGGCGACCGCGCTGCGCCAGGGCTCCAGCGCCACCGCCTCTTCTTCGAGCTGGACCGGCCCGAAGAGCTGGGGATGGCGCCCGCGCTTGTCGACGTAGAAGGAGCGGGCGATGTCCATGTCGGCCTTCATGTCGGTGCCGGGCACGAAGCAGGGGCCGAAGCCGCCGGTCTTGGCTTCGTAGTCGAGGAAGGAGAGGCTGATCGGAACCCCCGCGACCTGGGCCACGCGATAGAAGCCCGATTTCCAGTGCGGGCGCCAGCCGCGCGACCCCTCGGCGGGAAACACGAGGCCCATGCGGGGACTCTCGTTGAGCGCGTTCGCCAGCTGGCCGACCAGGCCGTCTCTCCGCGAGCGGTTCACCGGGACGCCGCCGAAGGCGCGCATCACGGGACCCATCGGACCCTTGAACAGCGTGTGCTTGCCAACGAAGAAGAGCTGCACACCGAAGCGCCAGGCGAACAGGATCAGGTAGAAGAAGTCCCAGTTCGAGGTGTGGGGTGCAGCGACGATCACACAGCGGTTCGGGACCGGGTCGCCCTCCTCGCTCGTCCACCCCAGCAGGCGCAGGGTCGCCGCGCCCAGCCATCGTCGCATCGGGCTCCTCCTCGAGGCGGGGAGTGAACCCGCGTGGGGAGGGTACCCCGTCTGCGGCCCCCTCGCCTATTGACATGATCTATGCCAGGATTTCTCCCATCTGGAGGACCCCATGAAGATCGGTCTGATTCCCGTGAACGTCGGCGTCAACAGCCCCGAGGCGATCGTCGGTATCGCCAGGAAGGCCGAGGCGGTCGGCCTCGAGTCCGTCTGGACCTTCGAGCACGCCGTCGTGCCCGCTGACTACCAGTCACGGTATCCGTACAGCGCGGACGGCAAGATGGGCACCCAGCCCGAGACTCCCTTCGTGGACCCGCTGATCGCGCTGACCCTGGTGGCCGCCAATACCGAGCGGCTGCGTCTGGGCACCGGCGTGAACATCCTGCCCCAGAGCAATCCCCTGACGCTGGCCAAGCAGACCGCCAGCCTCGACTTCGTGTCGGGGGGTCGGTTCATGCTGGGCGTGGGCATCGGCTGGCTCCAGGAGGAGTTCGTGGCCATGGGCGTGCCCTTCGAGAAGCGCGGCGCGCGCTTCGACGACTACGTCCAGGCGATGCGCAAGATCTGGTCGGGAGACATGGTCGAGCACCAGAGCGAGCACATCACCTGGAGCGGCTTCAAGAGCTATCCCCTACCCACCCAGAACCCCTTCCCGGTCGTGATCGGGGGCACCAAGGGCAAGGCCTTCGAGCGCGTGGCCAGGTACGGCGACGGCTGGTTCGCGCCGGCCAATAGCGTCGACGCCGTGGCCGCCCTGATGAAGCCGCTCGAAGAGGCCTGCGCCGCCGAGGGCCGCGATCCGAAGACGATCGAGATCAGCACGATGTGGATCCCGCCGATGGAAGGGCCGGAGGTCGTGGCCCGCTACGAGGACCTGGGCGTCGACCGCCTGATCGTCCCCGTGCCCGCGCTCGGCGGCCCGGATCCGCTCCAGGCCCTCGACCGCTTCGCCGACGAGGTGCTCGCCAAGATCTCGAGCTGATCCGCCGGCTGGCTCCGGGGTCAGCGGCGCCACCGATCCCGGAACAGACCTTCCTGGGCGATCGTCGCGACGTGGGTGCGGTCGGGCGCGAAGACCAACCCCGTCGCCAGCCCCCTTGCGCCGACGAATCCGTGGCCTTCGAGGTCGATCAGCAGCCAGTCGTCGGCGCGCACGGCACGGTGGAACCAGACCGCGTGGTCCAGGCTGACGGCCATCACTTCCTCTTCGGGGAGCTCTTCGGGGTAGGCGTCGCCGATCGCAGCCATCGGGTTCAGGTCGGAGAGGTAGGCCAGCGCGCAGGCGTGGAGACGCGGGTCGTCGGGCAACGAGATGGGGTAGCGGGTCCAGACGCAGGAGCGGGGGCGGTCGTCGCGCGCCTTCACGTCCAGGCGCTCCGCGCCCGCGTCGTACTCGCCGGTGAGTGTCTCCGGCGCCGGCACCGCCTCCGGGAAGGGCGCCGCCTGCACGTCGGCACCGCCTTCCTCCTTCTGGAAGGAGCACAGGAGCGTGAGGATCGCGCCACCGCTCTGGCGCGCACTCACGCTGCGGGTCGCAAAGGAGCGGCCGTTGCGCACCCGGTCCACCTCGTAGCGCACGGGTTCTCCGAGCTCCCCGCCGCGGATGAAGTACGCGTGGAGGGAGTGCACCCGGAACTCGGGGACGACCGTCTGGGTCGCCGCCCACAGGCCCTGGGCGATGGCCAGCCCCCCGTAGATCGCGCCCCAGCTGAAGGGCGGGCTCTCCCCGATGAAGGTGTCCGGGCCGTGGGGCTCCAGGGTGAAGACGCGGGAGAGGTCGAGGGGAGTCTGACTCACGGTGGCGGACCTTAGGGCCCCGGCGAGTGCAGAACCACTGCGGCCGGGCTCGACGCAGCCCGGCCGCCCGGTCTCCGCTCGGCGGGTTGCCCGGGCAGGACGCGGTCCCCATCCTCCTCGGGGCCGCCCGAATGCGCCGGCCGATGCGCAATGCGCAAGCGGCCCGCTCCCGAAACCCGACACCCGAGGCCCACCGTGCCGTCGCCCGCTACGTCCACCGAGGACTCCGCTTCGTCGCCCTGGCCCGTGCGGGTGCGGGCCCTTGGCTGGGGGCTCCTGGTGCTGGCCCTCCTCTACCTGTTCCTGGGCTCCGATCCCCTCGGCCTGGAGCTCGCGGAACGGGCCGAATCCGGCGAGCGCCTGAGACCTCGGGACTATGCCGCCGCCTACGGGTGGTGGACCAGCGCCGCGAACGCGGTCGCGCTGCTGGTGCTGCTCGGGAGCTGGCGCCACTGGGCGCGCACGGGTGAACCCGCGCAAGACCCGGAACTCGCGCCGTGCCCGGCCAGGGCGACCGGCTTCTTCAAGCTCGGAGTGGGCCTGGCGATGGTCGTCCTGGCGGCGAATGCGATGCCCCGACTCGACCACGCGCTGTGGACCGACGAGAAGTACATGGTCATGCGCTCGATCGCGGGCGGCTACGAGGTCGAGGAGGACGGCAGCCTCGAATTCAAGGCGGTCAGCTGGGGCGACACCTTCTTCTACTACCGCAAGCCGAACAACCACGTCCCCTACTCGATCACCGCGCGGCTCTGCTGGGACCTGTGGCGCTCCGTGACCCGACCCGAGGACCTGCGAGCCGACGAGCGGGTCGTGCGCGCACCCGCCCTGCTGGGGGGCCTGGTGGGTCTGGCCACCCTGGGCTGGCTCCTGCTTCGCCTGGGCCTTCCGGGCGCGGGCGTCCTGGCGGCGTGGCTCCTCGCCCTGCATCCGTGGTACCTGCGCTACGCGAGCGAAGTGAGGGGGTACGCGCTGATGATGGCGCTCCTCCCGGTCGCGATCCTCACCGCACTCCGGGTGCTCGAACGGGGGAGCTGGGGCCGCTGGGCCTGCTACGGAGCCTGCCAGGCCCTGCTGCTGTGGAGCTACCCCGGCACGATCACGGTGCTCGTCGCGCTCAACCTGCTGGTCCTCGTGCGGCTCCTGCGCGGCCCTTCGAGAGCGGCCCCTGGCGAGCCCCTGCTGCTGCGCTTCCTGGTGACGAATGTGATCTCGGGGCTCGTCTGGCTGCAGCTCAACCTCGCCAACATGATGCAGTTCGTCGAGTACGCAAAGCACTGGCGGGGAGCGGTCTCGCTGCGCTTCCTGCGGGAGACCGGCCTTCTCCTGCTCTTCGGGACGCAGAGCGATACGCCCACCGAGGGCTTCGTCACCATGGACTCGGTCCACTCCCTGTTTCCCGTGCTGGTCCCCAGCCTGGTGGCGGCATCGATCGTGGCCCTCGCTGCGGGCGCATGGCGCCTCTGGCGAGCCGGTCCCCCGGGCAGGCTGGCCCTGGGCGTGCTCCTGCTTCCGGCGCCGATGACGATCGCCTTTGCGGCGCTACGCGGGGACCATCTCTATGAGTGGTACCTGATCCACGCGCTTCCCGGGGCGATCGGCTTGATCGCAGCGGGCCTCCTGGCTCTCGCCTCGCTCACATCGGAGGGCTGGCCCAGGCGGATCGCCCTCGCGCTCGTGGTCGGGAGCTTCTCGCTCGGATACACGGTCGTGACCCAGCCCATGCGTCACGCCCAGACGAACGTGGACATGCAGCCGACCTTCGCCATGCTCCGCAGTTTCGGCTGGTCGCGCACCGGCGAGCCGGCGGCGGATCGACCCTTCCTGAACGCGGCCGTCTACGGCCCCAATTCCTACTACGACCCCTTCGTGCGCTACGCACCGAAGCCCGAAGACCTCTTTGCGCTGATGAAGGAGGCGGACGGAACGGGCCAGACCCTCTACGTCAGCTACAACCGGCCCGCCCTCGCGCGCCGGCGCAGCCCGGAGGCGATCGAGCTGCTCGGCCGGGCCGACCTGTTCGAGCCCCTCACCCCCTTCGACGGGGTGTTTCCGAAGTACCGGAGATCGGTCTATCGGTATCGTCCCGGGTCCTTGGCGGATCCCATGGCGGGCGCGGCTTCCCCGTAGGCCCGAACGGCTCCATCGAGCCAGCTCACCTACCCTCCCGACAAGGAGATCGCCCGTGAATCGCACCCTTCGCATCGCCGCCTGGGCCGTGGGAATCCTGCTCTTCGGCTACTTCATCGCCGGCTCGCTGCTCTACCGGATCCCGATCGGTCTCGAGTGGAGCGCCTGGCCCGGCGGCCAGCTGATCCGAGCGGTGCTGGAGGGGATGGGCTACGCGGGACACGGCGCCGTTTCGGGTGTGGTCCTGCTCGTGCTGGGCACGGTCCTGCTCATGGTCGTGGTGGCTCTCGCAGCAAGCCGCAGCCTCGCCGCGGCGGAGGTCAGCCCGGGGCGGCGGCGGGCCCTCGCCACCCTGTCGGCGCTGGGTGCGGCCGGCCTGGCCAGCGCGGTCGCCGCGGCGCGTTCCCTTCTCGGGCTGGGCCAGGGACACGTGGGCTGGAGTGAGGCCTCGGGCGGCATCCAGGCCGAGGTCCAGATCACCCATCCCGAGTACCCGGACGCCTGGAAGGAAGCGACGGTCCAGGGCTACCGGCGCCTGGGCCGCACCGAGTGGCGGGTCTCGGACATCGTCGTGGGCTCGGGCCGCATCGGCCGCCTCGTCGACGGCGAGAAGGGGAGCGAGATCGTGCGCCTCGCGGTCGAGCGAGGCGTGACCTACGTGGACACGTCGCCGGACTACTCGGCAACGGGCAGCGAGGAGGCCGTCGCCGACGCCCTCCATGGGCTGCGCGACAGGGTCTTCCTCGCGACGAAGTTCTGTACGCCGTGGGGGCATCTCGGCGCGGGGAGCTCGGTCGCCGACTACAAGCGCGTCATCGAGGAGAGCCTGGGCCGCCTGCGCACCGACTACGTCGACCTGGCCCACGTGCACGCCTGCGACAGCGTCGACCGCTTGATGGACCCGAACCTGCACGAGGCCGCGGACCGCCTTCGCGAGGAGGGCAAGCTGCGCTTCCTCGGCTTCTCGACCCACACGCCCAACCTGGTCGAGGTTGCGGAGACGGCCATCGCCTCGGACCGCTTCGACGTGATGATGCTCGCCTATCACCACGGAGTCTGGCCCGAGATACCGGGTCTCATCCAGCGCGCGCGCAACGAGCGGGACATGGGCGTCATCGCGATGAAGACGCTGAAGGGCGCGAAGCACCACGGACTCGCCGGCTTCCGGGAGCACGCCGACAGCTACAGCCAGGCCGCCTTGCGCTGGGTGCTCTCGAACCCCGAGGTCTCGGCCGCGGTGATCTCCTTTTTCGACTTCCAGCATGTGGACGAATACCTGCGCGCCTCGGGCGGAGAGCTCACCGGCAAGGACAAGGCGATCCTGGGAGAGTACGACCGCCAGATCCTCGGCAGCTACTGCGCGCCGCATTGCGGCGCCTGCCTCCCCAGCTGCCCCGAGCAGATCGCGATCCACGAGGTGCTTCGCCACCGCATGTACTTCGAGGACTACGGAGACGAGAAGGAGGCGATGCGCCTCTACGCGGCTCTCGAGCGGGACGCGTCCGCCTGCGCTTCCTGCGCCGCGCCGTGCGCGGGGAGCTGCCCGCTGGGCGTCCCGATCCGCGAGCGCATGGCCGACGCTCACGAGCTGCTCACCCTGGCCTGAACGGGAGCCGATGAAGGTCTACACGACCGCCCCGCTCGAAGACCCGCGGGACGCCCGAGGCCAGTTCCGGCGCTTCGAGGAGATCGGGTACGACGGCGCCTTCAGCTTCGAGGCGAAGCACGACCCCTTCCTGCCGCTCGTCCTCGCCGCCGAGAGCACGGACGCGCTGATCCTGGGCACGGCCATCGCGATTGCCTTCGCGCGCAACCCCATGAACCTGGCCAACCTGGCCTACGGCCTGCAGACGATCAGCGGCGGGCGCTTCCTCCTGGGCCTGGGCTCCCAGGTCCGACCCCACATCCAGAATCGCTTCGGCATGCCCTGGTCCCGGCCGGCGGCGCGAATGCGCGAGATCGTGCTCGCAATCCGCGCGATCTTCGCGCGCTGGGAGGGAGAGGCCGAGCTGGCCTTCGAAGGGGAGTTCTACCGCCATACGCTCATGATCCCGGCCTTCGACCCGGGACCGAACGCCTTCGGGCCGCCACCCATCTACACGGGCGGCTTCGGTCCCCTCATGACCGGAGTCGCGGGAGAGGTGGCGGACGGCTTCTTCGCCCATCCCTTCAGCACGCGGGATTCGCTCCTCGGGAACACGCTGCCCGCCCTCGAGAGGGGCCTCGCCAGGAGCGGACGCACGCGCGAAGAGCTGGACCTGATCTGCGCGACCCTGGTCGTCACCGCCGATCGGGAGGAAGAGCTCGAGCGCGTGAAGCTCGCGGCTCGCAAGCAGCTGGCCTTCTATGGCTCGACACCCGCCTACCGGCCCACTCTCGATTGCCACGGTTGGGGCGACCTGCACCTCGAGCTGAACCGGCTGTCCAAGCAGGGACGCTGGGACGAGATGACCGACCTGGTCGAGGACGAAGTCCTCGAGACCATCGCGGTCGTCGGGCCCCGCGACGCGATCGCGGGCAAGCTCGAGGCGCGCCTCTCCGGCATTGCAGACGGCGTCAGCCTGACCCACAACCGGGCGCCGGATCCCGAGCAGTGGGCGGACGTGGTCGCGGAGCTGCGAAGACTGCGCGCCTCTCCCTAGCGCGCCTCCTTGTGCTGGAGGCAGGCCGCCTGCGCGAGTTGTGGGAATCCCGGGATGCAGCGAACTCGTTGTCCCTGCCGCTCATCGGAGAAGCGTTGCACCGCGCATGCCACTACCGCATGCTCGTCGGTGGCCTGCGCCACCCCTCCCCAAGGGAGCTCCGATGAGCTGGAAGCCCGAACTCGACGAGATCGCCCGGCGCAAGGCGCTGGCCGAGCAGATGGGTGGAGAGGAGCGAGTCGCGCGCCACGTCGCGGCCGGCCGCCTGCCCGTACGCGAGCGCATCGAGCGCCTGCTCGACGAGGGCTCCTTCCGGGAGGTGGGCTCCCTCGCGAGCAAGGTCAGCTACGACGACGAGGGGAAGATCGAGAGCTTCACGCCGTCGAACTTCGTCGCCGGCCGCGGCGCCCTCGAGGGACGCCCGGTCGTGATCGGTTGCGACGACTTCACGGTTCGCGGCGGCGCGGCAGACGGTGCGATCGGAAACAAGATGGGCTGGAGCGAACGCACCGCCCACGAGCTTCGCCTGCCGGTGGTACGCCTCGTCGACGGCACTGGAGGCGGGGGGAGCGTGAAGACCAACGCAGAGATCAAGCGCTCCTACGTACCGGCGCTCCCGGACTGGGAGATCTCGACGGCTCTGCTCTCTGAAGTGCCTGTCGTGGCGGCCGCCCTGGGTCCGGTC
>NYZB01000077.1 GCA_002687015.1 Deltaproteobacteria bacterium
GCCCCCACGCCCCGCGCCGGACGCTCGGCAGCCCGGGTCCGCACGCACGCCCCGAGACGAAGCCCCCAGCAACGCGCACCACCCGCCTCACCAACCTTCCGGAACCCGCTCACAAACAACCACGACGCACGACCGAGCACCCAACCCGGCCCGCGGGACGGGACGCTCGACAGCGCACATCCCAGGGGCCCGGTCGTTGTTCGCGTCGATGGCCCCCGGAGCCCGAGCTCACCCGTTCCAGCCTTCTCCCCGCACCGGGCACCAGTCGGCTCGTTCGGGGGCGACGGGTCGGGCGAGATTCCGCCGTTTTGCGGTGGATCACGTCCCTGCCCGGTGGACTCCTAGGAGCTCGCCTCTCCCGGAGCGGGGTAGGAGCCGGCCGGGGGGGCGACGGGTACGCCTGCGGCGGCTTCGCCCGGCTCACCCCGCTCGTTCCCGGGGGCCACGAGCCCGGCGGACATCACCATCTTGAAGGCCTGCTCCACGGTGAGGTCGACGGGGATCAGGTCCTCCTCCGGGATCAGCAGATAGAAGCCGGAGGTTGGATTCGGCGTCGTGGGGACGAACACGCTCGCCAACGCCGGAGGGAGGTCCGGCAGCTCGACTCCTCGCAGCGGGCCCGTCACGAAGGCGAGGACGAAGATGCCCTTGCGCGGGTACTCGATCACCGCGACACCGCTGAAGCTCTGGTTGCTCTCGCTCCGGAAGATCGCCTCGAAGAGCTGCTTGACGGCCGCGTAGATGTTCCGGGCCACCGGCACGCGCGAGAGCACGCGCTCCCACAGGCGCACCAGCTCCCAGCCGAAGAGGTGCCGGGCCACGACCCCGAAGAGCAGGATCACCAGCAGGGTGAAGAGAGCGCCCAGCAGCGGGATGGTGGGCGGATCCTGGACGCCGGGGAACGCGAGCTTCAGGACCTGGGGCAGCAGCAGGTTGTCCAGCCGCTGGACGATCCAGGCGATTGCCCAGACCGTGATGCCGATCGGAGCGAAGGTCAGGATCCCGGCCACGAAGTAGCGGCGCAGGATCTTCGTCATCTGGTGCCAGATGCGGGCAAGCATGGCGTGTGGTTTCCCAGGCGGCGGGAGGCGGAGAGTCAGCGTAGCAAGACGTCGCAGCCGGCCCGCACGAAGCGCACCAGCCGGCCCAGGGCGTTGTGGTGGATGTTGCGCCGCACGGCCACGAGCACTCGCCTCTCCAGGGCGTGGCGGGTCAGCCGGCCGCGGGAGGGGCCGCTACCGGTGGGCTGGAGCTCGGCCAGGGCCTTGCGCAGCTCCGGCCCGGAGAAGCCCCAGGCCTCGAGGTCCGGGTCTGTGAGCTGGGCCACGATCTCCCGGCACTGGGCGAGCCGCGCGCCGTCGCCCGCCAGGGCCTTCGCCCACTTGTCGAGGGAGGCCGTCGTCGGCCGGGTCTCCTGGGCGACGGTCACCGGGTCGCCCAGGCCCCGGGCGGCGGGGGCCTTCGCGCTCTCGTGCTCGCCGTAGTCCACCATGCCGGGCTCGAAGGGCAGGTCGAGGAAGCGGCAGACCGCCTCCATTTCGGCTTCGGGGTCCTGGACGAGCTGCTCGTAGCGCAGGTGGTGCAGGTCGACCTGCCGCTCGCGAAGGAAGCGCGCGATCGCGGGGACGTAGCGCTCGAGGATCGGGTTGTGGGCGAGAGCGGCCTCGTGGTCGCCGTCGAAGAAGGAGTCGACCACGCTGGACCACACCGCGATCGGGTGGCGGGTCAGCACGACGTACTTCGCCTGGGGGTAGAGCTTCGCGAGGAAGTCGAGCACCAACGCATAGGCCGGCGTCTTGTCCAGGAAGCGCGAGCGGCCCGAGGGCGCGAGCGCCCGCTCGTAGAGCTGGTCGGTCGCGCCTCGCAGGGCGTCGAGGTAGTCGTCCTCGCCGCCCGGCAGCAGGCCCACGAACTCGCGTAGGCCGAGCTGGGTGATCACCGGGTCGTAGGGTGCGGCATCGACCTTGTCGTGGAACCCCAGGTGGGCGAGGGGCGGCATCAGATGGGGCTCGACGGGCGCAAAGATCTCCGAGTGGGCGCCCAGCATGCGCGCCGTCAGGGTGGAGCCGGAGCGCGGGGCTCCAATCAGGAAGACGAGCCGGTCTTGCATGGTTCCTCTCTTCGGCCGATCGCTGAGCTTCGCTGAGGGCGCGGCGCTCCACCATGTCGTCGCTGGCTGGGCCTCGAAGGCGCGCTCGGCGGCCACAGGGGCCCGCCAGGCGGTCCCTCTCGGGGGGCCGCGGCGCTCCCAGCGCGGGACGGCCGCGCAGCCGTCCACGCGTCCTCGATCGGGGGGGCTCCGGAGCCCCGCTCTCCGCAACCCCGCGCCGCGGGACCCAAGACCGCGGCGGGATCTGCCGATGGTACGTTCGTCCTCCCATGAACGAGCAGGTCCTTCCCACGACCCCGGGTCCGCCGGGGGATCGTCCCGCGCTGACCCGCGAGACGGTCCTGTTCGCGGCGCTGTTGCTGGTCTTCGCCCCTGCGATCGCCGCCATGGCCCAGGTCTGGAACCGCTTCGACTACCTCTCCCATGGGTACCTCGTGCCCCTGGTCTCCCTGTGGGCCTTCCTGCGGGAGCGCCCGCTGCGCAGGGATGTGCCCGTTGCGCCGGACCTGCGAGGCGCGCTCCTGGTCGGGGTGGCGCTGCTCGTCTACCTGGGGGGCCTGGCCGGGAAGGTGGTCAGCCTGCAGGGCATCGCCTTCGTCACCGCGGTCGCGGGCCTGACCTGGCTGCTGCGGGGGCCGGCTTGGCTTCGTGCCGTCGCCTTTCCCGCCTCCTACCTCGTGTTCATGGTCCCGCCGCCTTCGTCGTGGATCACGCCCCTGATCGTCGAGCTCCAGGTCTACGTCTCGAGCGCCGCGGTCTTCCTGCTGACCGGGATCGGCGTGGAGATCGCCCGGGATGGGAACATCCTCTCCCTGGCGAGCGGCGAATCGATGTTCGTGGCCGAGGCGTGCAGCGGCGTCACCTCGGTGATCACCCTGACGCCGCTGGCCGTCGTCATGGCCGCCTACAGCCTGCGCCGTGCGCTGCCCCGCGTGGTCCTGGTGATCGGTGTGATCCCGCTCGCGATGACGGGGAACCTCACGCGGGTCCTTGCCACCGTGATCCTCGCCGATCGCTACGGCGTGCCCTGGGCCACCGAGGGGCCGGTCCACGACCTGCTCGGCATCAGCACCTACGTCGTCGCCTGCCTCGGCATGCTCGGCCTGGCGGCGCTGCTTCGGCGTGCCTCGCCGGCCCGCTCTTGACCCGGCCGCCCGCCCCGGATCTCGCCGAGCGGGTGCGTGCCCTGGGCCGGGCTCTGGGCTTCGATCGGGTCGGCTTCGCAGGCGCCGAGCCCACCGAGCGCAGCCGCTTCCTGGGTCGCTGGCTCGAGCGCGGCTTCGGTGGCTCGATGCACTACCTGGCGGCGCGGCGGGAGGAACGCGAGGACCCGCGCCGGGTCCTCTCCGGTGCGCGCACGGTCATCGCCGTCTCCCTGGTGTACGGCCCCGGCGATGCGCCAGGCCCGCCGGTCGGCATCGGCCAGGTCGCCCGCTACGCCCAGGGCGAGGACTACCACGACGTTCTGGGCGATCGGCTGCGCGCCTTCGAGGCCGGGCTGGTGGCGCTCGTCGGCGCCCCGATCCGCACCCGTTCCTACGTGGACACGGGGCCCGTGCTCGAACGCGTCTGGGCCGAGCGGGCAGGGCTCGGCTGGCAGGGCAAGAACACCTGCCTGATCGATCGCGAGCATGGATCCTTCCTCTTCCTCGGCGTGGTGCTGACCGACCTGGCGTTGCCCGCCGACGCGCCCGAGCCCGATCACTGCGGGACCTGTCGGGCCTGTCTCGACGCCTGCCCGACGCAGGCCTTCCCCGAGCCCTACGTGCTGGATGCCACGCGCTGCCTCTCGTACACCACGATCGAGCTGCGCACGCCGATCCCCGAGCCCCTCCGCGCCGGCCAGGGCGCCTGGGTCGTCGGATGCGATGTCTGCCAGACGGTGTGCCCCTGGAACCGCGCCGCGCGAGGGCCCGCGCTCAGCGACCCGCTCGGGCTCCGCGCACGCCTGGCGCCCCGAGAGGCGTGGCGGCAGCCCACACTTCACTGGCTGCTGGGCCTCTCCGAGACCGCCTGGCGGGAGCGCACACGGCGCTCGGCCCTGCGCCGCACCCGCTATCAGGGGCTCCTTCGCAATGCCCTGGTCGCGGCGGGCAACAGCGGCGCCGCGAGCCTCGTGCCCGCGTTGCGGGAGCACGCCGGGGGCTCGGATCCCCTTCTGGCGGAGCACGCCCGTTGGGCTCTCGACCAGCTGACCAGGGGCTGACCGTCCCGGCGCCTAGGGGCGACGCGCGGCGAGGGAGGCCAGGTGGAGGGGGCGTTCGCCCTCCACGAGGCCCTCCCGGTGCGCTTCGATCCGGAGCGCGGAGAAGAGCCCGAGCAGCTCGCCAGGGTCGAGGAAAAACGCTGGATTGGTGGGCCCGTAGCGGAGTTCTCTCTGGTGGATCGTGAAGGTCTCGTAGAGCAGCAGGCCACCCGGGGCCAGCAGCTCGACGATCGCTGGCACCAGGGGCCTGTGCAGGTAGCGAAAGACCAGGACCGCCGCGCAGCAGCCGGGGCGCAGCGGGATCCCGGCTCCGCCCTCCAGGTCGGCCTGGAGCGTCTCGACGGGCCGGCCTTCGCTCCGGCTGGCCCGCCGTAGCTCCCTGAGGGAGCTCCGGTTGCGATCCAGCCCCACGACGCGCGCGCCCAGGCGCGCCACGTAGCGCGCGTGCCGTCCCCCGCCGCAGGCCAGGTCGAGGACGGGTCCTTGCCGGGCCGCCTCGAGCACCAGGCCCTCGTGCTCGACCAGCCACGCGGAGGGCGGCGGCAGCTCACGGAGCCCCGCGGAGGGCGGCGGCGGCTGGCTCAGCCCACACCCCCTGCCACCTGGATCAGGCGGGCCGGGAAGTCGCTCATGACACCGTCTACGCCCAGCTCGAGCAGCCGCTTCATCTCGGCGGGATCGTTGACCGTCCAGACGTGCACGTGCACCCCACGGCCCTGCGCAAAGGCCAGCAGCTCTGGCGTGACGAGGGGCTGGCCGCCGAAGTCCGGTGGGATCTGGAGCGCCATCGGCTCGGGCGGCGCCTCTCCCTCTCCGAGAGCCGCACGCACGAAGCCGAGCACGTCGCCCACGGAGGCGCCCATGGCCGGCTCGAAGGGGCGCCTTGCCAGCGCCGCGCGAAGGGCGGCCATCGTGTCGTCCTCGGCCGCGGCGACCAGGGTGCGGTCGGCGCGCGGGGCGACCAGGTCGAGGGTGGCCTCGATGAGCTCGGGATCCGACGCCTTGATCTCGACGTTGATCGGCACCGCGGGGAGCGCGTCGAACACCTCGCCGAGGGTGGAGATGCGAACGCCGCGGCCTCGGAAGGGGGTGCTGGGGCCGCCGTCCGGGCTGAAGTGATAGCCCGCGTCCAGCTCCCGGAGCTCGGCCAGGGTGCGCTCGGCGATCGGGCCGCTCGCATTCGTGGTGCGCGCCAGGTCGGCGTCGTGGAAGACCACGACCTCGCCGTCGCGGCTGCGGTGGACGTCGGTCTCGATCGCCATCGCGCCCTGCGCGAGGGCCCGCTCGAAGGCCGGAAGGGTGTTCTCCGGGCATTCGCCGCTCGCTCCCCGATGCCCGAAGAGCATGGGTCGGCCGACGGCGAAGTAGGGGTGCGTCACGGGGCCTACGTTACCCTACGCCGCCCCATGGACGGCTGGACCCGAGACACGAACGCGGCGCGCGGGCGCCGGCTCCGCCCATGACCGTTCTGACACGGGATCCGATCCTCGCAGAGATCGATGCCGGTCGGATCCGGCTCGAGCCCTTCGAGCGCGATCAGGTGGGACCCGCCTCCATCGATCTCACCCTCGGCGACGAGATCCGGGTGATCGAGACGGGCGAGGGACCGATCTCCCTGCGAGCCGACGTCGACTACCGGGACCACACGCGCATCGAGGCCCTCGACCGCCCCTACGTGCTGCTCCCGGGTGTGACGATCCACGGGATCACCCGCGAGCGCATCACGCTGGCCTCGGACCTGTGTGGCTTCCTCGAAGGTCGCAGCCGTTTCGCGCGCCTGGGCCTGATGATCCACGTGACCTCGGCCTTCGTTCAGCCCGGGGTGTCCAATCGGCAGGTGCTGGAGATCAGCAACGTCTCGGGCCACCCCCTGGAGATCCACGCCGGGGTGCGGATCTGCCAGCTGGTCGTGTTGCGCGCCGAGGGGCAGGCCACGTACCGGGGTCGCTTCGCGGAGCAGGACGAGTTGTAGGGCCATGCGGGTCGTCGCGCCGGGCGGGCTGTAGGGTCGTGCGGGCGGTCGCGCAGCGCGTGAGCCGGGCCTCGGTCGACGTCGACGGCGTCCGGATCGCGGCCATGGAGCGGGGCCTGCTCGCGCTGGTCGGCGTGGCGCGGACGGACACCGGCGAAGACGCCCGGAGCCTGGCGGCCAAGCTCGTCCACCTGCGCGTGTTCGAGGACGCGGAGGGGAAGATGAACCGCTCGCTCCTCGAGGTCGGCGGATCCCTCGGCGTGGTGTCCCAGTTCACCCTGCTCGGCGACGTACGGAAGGGCAGGCGGCCGGCCTTCGGCGAGGCCGCGCCCCCCGCCCAGGCCGAGCCGCTGCTGGAGGAGCTCGTGGAGGCGGCTCGCGCCGAGGGCGCCCCGGTGGTGACAGGCCGCTTCCGGGCCCGGATGGACGTGGCGCTGGTCAACGACGGCCCCGTCACGATCCTCCTCGACACCACGCGGCAGTTCTGAGCCCGTTCCCCCGGGGCCTTGCGCCGACCCCCTCCACTTTCGAGACTGGAAGGTCGGATGGGTGGCCCGCGCGCATGCGGGACGTGAGAGGAGACACCATGGGAACGACGAATCGTCGGAGCGCGCTCGCGGCGGTCCTGCTGGCTTGCTGCATGATGACGACCCCGCTCGCGGCTCACGCCGAGAGCCCCGCCAAGGCCTTCGGGATGGGAGCGGCCACCGTGTTCGCCAACCTGCTCTACGGGCCGACCAAGCTGGTCTACGCGACCATCGGCGGCCTCGTGGCGAGCACGGCCTACGCCTTCTCGGGCGGCGACGTCGAGGTCGCGCGGCCGATCGTCGACGCGGCTCTGCGCGGCGACTACTTCGTGACGACGAACCACCTTCGCGGGACCGACCAGCTCGAGTTCATCGGGCGGCGGCCCGGGCACGAGCAGATGGACCCGCAGCAGGACTGGCAGGTCGGTGCGGGCCCGGAGCCCGACCCCGGCTTCTAGACCCTCCCTCGCGGAGGCGGTGCGAAACGAGCCCACGGTCGCGGCATCCCAGGAGCGGCCCTCTGGAACGGGTGGCGGTGTGCCGCTCCGGACGGCGGGCCGTTGTGGCGCCACCCATCCGATTGGAAGCCTCGCGCGGGGCTCGTCATCCTAGGAGCCGCATGACCGACGGTCTCAGCCTCGCCTCCTTCGGCGCAGCCTTCGGTGCCGGGCTCATCTCGGTGCTGTCGCCCTGCGTGATGCCCCTCATGCCGGCCTACCTCTCCCTGATCTCGGGTGTCTCGGTCGAGGAGCTCGGAGACGACGCAGCCCAGGACGGGCTGCGGGGCCGCGTGCTCCGGGGCTGCACGGCCTTCGTCGCGGGCTTCTCGACCGTCTTCGTGCTGCTGGGCGCCTCGGCGACGGCGGTCGGACGGGCCTTGAACACCTGGTCCTTCGAGGTTGGCGGCCTCGAGATCAGCGCGGTGCAGATCGCGGGTGTCGTGATCATCGCGATGGGCCTGCACCTGATGGGCTGGCTGCCGATCCAGGCGCTGTACCGGGACACCCGCTTCCACTCCCGCATCGAGCCCAAGGGCGCGATCGGCGTGTACCTCGTCGGGGCGGCCTTCGCCTTCGGCTGGTCGCCCTGTGTCGGGCCCATCCTGGGCGGCATCCTGACCATCGCGGCGGCCCACGACACGGTGGGGCAGGGGATGGCGCTCCTGGCCGTCTACTCCCTGGGCCTGGGTGTGCCCTTCTTCCTGGCGGGCTGGAGCATCGAGTTCTTCTTCCGCGCCCTGCAGCGGATGAAGCGGCACTTCCGGGCCGTCGAGGTCGTGTCGGGCCTGCTCCTGGTCGGGCTCGGGCTCCTCGTCGTCACCCGTCGCCTGACCGTGCTGAACGAGTACTTTGGCTTCTTGAACCGCATCGTGGAGGCTGCTGAGGCATGGCTCTCGTGAAGACCGTGGGCCCTGTGGGGGCGCTCCTGGCCGGCCTCGGCCTAGCGCTGCTCCTGGGCTGTGGCGAGGTCGGGGATGGCCTCGGCACGGAGGGCCGGGAGGCCGCCCCGAGCTTCTCCCTGGCCAGCCTCACCGGCGGCGACGTGACCCTCGAGTCCCTGGGCGGTCGGCCCGCGATCATCGACTTCTGGGCGACCTGGTGCGCGCCCTGCATCCGGCAGATCCCGGTCTTGAATGCCCTCCAGGACCGCAACGAGGGCCGGGTCTCCGTCGTGGGGATCGCCGTGGACGCCAGTGGTGCCGAGGTGGTGGCGCCCTTCGCCGACGAGCACGGCATCGACTACACGGTCCTGATCGGCGACGAGGGGTTGGCCCAGCGCTTCGGTGCCCTGGGCTTCCCGACCCTGTTCGTCCTCGACCCGACCGGGGGGATCGTCGAGTCCCACGTTGGCGTGGCCTCCTTGGAGGAGCTCGAGGAGGCCCTGGAGCGGGCGGGCGGCTGATCCCGCACCCCCGGAGGCCTGCGGCCCCGCGGGGCTCAAGTCCGGCGGGGGCCGGGTCGAAGGGCACCGCGTGGGGGACTCAGCGACGAGCGGCGTGCACGAGGACACCGGGTTCTCGGTCCGCCAGGTCTTCGAGCGGCAGCTCGAGCGGGGTGAGGTCCTCTTCCAGGAGGGTGACCTCGGCGACGTCGTCTACGTGGTCCAGGCCGGCCAGATCGAGCTGTCCCGGGAGGGGCCCACCGGGCCCCGGCTGCTCTCGCGGAAGGGGCCTGGCGAGCTGATCGGCGAGATGGCCGTCCTGCTCGGCGGCCCGCGGACGGCCGAGGCCCGGGCGACCCGGGATTCGTGCGTCCTGGAGCTCGATGCCGCGACCTTCGAGGCCATGTGCATCGAGCAGCCCGAGATCGCCATCCGGCTCATCCAGCGCCTGGCGGCCCGCACCAAGGATCTGGAGCGCCGGCTCGCGGCGCTGGGCGGCGATGACCTGCTCCGCCCCGTCGTGCGGGCCCTGCTCCGCAGTGCGCGCCGGGAAGGCGAGGGCGGGAAGCCCGGAATCCCCCTGAGTCTGCGGGAGCTGGCCGTCGACGCCGGTCTCGGTCTGCTGGAGGCCCACCGGGCACTCACCCTGCTGGTCGATCGCAAGCTCGTGAAGCTCGCCGACGACCGACTCCACGTGGCCGACCGGGAGGCCCTGGCCTCGGCCGTCGAGAGCGCCGACGAGGTCGCCGGGTAGCCCGGAGAGGCGCGGGCCCGTCGGGCTCAGCCAGCTCCCCTCCCGGGCCCCATTTCTTCACCCTCGCCTCATCTCCCCGCGTTGCCCTTCCAACCTGGGCTTCGTTACCGTGCGCACGGACGATCGGCCCGCAGGCCGCTCGTTTGGGGGGGACGTGCCGGGCTACGAGCACAGGATGCGCTTCGGCGGGGCGATCGCCCGTGCCTTCGTGGTCGTCCTCGCGATGGCGCTCCTCCTCGGGGCCGGCGTGGGCGCTTCGGCCCAGGGCTTCTTCGGGGGCGATGAATCGGCCGACGATTCCCCCTTCGACATCACCGCCGACACGGTCGAATTCGACACCGTGCGCCAGGTCTACGTCGCCCGGGGCAACGTGCGCCTCGAGCAGCCCGATCGGGTGCTCAACTCCGATTGGATGGTCTTCAGCGACGTGACCCGGGAGGGCGTTGCGAGCGGCAACGTGGTCGTCACCGAAGGGGGAGACCGCCTCTTTGCGGACGTGCTCCACTTCGAGGTGGAAGGCTCCGGTGCGATCGTCTTCGACGGCAAGCTCCTGGTCGGCGGCGACTTCATCGCGACCGGTGAGGTCATCAAGCAGACGGGCAAGCAGGAATACGTCTTCGAGGAGGCCCAGTTCACGACTTGCCGGTGTCCGGACGGAGGCAAGGAGCCCTGGACCATCGGGGCGGATACGGCGGACATCGAGTTCGGCGGCTACGCCGTCACCAAGAGCACGACCTTCAACGTGCTGGGCTTCCCGGTCCTCTGGACGCCGCGCATGTGGTTCCCGCTCAAGACGGACCGGCAGACGGGCTTCCTTCCCCCGACCTTCAACTTCGGCTCGCGCAACGGCTTCACCTTCGCGCTGCCCTTCTTCTGGGCCGCCCACGACCAGCTGAACGTGACCCTGACCCCGCGCTACCACGCGGACAACGGCTTCAAGCCCTCGGCGGACCTGCAGTACGTCTTCGGCGAGTCCTCCGAGGGGGATTTCTACGCGACCTGGGTACAGGACGACCAGATCAACGAGAACGATCTCTCGACGCCCTTCAGCAAGAACCGCTGGGGCATCGAGTGGATGCACGATCACCATCTCCCCTACGGCTGGCGCTGGAAGACCGAGGCGCGCTTCGTCTCCGACAATCTCTACGGCTCGGACTTCCGCGACATGGGGCGTGTGCGCACCTCTCGTTTCGTGGAGTCGGTGAGCTTTCTCGAGAATCGCTACGGCCCGCTGGGCAGGTACGGCCTCACGGCCGCGATCCACTACGCGGAGTCCCAGCAGAACCCGGACGACCAGGACCGGGACGAGTTCCTGCTGCAGCGCATGCCGGACCTGAGGCTCGCGGGCCTGCCGGCCGACCTGCCCGGGAGGGAGTCGTTGCCCGGTGTGCTGGGCAAGGGCGTCTACTCCTTCGACGCCCGCTACACCCACTTCTGGGCCCGGGATGACGTGCTCGACATCCAGCCCTTCGCCACCGACGTCGACGGCATCTTCGCCGACACCGGCATCGAGGCGATCCCCGATGGCGACGAGCGGGACCAGTTCGGGCGCAAGGTGCTGCCCGACGGGACCGTGATCCTCAGGGACGGGACGACCACGACCGCGGCCGAGATCCAGGCCCTGAACATGAATCCCAATGCCGATCCCGCCTTCCTGAACCCGAGCGCGGACGGCAGCCTCGACAACTTCCCCGGGCCCGAGGGGGACGGGAAGTTCGAGGAAGGTGAGCCCCTGATCGACCGGGGTCACCGCGTCGTGCTGAACCCCCGGGTCGCCTTCCCCTTCCGGGTGGCCGACAGCGTCGAGGTCTACCCGGAGCTGGGTTGGCACTCGACGCTCTACCAGACCGAGGAGCAGAGCGGCGAGGTGCGCAATCTCTTCACCGCACTGGTGGACGTGCGCAGCCGCTTCCGACGGGAGCTCCAGCTGCCGAGCTGGCTGCGGGAGGGCTTTCGCGCGGTGCACCTGATGGAGCCGCGCTTCACCTACGTCGGGGTCGTGGCCCCCTCCCAGAGTGGGAACCCGCTGTTCATTCCCCGCCCTCTCGTGACCCAGCAACGCCTGCACCAGCTCGAGCCGACCAGCCTGACCCGCGACCCCTCCGACCGGATCAACGACGTCCAGGCCATCACCCTGGCGCTGGGCAACCGCTTCTACATCCCCGGCGCCGTCGTGGAGGAGGTGGTGGGGCCGCCCCGCCTGTTGGCCGACATCACGCTCTCGCTCTTCCACGATTTCGAGGACAACGATCTGAGCAGCCTGTACCTGGACGGCCTGGCCTATCCGTGGCGGGGCGTGAGGACGCGCTTCAATCTCGGCTTCGATCTCGACGACCCCGAGCTCCGGGAGGCCCTCTTCTCGATCGGCTATGCCACGCCGGAGGGTCACGACATCGGCATCACCTACCGCCTCGTCACCGACGTGCCCCGCTTCTTCGAGAACTTCCGCTTCGACGAGGAGCGCTTCGAAGAGTTCGAGGAGGGCTTCCTCGAGATCAACCAGATGCGGTTCAACGCGCGCTACGCCGTCACGCGCAACTGGGCCCTGGCCTACGGGCTCGGCTACTCCTTCGAGGAGTCCCTCTTCCTCCGCAACGCCTGGGCCGTCGAGTACACCTCGACCTGCCTGTGCTGGGCCTTCCGGGTGGAGATGGCCGACGACCGCAACGATGGGCTCGAGATCAACCTCCAGTACCGCATCCTGGGGGTGGGCGACGACTACATCCGCCCCTTCTCGCGGCGCAAGCGGGGCGCCCGGGACCCGCTCCTGGAGGATACGGACAACCTCTGAGCCCGGGCGCGTTCCGGCCCACGTTGCGCGGCCCCTCGGGGCTTTGCTAGCTACGCTTCGTCCCCCCGGTCATCGCCCCGACTCAGGAAGAGCCGTGCTCCGCCCCCAGCCCGACGAGTTCGCGAGGCTCGCCACCCAGGGCAACCTGGTCCCCGTGGCGCGGGAGATCCTCGCCGATCTCGAGACACCGCTCTCCCTGTTCCGCAAGCTCGACGACGGCCGGACGGCCTTCCTCTTCGAGTCGGTCGAGGGCGGCGAGAAGTGGGCCCGGTACAGCTTCATCGGCACCGGCGCCCGGGCGATCTTCCGGGCGCGAGGGGCCGAGATCGAGTGGGAAGAAGGGGGCGAGACCCTGCGCATGAAGGCCGAGGGCGACCCCATGGAGGTGCTGCGGGACCGCATCGAGAGCTACCGGCCCGTCCTGGTGCCCGGCCAGGAGCTGCCGCGTTTCGCCGGTGGAGCCGTCGGCATGGTGGGGTGGGATTGGGTGCGCTTCGTGGAGACGATCCCCGACGACAACCCCGACGAGCTGGGTCTCCCGGACCTCTGGTTCCACTTCCCCGAGACCGTGGTGGTCTTCGACAACATCAAACACACGGCGTCGATCGTCCGGCACGTCCATCTCGAGGAGGGCTGCGACCCGGCGGCGCGCTACGCGGAGGAGGTGGAGGCCCTCGATCGCACCGTGGAGATCCTGCGTCGGCCCGGCCCGCCGGAGCCCCGGCACGAGCCCGTGCGCGCGCCGATGGCGGTGCGGACCAGCATGAGCCGCGACGAGTACCAGGCGGCCGTGAAGCGGGCCAAGGACTACGTGGTCGCCGGCGACGTCTTCCAGGTGGTGCTGGGCTTCCGGCACACGGTCCCGCTCCAGGTCGACCCCTTCAACCTCTACCGGATGCTCCGGCACATCAACCCGAGCCCCTATCTGATCTACATGCAGATGGAGGGGCCGGTCCTGATCAGCTCGTCTCCGGAGATCCTGGTGCGGCTGGAAGGCGACCAGATCGACGTGCGGCCGATTGCGGGCACCCGTCGGCGCGGGCGCGATCCGGAGGATGACCAGTTCATGGAGCGGGAGCTGCGCACGGATCCCAAGGAGATCGCCGAGCACGTGATGCTGGTCGACCTGGGGCGCAACGACGCGGGCCGGGTGGCCGAGATCGGCAGCGTCGAGGTCACCGAGTTCGCTTCGATCGAGCGCTACTCCCACGTGATGCACATGGTCTCCAACGTCCAGGGAAGGCTGCGGCCCGGCCTCGACTGGCTGGACCTGCTCCGCGCCACCTTCCCGGCCGGCACGCTCTCGGGCGCGCCCAAGGTCCGGGCGATGGAGATCATCGACGAGCTCGAG
The DNA here is from genome assembly GCA_002687015.1 of Deltaproteobacteria bacterium. Taxonomy (GTDB): domain Bacteria; phylum Myxococcota_A; class UBA9160; order UBA9160; family UBA6930. The sequence goes on from NYZB01000077.1 coordinate 13,593, forward strand.
GCGGTGCGGCGCGGCCCCTTCGGTGGGTGTGCCGGCTACATCGACTACTCGGGCAACGCGGACCTGGCCATCACGATCCGAAGCATGCTGGTGAATCAGGGCGAGGTGTCGCTCCAGGCGGGAGCGGGCGTCGTCGCCGATTCGATCCCCGAGCTCGAATTCAAGGAATGCAACAACAAGGCGCGCGCCATGATCCAGGCCATCGACATGGCCCGGGAAGGCCAGGACTGAGGCCATGGCAGCGCGCCCGAGCCACGAGGCATGCCGCTGATGCCGCGCCTCCTGATGATCGATAACTACGACTCCTTCACCTACAACCTCTTCCAGTACCTGGGGGAGCTGGGTGCCGAGATCGAGGTGCTTCGAAACGACGCGGAGCCCCTGGACGGCTTTCTCGGACGGGCGCCCGACGGGTTGGTGATCTCGCCGGGGCCTGGCCGGCCGGAGGATGCGGGGGTCTCGGTGGCGGCCGTGTCGGCCTTCGGCTCCGCGGGCATCCCCGTGCTCGGCGTGTGCCTGGGCCATCAGGCGATCGGGGAGGCCTTCGGCGGTCGGATCGTCGGCGCGCGTACCATCATGCACGGCAAGACCTCGCAGATCCGGCACGAAGAGCACGGGGTTTTCGCCGGCCTCCCCTCGCCCTTCGAGGCGACCCGCTACCACAGCCTGGTCATCGATGCGGGGAGCTGTCCCGACCTGCTCCAGGTGACCGCCCGCACCGACGACGGCGAGATCATGGGGGTCGCCCACCGGGAGCTCCCCATCGAGGGCGTCCAGTTCCACCCGGAGTCGATCCTGACGGGCGAAGGCAAGCGGCTCCTCGGCAACTTCGTGGCGCGCTGCCGGCCCGGCGGTGCGGCGGAGTGCTGACATGAGCCTCCGCGAAGCGATCGAGACGGCACTGGCGGGGCTCGAGGTGCCGGCCGCCCAGCTCGAAGCGGCCTTCGGCACGATCATGGATGGCGAGGCCTCCGACGTGGAGATCGCCGCGTTGCTCGTGGCCCTCCGCGCCAAGGGCGAGACGGTCTCCGAGATGGCGGCGCTCGCGAGGGTGCTGCGCAGTCGCGCGGAGACGGCTCCGCTCGCCGACCCCGGCACCGTCGACACCTGTGGCACCGGGGGTGACGGTGCGGACACCTTCAACATCTCGACGGCGGCGGCCTTCGTGGTGGCCGGCGCGGGGGTGCCGGTCGCGAAGCACGGCAACCGCGCGGCGTCCAGCAGGACGGGCAGCTTCGACGTGCTGGAGGCCCTGGGTGTCCATGCCGACCTTCCGATCGAGGCGGCTGCCGAGGTGCTGGCGGAGGTGGGAATCGGTCCCTTCTTCGCGCGTCGGGCCCATCCGGCCATGCGCTTCGTGGCACCGGTCCGCCAGCAGCTGGGCATCCGCACGGTGATGAATTGCATGGGGCCGCTCCTGAACCCGGTCGGCGCTCGCCGCCAGTTGGTTGGCGTCTTCGCGCCCGAGTGGGTGGAGCGCCTGGCCCGGGTGCTGCTCGAGCTGGGCAGCGAGCGGGCCCTGGTCGTGCACGGCTCGGACGGCCTCGACGAGATCACCGTGACCGGCCCCAGCCAGGCGGCCCACGTGGTGGACGGCCGCGTGGAGCTGCTGGAGCTGGACCCCGAGCAGGTCGGGCTGGCGCGCGCCGAGCCGAGCAGCCTGGCCGGCGGCGACGCGGCCGAGAACGCCGGCATTGTGCGCGAGATCCTGGCCGGCAAGCCCGGCCCGCGCCGTGACATCGTGTTGGCGAACGCCGGGGCAGCCCTGTGGGTGGCCGAGGCGGCACCCGACTGGGGCGGCGGCGTCGAGCGAGCTCGGGAGAGCCTCGACTCCGGGGCCGCGGCGGCCTCTCTCGAGGCCCTGATCGAAGCGACCGCAAGGCGGGCCCGGGCATGACCACGATCCTCGATGAGATCCTCGACCACAAGCGGGTCGAGGTGGCCGCGGCTCGGGAGACCACGCCCGATGCGGAGCTGGCCGCCGCGGCCGCGGCCATCGACAGGCAACCCCGGGGCTTTCGGCGGGCGCTGGTCGAGAGTGAGCCGCCGCGCGTGATCGCGGAGATCAAGCGGCGCTCACCGAGCAAGGGAGAGATCCGGGCGGATTTCGACCCTCTGGCGATTGCGCGCGCCTTTGAGCAGGGCGGGGCGGCCGCCCTCTCGGTGCTCACCGACGAGCACTTCTTCGGCGGCAGTCTCGATGTCCTGCGGGCGGTCCGGGAGGTGACGGCCCTGCCGCTCCTGCGGAAGGATTTCGTCGTGGATCCCTACCAGATCGACGAGGCGTGGGTGGCGGGCGCCGACGCCGTCCTGCTGATCGTGAGGGCGCTCGAGCCCGCCGAGCTGCCCCGGCTGCAGGAGCACGCGCGAGCCCTGGGTCTCGACGTGCTGGTCGAGGTGGACGACGAGGCAGGGCTCGAGAGGGCCGCTGCCGCGGGCGCCGATCTGATCGGGGTCAACAACCGGGATCTGGCCCGCTTCGTGACGGATCTGGCCGTCACCGAGCGGCTTGCACCCAAGGTGCCGGAGGACGCCGTGCTCGTGGCCGAGAGCGGTATCTTCGGTTTCGAAGACGTGGACCGCCTCACCGAGGCTGGCGCGCAGGCCTTCCTGGTGGGTGAGAGCCTGATGCGCGAGCCGGACGTGGCTGCGGCCCTGGGTCGGCTTCGGGGGATTTCGTGACCGTTCGCATCAAGATCTGTGGAGTGGTGGACGCCGACGACGCGGCGGCTGCGGTCGAGGCGGGTGCCGACCTGATCGGTCTCAACTTCGTGCCCGAGTCGCCGCGCTGCCTGGAGCTGGCGGAAGCCGAGGCGATCGCCAAACGGGTGGCGGGCCAGGTCGAGCTCGTGGCGGTCTTCCGCGACGCGCCCTGGTCGGAGATCGAGCGCGTGACCCGCCGGATCGACCTCGAGCGGGTCCAGCTGCATGGCGACGAGTCCGAGGAGGACATCGAGCTCATCGATCAGCCGGTGATCAAGGCCGTGCGCGGCGCCGACCGTGAGGCGGCCGACCGCTATCCGGGCGCGCTGCTCCTGCTGGACCATCCGACCCGCGGCGGCGGCCAGGGCCAGGCCTGGAACTGGACCGAAGCCGCGGAGCTGATCGCCGAGGGCCAGGACCTGATCCTGGCCGGCGGCCTCACACCCGACAACGTCGCCGATACACTCGCCGATCTCGGCGACCTGCTGCCCTGGGGCGTCGACGTCGCGACCGGCGTCGAGCAGGACGGTTCGATCCGCAAGGACCCGAAACGCATGGCGGCCTTCGTCGCCGCCGTCCGTCAGAGCGAGGAAGACCACGCACTCCGGGTCTCCGAGGACGACTCCTAGCCTAGCCGGCATGTCTCGCCAGAGGTGAGAAGAAGGGGAGCAGATCGGGGATCGGGACGTAGCGCAGCTCCCGCCAGGTCTTCGCGCACTCGCACTCGGCATCGATGTTGCGCATCGCCAACCGACCCGCAGTAGAGATCCGTTGAAGAGCTGTTAGCCTCGTGCGTCCATGACTTCACTGGCTTCGTCATCGGGGGGTTGGGGTTTGGGACAGGTTTCGGCGGGGCGGCGCCAGTGGCGGGCGTTTCTCCCGATCTGCTTGGCGGCCCTTGTCGCCTTCGGCTCGCACCACGCCTCCGCGGTCGAAGGCGGAACGGGTACCTACATGTTGGGAAGTCGGGACATCTCGGCCGGGGTGGTTCCGAAACCGGGCACCTACCTCAACACCGAGTTCACGTATCTCGATGCGAGCGCTCCTGTCATCTCTCTGGGAGGGATCGCGCTAGCCAGACCCGAGGTCGACGGCTACGCGTTCAGGATATCCGCAACCCACGTCTTCCGTCCGCCCATTCTGGGGGGGGCTACCTCGGACTGACCGTCAACGTGCCATTGGTGAAGACCGACATGGACGTCGATGGCAGGTTCAGTGGGATCACGGGAAGCGTCTCGGACAGCATCACCGATCTCGGCGACATCAGTGTCGCCGCCGTGCTCGGCTGGCACCACGAGAAGCTGCACTACAGCTTCGGCTTGCCCGTCTTCATCCCCACCGGGGAGTATTCGCTCTCGACGGTCGACGTGCAGAAGCGGCAGGTCGAAATGCTGAACACGAGCAAGAACAAGTTCGCCATCGACCCGACTCTCGCGATGACCTACCTGGACCCCGAGAGCGGCCTCGAGGTGTCCGGCGCACTCGGCGTGACCTTCAACGCCCGGAATACGGACACGAACTACCGCAGTGGAGAGGAATTGCACGTCGAGGCGGCCGTCGCGCAGCACTTGCCAAACGGAATGACACTCGGTCTCTCGGGATATGCCTACCAGCAGCTGAGTGACGACAGCGGATCGGGTGCGAGAGATCTCCGCAGGCGGCTCGGTGCAAGAAGCCTCAAGGCGCGGGTCTTCGGCGTGGTCCAGTCCTCGCCTACAGGACGAAGATCGGGGATTTCCCCGTCTCGCTGAAGTTGAAGTACCACCACGAGTTCGGCGCCAGGCGCCGATTCGAGAGTGATGTCATGCGCTTGAGCCTGGGCACCTCCTTCTAGCGAGACGAGCATCGGCGCAGCGAGCTCACCACCAGATCCGAGCCCTCAAGTCACCGAAATCCCGAGAAGAACCGGCGATGGACCGCGTGCCCGCGAAGAGGCGATCGTGGCACCGTGACCGATGAGGTGGTTTGAGGTGCGCTTCCCAGGGATGCAGTCAAACAGCCGGGATGTCCTCATGTGGATGAGAGAGCCGCTACTGCATTTTCTCGTACTCGGGGCACTCGTCTTCTCTGCTTACGGTTGGCTGAACAGCGACGTGGAGGCCCCGCAGGAGATCCGGGTGACGAGCGGCATCCGGGATCACCTGGCCTCGGTCTTTCGACGCAGCTGGATGCGAGCACCCACCGATCAGGAAATGGCGGACCTGGTCGAGGATTGGGTCCGCACCGAGATCGCCTCACGGGAGGCGCTGAGCATGGGCCTGGACGGTGACGACACCGTGGTTCGCCTGACGCCATCGGCAGCGGTCTTTCTCGTCACTGCTTCCGCAGAGTGGCAGGAGATCGTGCACTACCGCCAGGGGCGGGAAGGTATCACCCGGCGCAGGCCGTGGCTGGCGGCCCTGGTGTTCGGGTTGCTGCACGGTTTCGGCTTTGCCGGCGCCCTCTCCGAGACCGGGCTGCCGGAACATGCGATTCCGGTTGCGCTGTTGTTCTTCAACCTGGGTGTCGAGGTCGGTCAGCTGTGCTTCATCGCCGCCATGCTCGTGGCATGGCGGGTTGTCGGACAGCTGCCATGGCCGGAGTGGGCGTGGAGGTTGCCGGTCTACGCCATTGGTACCACGGCCGCGTTCTGGTCCATCGCACGGATCTCGGCCTTTTGATGGAACGCGGAGCACGGCGGTGACGGTCTTGGATTCGTTCTTCAGTAGTCTCGAAACTCGTAAGAGGAGTTGCCGATGATCGGCTCTGGGTGGAGCAGCACGAAAACAACAATGAAGGTTCTGGTTGCCGCGATATCAATCGCGCTTGCGGGGAACTCGTCGGCAAAGGGCGCTGGGCCTTCACCCGAGATCCCGCTGTCCGAGTCCTATCAAAGCGGAACCTACTCGCCCTACGCTGAGCGCACTCACCCGCGGCGGCCCCTTTGGGGTGATACTCATGTGCATACGAGCAACTCGACCGATGCCGGTCTTGCCGGGAACCGGCTGCCGCCCGAGATCGCCTACCGCTTTGCCCGGGGCGAGGAAGTAGAGGGCTCCAGCGGCATACCGGCAAAGCCGTCGCGGCCACTGGATTGGCTGGTGGTTGCCGACCACTCCGACGGCATGGGTGCGATCTACGACATCCTGTCCGGCGATCCCGAGGTGATGAAGTTCGAGCAGGTACAGAGGTGGAACGAGGGCCTTGTCGCCGGGGGCAAGGCCGCGGCAGATGCCAAGGTCGACATGGTGAAGACCTTCTCGGCCGGTGAGGTCGACCCGGGCATCATGGCCTTGTATTCGCCGGGGGCACCCAAGTTCAAGAGCCTGTGGGAGAAATACGTCAGCGAGGCCGAGGCGTTCAACGAGCCGGGGCGTTTCGGCACCCTGATCGGCTTCGAATGGACCTCGGTGGTCAACGGCAACAACATGCACCGCGTGGTGATCCTGCGTGACGGAGCGGAGCGTGCCCTGCAGGTGGAGCCGCTCACCATGACGCCTCCCGCAGGCAGTCCCGATCCCCGCGACCTGTGGGAGTACATGGAGGGCTACCAACAGAATACCGGTGGGAAGATCCTGGCCATTCCGCACAACGGCAACCTGTCGAATGGCGACATGTTCCCGCTCGAGGTCCGATGGAACGGTACGAAGCTCGACCAGGCCTACGCCGAGCAGCGCGCGCGCATGGAACCCCTGTATGAGGTGACGCAGATCAAGGGTGACAGCGAAGCCCATCCCTTCCTGTCCCCTGACGACGAGTTCGCCGATTTCGAAACCTGGGATCACGCCAACCTGGCCGGCAACGAGCTCAAGGCCGATCCCATGTTGGCCGGCGAGTATGCCCGCGAGGCCTTCAAGCGCGGGCTGGTGCTCGAGCAGCGGCTGGGCACCAACCCGTACAAGTTCGGCCTGATCGGCTCGACCGACTCGCACACCTCGCTGGCCACCATCGAGGAGAACAACTTCTTCGGCAAGAACAGCGTCGACGAACCGCACCCGAAGCGCGGGGATGTCCAGCTGAAGAGCTTCGGCGAGCAGGGCGCTTCAGACGACAAGCTGATGAACTGGCAGACCGCCGCATCCGGTGTGACCGCGGTGTGGGCAACGGAGAACAGCCGCGAGGCGATCTTCGACGCCATGCAGCGCAAGGAGGTCTATGCGACCACTGGAACCCGGATCACGTTGCGGGTGTTCGGCGGCTGGGACTTCAATGACGAGGACCTGGACAGCCGCCCGATCGAGAACGTCGGCTACGCCAAGGGTGTACCCATGGGGGGGAACCTGCGCCCGATGCCGTCCGATGCCAAGGCGCCGAGGTTCATGATCGCCGCGTTGCGCGATCCCGATGGGGCGAACCTGGATCGGGTCCAGGTGGTGAAGGGCTGGCTCGATGGCGAAGGCAATACCCTGGAGAAGATCTTCAATGTCGCCTGGTCTGGTGAGCGCAAGCCGGGAAGAGACGGCAAGCTGCCACCGGTCGGCAGTACGGTCAATGTGGGAGCTGCCACCTGGAGCAACCGGATCGGTGCGGCTGAACTGAGCACGGTATGGATGGACCCGGAGTTCGACCCGAAACAAAAAGCGGTCTACTACGTGCGCGTGCTGGAGATCCCGACACCGCGCTGGACCACCTACGATGCCTACCGCTTTGGTGTGGATGTTGCGAAAGGGGCGCCGCTTGCCATCCAGGAGAGGGCCTATTCCTCGCCGATCTGGTACCAGGCCAACTGATGACGAAACCCGGTTCGCCGTCTCCGACGCCGTACGTCGCGCAGTTTCTGTTCGAGCTCCTGCACTCGTGACGCGTAGCGGCCCCTGGTCAGTTCAGCGAGAAGGCGACCTCACACGGCCGGAGTGAGGAGCTCCCGGAAAAGGGCGTCCACCTGTTGCTCGGTGGCTTCGAGACCGCCGCTGTTGTCGATGACCCAGTCGGCCAGCTCGCGTTTCTCCTCGATCGGCATCTGGGCGCCGATCCTCTCCAGGGCGTGCTCCCGGGTCGCGCCATCGCGCTCCATCTGGCGCTCGATCTGCTGGTCCTCGGGTGCGTAGACGACGATGACGCCCTCGACCTGGTAGGGGTTCTCCGGGCCGCCCTGCTGCCGCGACCGGGCGGCTCCCTCGAACAGGAGGGGGATGTCGACGAGCGCGAGTGGCGCATCGGAGCCGCGCGCGGCAGTGACCCGTCGGTGCAGCTCGACGACGATCGGCCCCCCGGTGATCCGGCTGAGTGCGGCCCGCGCCTCGGGGTCGGCGAAGACCTGCGCTCCGAGCTTCTTGCGATCGAGGGCGCCGTCAGGGAGGAGGAATTGCTCGCCGAAGGTCGCCGCGATCTCCGCCAGCATCGGAGTGCCCGGAGCCTGCAGCTCGTGGACGATCGCATCGGCGTCGATCACCTGCGCGCCGCGTTCGGCGAAGAGCCTCGCCACGGTGCTCTTGCCCGTGCCGATCCCGCCGGTCAGTCCGATCACCCTCGCCATCGGGCAGGAGCATGACACGCTCTTCGTCAGGCGTCAGGCGTCAGGCGTCAGGCGCTTGGGGGTCGCCCCTCGGCATCGGGGTCCTCGAACACGACGACGACGTTCTTTCCCTCGGCCTTGGCCTGGTACAGGGCGTCGTCCGCGCCCTGGAAGAAGGCCTTGCGGCTTCCCCGGAAGCTGTTCACGCCGATCGACACGGTCATCTTCGTCAATCGCATGGTGTCGTCCAGGAGGAAGGAGGCGTCGGCAATGGTGGTGCGGATCTTCTCCGCCAACAGGTACGCACCTTCCGTCTCGGTGTCCGAGGCCAGTACGACGAACTCCTCACCTCCGTAGCGCGCGACCAGGTCCGCCTCGCGCACGCAGTCGTTTAGGATCTCGGCGACGCGAGTCAGCAGCTCGTCGCCTGAAGCGTGGCCGAGCTGATCGTTCAGCCGCTTGAAGTCGTCGATGTCGATGAGCAGCATCGAGAAAGGGGCGCCCGTTCGCCCGACCCGCTTGATCTCTCGCGTCAGGTAGTCCTGGAAGAAGCGGTGATTGTGGAGCTTCGTCAGGCCGTCCGTGATGGAGAGCTGCCCCAGTACCTCGTTGGCCGTCTGCAGGGCCTGGTTCTGTTGGGTCAACCTCTCGTTGGCGTTCTGCAGGTCGGCGCGCTGGCGGCGCAGCTCACCCGTCATGTCGTTGAAGGTGCGCGTGAGAAGGGCCAGCTCGTCCTGCGAAGGCACCTCGACGTCGGCTTCCAGGTCGCCTGCCGACACCCGGCGTGCCGCGTCGGAGAGGGCGTGGATCGGCTCGGTAATCGTTCGGGTCACGCGGCGCGCCAGCTCGCCCAGCGCGGCGGCGAGCAGGAGCCCGAGCAACGCGATGCGCATCGTCAGGGTCGAGACCGGGGCGAAGGCCCGTTCGAAGGGGACTTCGAGCACCAGCCGCGAGGCCATGCCGGGAAGCGAGCGACTGCCGCCGAAGACCAGCTCTCCCGAGGGGTTGCGGTAGGGGGTGGGTCTCTCCGGCCAGCCCCCTGCCGGTGCAGGAGGGCCATGGGCGCGGGGTGGATCGGGTACGAGCCGCAGGTCCGCGCCCTCCGGCAGGAGCCCGGAGACGAAGGCGCCGCGCACGGCGGCTTCCGTCGGCCTGGCGATCCAGAGCCGGCTTCCCTCCGGGTGGAGCCAGACGAGCCGCAGCGCCCCCTCCGAATCGGGCCGCCAGGCGAGGCC
>NYZB01000078.1 GCA_002687015.1 Deltaproteobacteria bacterium
CGACACGCTGTCCACGCCGCAGCGCGGGCCACCCTGCCCCGGCCGAGCCATTCTGAGGAATGAACCCCGCCCCGCCGCGCGTCAAAGCAAGAAGCGAAGCGGCCCCGGCACCCGCGGAGCGGGTCGGACAGCCGGGCTCCGGATTTCCGTTGTCCCGCTTCCGGGGGGACTTCCACCCTCTAGTGGCGACAGAAATACGGAGAGAAGGCCCCCGCCTCCCGCTTGACGGCACCCTCGATTTCGAAATATCGTGCGGCTCGGGTGCTTGCGCGCCCGCAGGGGGCGACCCTGTGGGGGCGGCCCGGGGGGAAGTCGCGTCGAGGCCTCCGGGCCAGGCGACCCGACCGAGCGCAGGAAGAACCCCGCTCCTCGTGAAGGCAGCGGGCAGAGCGAGGTGTCAGTAGGGCAATGGCGGAAGGCAACGAGCACCAGATCCGGGAGACGGCCACTCTTCAGTTCGCACGTTGGGTGGTCCGCCACCGCTTCTGGGTCGCGATGTTCCTCGTGATCGCGACCCTCTTCTTCCTCTACCCCACGGTCAACGCGGTCTCCTCGGGCTTCGGCTACGAGCTGCCCGGCCCGATCGTTCGTGTCGACGCGAGTGCTCGCGCGCAGTGGCCGGACCACCCCTTCATCCACGCCCAGGACAAGTTCTCCAAGGACTTCGGCTCCTCCTCGATCATCGCGATTGCGGTGGTCGTGAAGGAAGGAACGATCTTCACCCCGGAGACCCTGAAGAAGCTCCAGCGCATCACCCACCGGCTGGACGGCGAGGGCTACGACAGCCGGACCGACGAACGGCAGGACGAACGCGACCGGATCGAGGAGATGCTCCCCGAGGACGAAGAGATCGACACCTTCGCCCTCATCAAGAAGCTCGACCGGAAGTTCCCGCCTTATCCGGTGAACCACGATCGCGTCCAGGCGCTGACGCACTCCTCCACCCGCGTCGTCACGATCGAGCCGGACGGCGCGATCACTTCCGAGGTATTGATCAGCGAGGTCCCCAAGACCCAGGCCGAGGCGGACGAGGTCCGGGAGAAGGTGCGCCAGAACCCGCCCTTCATCTTCGGTCGCCTGGTCTCCCTGGACGAGAAGGCCGCCTTCCTCGCGGCCAACTTCATCACCGACCGCCTCTCGGGCCGTGAGGTCTACATGGCGGTCTTCGACCACGTCCAGAAGATCAAGAACGGCTGGAAGTGCGGCGAGCTGGAGATCGCCGAAGGCATGGAGTGCAGCGAGGGCGAGTGGATCTGGGAGCCCGAAGAGGACGAGAACCACCAGATCTTCATCTCGGGTGAGCCCATTGGCGCCGGCTGGATCATCAAACACGCCTTCGAGATCGGCGTGTTCGTCATCGCGACGGTCACGCTGACCTTCCTGCTGCTGCTGATCTACTTCCGCCGCCTGCACGGCGTGCTGATCCCCTTCATCGCCGCGATCGCCACCGCGATCTGGGGGCTGGGCTTCACCGGCTGGATGCAGATCACCTTCGACCCGTTGGTGCTGGTGATTCCGATGATCATCACCGCAAGGGCCGTCTCCCATACGGTGCAGATGGCGGAGCGCTTCTTCGAGGACTTCGAAGCGCTGATGCCCGTCTACGACAACAACGCGGAGAAGGCCAAGATCGAGGCCGCGACCGTCGCCATGGGCGAGTTGATCGTTCCCGGCACCCTGGGGATCGTGACCGACTTCCTGGGCCTCCTGGTCATCCTGATCACCTCCATCCCCCAGATGCGCGACCTGGCCTTCTTCGGCGCGTTCTGGGTCTTCACGATCCTCTTCACGGTGGAGATCCTCCACCCCATCATGATCTGCTACCTGGCGCCGCCCCATGACTCCGAGCACTACCTGCCCGGCTTCATGATCCGCTTGATGCGCGCGATCGGCCGCTTCGTCACGGGCCCGGTGAGCAAGTACGCCGTGGCCGGCGTGGCCGTCGGCCTGCTCACGGCTTCGTCCTACATTGCGTTCACCCAGAGCAAGATCGGAGAAGCGAGCCCGGGCACGCCGCTGCTCTGGCCCGACCACGAATTCAACATGGCCACTGCGGAAATCGCAGACCGTTTCGGCGGCGTGGATTCCTTCGTCATCTACGCAGATGGCGACCGGGACAAGGCCACCGCAGACCCCGAGCCGATCCACAAGATCGAGAACTTCGAGCGCTGGATGGGCGCGAACACGAAGCTGGGCATGCCGGTCTCGATCGTGCCGATCATCCGCGCCTATTGGCGGCAGAACCACTACGGCGATCCGAAGTGGTACTTCATCCCCAACCATCCGGGCACGGTGCGCAACGTCATCTTCCAGCTGCGCCAGAATGGCTCGCCGGGCTTCCTGCGCCCCTACGCCACCGACGACGATCGCAGGGCGACCGTCAACTTCTTCTACCCGGACCACAAGGGCGACACCATCTCCCAGGCCGTGGTCGCAGCCCGCGAGTTCATCCGGCGGAACCCGATCGGTGAGGTGAACATCCGCCTCGAGATGGACAGGGCCGACCGGGACGCCGGGTTCTTCGACTACGACAAGATGGCGGACAACACCTACTACATGATCGGTCCGATGCTCCCGCCACGGGCCCACACCATGAGGGTCTCGATCCGCCATTCGGACGGGAGCTACGACTACATCGACGTCCCTCCCTCCGAGGAGACGCCGGAGTGGATCGAGGAGTTCGCCGACGACGCGATGGGCGACTTCGAGGATGCCCGAGACGACGTCGAGGAGGGCGAGTACTTCGCCTGGCCCGCCGACCTCGAGGAGTGGGACGCCAGCCACATCGATGCCATTTACGAGAACGAAGAGCTCGGCATCCGAGCCGTGGCGATGAAGACCAAGAACCTGATCGTGCACGACCTGAAGGCCGTCGACAGCGTGCCCAAGTACCAGCCCACCAACTCCTGGACCCGGGGAGTCCAGTTCGTGATGGCTGGCGGGGTCATGGGCGTCCTGGCCGCGGTGAACGACGAGGTCGAGCGCGGTCACATCGCGAACATCTCCCTGATCCTGCTGGTCATCTACATCCTCCAGACCCTGACCTACCGATCCCTCTGGAGCGGGACGATCATCGTGATCCAGCTGGCGACGGCGACCATGCTCTCGCTGGCCTACATGTCGATCAAGGGCGTGGGCTTGAACATCAACACCCTCCCGGTGCAGTCGGTGGGAGTTGGCATCGGCGTGGACTACGCCATCTACATCGTCGACCGCATCCGCCAGGAGGTGGTCGACACGAAGGGCGACATCGACGAGGCCGTGCGGAGGACCATCAGTACCACGGGCATGGCGGTGAGTTTCACGGCCACGACGATCGTCGGCGGGATCGCGACCTGGATGGCGTCGAATCTCCGCTTCCAGGCCGAGATGGCACAGCTCCTGGTCATCCTGATGGTGATCAACATGCTGGGCGCCATCACCGTGGTGCCGGCGCTCTACTCGATCATCAAGCCCAAGTTCGCACAGCGGCTGCTGGAGCAGCAGCAGGCGGAGAGGGCGGGAGCCTAGCCCGGACTACACTCCCCCCACCCGCCCTTCGACGAGCTCGAGGATCCGCGAGGCATTCTCCTCGACGGCCTTGCCGGTGATGTCCACGACCTTCCACCCGTTCTGGCGGAAGAGACGGCGCGCGCGGCGCAACTCCTGGGACACGTTCTCGGCGTCGGCGTAGGTCGAGTAGGGGGGCGTCCCGAGCTGCCTCAAGCGCGCCCGACGGATCCCGAGCAGCGCCGCCGCGTCGACGACCAGGCCGAAGACCTTGTGGGGGGCGATCTCGAGCAGCGCCTGGGGCGGGTCCATGCCCGGAACCAGGGGGACGTTGCCGGTCTTGAAGCCGCGCTGGGCCAGATACATCGAGAGAGGGGTCTTGCTGGTGCGGGAGACCCCCGTCAGCACGAGATCGGCCTCGAAGAGGGTGTGCAGGTTGGCGCCGTCGTCGTGGCGCACGGCGAACTCCACGGCTTCGACCCTGCGAAAGTAGTCGTCGGAGAAGGCGTGCAGGACCCCGGGGCGGTACTGGGGCGTGATGCGGTACTGGGTGGCCATGGAGCGGATCAGTGGGCCCAGGAGGTCGACCGTGATCATTCCCAGGCTCTGGGCCCGCTCCTGGAGGCCAGCGGCCAGGGGCTCGTGGACCAGGGTGAAGACCACCACGGCCGAGGCTTCCCGGGCGCGCTCGAGGATCCGACGCACCTGCGACTCGTGGCGGATCTCGCCGAAGGTCCGGATCCGGAACTCCGCCTGGAACTGGGTCGTGGCCGCCTGGACGGCGGCCAGGGCCGTCTCGCCGGTGCCATCGGAGAGGAGGTAGACCTCCGGACGGCTCGCGGCTCCCTCGTCGGCTTCGCTCGTCACGCGCGGGAGACTAGCCCGGGAGAAGAGCGGGGGGAGCCCGTTTGCCCCGACCGGGAATGGAGCGAGCGGCGCCCGTTGACGCTGCCGGGGAGGCCGGGCACTTTCCAGCCGCCATGGCCTACGACCCGAAGGCGATCGAAGCGCGCTGGCAGCGCCACTGGCTCGAGAACGAGACCTTCCGCTGCCAGGTCGACCCGAGCAAGCCCAAGTACTACGTGCTCGACATGTTCCCCTATCCGAGTGGCCAGGGGCTCCACGTCGGCCACCCGAAGGGCTACATCTGCACCGATGCCATCGCCCGCTTCAAGCGCATGCGTGGCTTCAACGTGCTCCACCCGATGGGCTGGGACGCCTTCGGCCTCCCTGCGGAGCAGCATGCCGTCGAGACCGGCACCCATCCCCGGATCACCACCCGCCGCAACATCGAAACCTACAGGCGCCAGCTCCAGGCCCTGGGCCTCTCCTACGACTGGTCCCGGGAGGTGGACACCACCGACCCGAAGTACCTGCGCTGGACCCAGTGGATCTTCTCGAAGCTCCACGAGCGCGGCCTGGCCTACGAGGCCGAGGTGGCCGTCAACTGGTGCCCGGCCCTGGGCACCGTGCTGGCCAACGAGGAGGTCATCGACGGAAAGAGCGAGCGGGGCGACCACCCGGTGGTGCGCGTTCCGATGAAGCAGTGGATGCTGCGCATCACCGACTACGCCGAGCGGTTGCTGACCGACCTCGAGCTCGTGGACTGGCCGGAGCGCATCAAGCGCATGCAGGAGGATTGGATCGGCCGCTCCGAGGGCGCGCGCGTCCACTTCGGGCTGCCCGAGCACGCGGGCGAGACCATCGAGGTCTTCACCACCCGTCCGGACACGCTCTTCGGCGCGACCTACATGGTCCTGGCGCCCGAGCACCCGCTCGTGGCCAGCCTCACGACGGACGAAGAGCGTGCCGCCGTCGACGCCTACGTCGCCGAGACCGGCCGGAAGAGCGAACGCCTGCGCATGGCCGAGGGGGACGACAAGACCGGCGTCTTCACCGGCGCCTACGCCGTGAACCCCGTCAATTCCGAGCGCATTCCGGTCTGGATCGCCGACTACGTGCTGGCCAGCTACGGCACGGGCGCCATCATGGCGGTGCCCGGCCACGACGAGCGGGATTGGGCCTTCGCCCGGAAGTTCGAGCTCCCCATCGTCGAGGTGGTGAGCGGCGGCAACGTCTCCCAGGCGGCCTACCCGGCGGACGGGACGGCGGTCAACTCCGGGCTCCTGGACGGGCTGCCCACCGCGGAGGCCAAGCAGCGGATCAACGACTGGCTCGAAGAGCAGGGCAAGGGCGAGGCCACGATCAACTACAAGCTGCGCGACTGGCTCTTCAGTCGACAGCGCTACTGGGGCGAGCCCTTCCCCGTGCTTCACCTGGAGGACGGCACGGTGAAGCTGGTCCCCGACGACGAGCTGCCCGTCACCCTCCCGGAGCTCGACGACTGGACGCCCTCGGGCGAGTTCGAGACGCCGCTCTCCCGGGTTCCCACCTGGCTCGAGACCCGCGACCGCGAGACCGGCCAGAAGGCCTGGCGCGACCCCAACACCATGCCCAACTGGGCGGGGAGCTGCTGGTACTACCTGCGCTTCTGCGACCCGGGCAACGACGAGGCCGCCTGGGCCCCCGAAGCCGAGCGGTACTGGATGCCGGTCGATCTCTACGTGGGCGGCGCCGAGCACGCCGTGCTGCACCTGCTCTACTCGCGCTTCTGGCACAAGGTGCTCTACGACTGCGGCCTGGTCTCCACGAAGGAGCCCTTCCAGAAGCTGCTGAATCCCGGGATGATCCTGGGCTTCGCCTACCGCTACTACGACGACAACCTCTCCGACGACCCCAAGGCCGAGGCCCGGAGCTATCCCTCGAGTGCCGTGCGCATCGAAGGAGAGACGGCCATCGCCACGCCCACCGGGGAGGAGGTGAAGGCCCGCTGGGTTCAGCTGGACGAAGTGCGCTTCGGGGAGGACGGCACACCGCTGCATCCGACGATCGAGGATCTGCCTCTCGAGGAGGTCACCGAGAAGATGTCGAAGAGCCGCGGGAACGTGGTCTCGCCCGACGACGTGATTGCCGAGTTCGGTGCCGATGCGCTGCGTCTCTACGAACTCTTCATGGGTCCCCTCGAGAAGGGCGCGCCCTGGTCCACCGAGGGGATCCCCGGCTGCTTCCGCTTCCTGCAGCGGGCCTACCGGCTGGTGGTCGACGAGGACTCCGCTGGAGAACCCGCGCAGGAACTCGCCAGCGGCGCGGGCACGGAGGCGCAGGCCCGGCTCACCGCCAGAACGATCGCGGGGGTGACCGAGGACATGGAGCGCATCCAGCCCAACACCGCCATCTCCAAGCTGATGATCTGGGCCCGGGAGATCAACCGGGAGGCCGAAGCCCCCCGAGAGGGAGTGGCCTCCTTCCTGAGGATGCTCTCACCCTTTGCTCCCCACCTGGCCGAGGAGCTCTGGCGCCGCCTGGGCGAGGAGAGCGACCTGGCTCTCCAGCCCTGGCCCGAGCCCGATGCGAGCCTGCTCGTCGAGGACACCATCACCCTCGCCGTCCAGGTCAACGGAAAGCGCCGGGACGAGGTGCAGGTACCGGCCGACGCCGACGAGGAGGCCGTCAAGGCCGCTGCCCTCGCCGCCGAGAACGTGGCTCGTCACGTCGGCGACCAGACCCCGAAGAAGGTCATCGTGGTGCCGGGCCGCCTGGTCAACATCGTCCTCTGAGAGGACGGGATCGGGATCAGGCCTCCCCCAGGTCCGAATCCGCGAGTACCG
>NYZB01000079.1 GCA_002687015.1 Deltaproteobacteria bacterium
GGGCTGCGGCTCGGGCGCGGGCTGCGGCTCGGGCGCGGGCTGCGGCTCGGGCGGGGCGGCCGAAACGGGCGGCAGCGCCGCCGGGGCGGGTGCCTCGGGCGGGGGAAGGGTGTCGGGCCCCGACGCGTGCACGCAGGCACCCAGCAGGGGTGAGGCCAGGACGACGGCCAGCGCGACGCGCGAGCGAAGCGGCCGGCGGATGCGGGGACGGGGAGGCACTCCCACGTTGCTTCTCCGAATCTCTCCGGAACGCGGCCGTTGCCGGAGATGGTCGTTCCCGGGGGCCAGCAGCTCCGGGAATCACGTGGGGAGGCGTGCATCCGGGAAGGTGCCCACCGCAGGGAGCGCGCGCAAGCACGGGCTCAAGACCCGCCTCGTTCCTTTCCCTGGCACTCGGAGCAGTGCCCGTAGAGCTCGTGGCGGTGGCGCAGCAGCTGGAAGTCGTGGCGCTTGACGATCTCGTCCTGGGCGGACTCGATCTTCTGGCACTCGAACTCGATGATCTTGCCGCAGCGCAGGCAGACCAGGTGGTCGTGGTGCTCGTGCTCGATCTCGTAGCGGGTGATGCCGTCGTCGAAGTGGCGCTCACTGGCGAGCCCCGCGTCGCAGAGCAGCTTCATCGTCCGGTAGACCGTCGTGTAGCCGATGTTCGAGTGCTGCTCGCGCACCCGTTGGTACAGCTCCTCGCCGGTGATGTGGCCCTTGATGTCGAGGAAGATCGAGAGGATCGCCTCGCGCTGCTTCGTGTGCTTGAGGTTGTGATCCTCGAGGTACGAGGCCAGGGCCTTCTGCTCCAGCTCGTGCGCCATCCGGGGACCCTACGAAATGGCCCCCACGGCATCAACCGAGCTAGGGCTGGGCGGCGAGGGCGCCCCCGGGGCGCCCTTGGCGAAGGGCCCGGAGGTTCTGCTGGGAGGGCTCGTGGCTGCAATCGAGGGCCACCGCGCGCTCGAAGGCCCGGAGGGCGTCGCCCGGCCGGCCGGCTGCCAGGTAGGCGACGCCGAGGTCGTTCTGCACGGGCGCAGCCCGGGGCGCCAGCGTGGCCGCGCGCTCCAGATCCTCGACGGCGCGGGCGTACTGGCCCCGACCGATGGCCTGGCTGCCGCTCGCGGCGAGCCGCGACGCCTCGAAGGAGGCGCAGCCCGTGGCCAGCACCAGCACGGCCAGGAGGGCCCAGGTTCGCGAGACCACCATCGCAGGGAGATAGCACAGGGCTCGCCGCCTCTCGCTCAGGGCTCTTCCTCCAGGTCGGTGAGCTGGATCCGCGCCACCACCGGCAGGTGGTCCGAGGCCTTGCGGGCGGCAGGGCTGTCGTGCGCCTCGATCGCCTCGAGGCGCGCTCCCCGGGAGTAGACGCGATCGAGGGCCAGGACGGGCCGAGCGGCCGGGAAGGTGCGCGGCCAGGTCATCGCCACACCGCCCACCAGCTCCTCCTCGAGGGCGCGCGTGGCCTTGCAGTTGCGCCAGGCGTTCATGTCGCCCAACAGGATGATGTGTCGCTGCAAGCGCGGGTTCTCGAGGATCATGCGCACCTGTCGGTTTCGCGTCCGGTCCACCAGGGCGAGGTGGGTCGCGACGATGTCCACGGGGCCATCGGGGCCGTTGAACTCCGCCGCCACCGCCGAGCGCTTCTCGACCCGGCCGTAGGAGAGGTCGAGGGAAAACACACTGGTAATTGGCCAGCGGGACAGGATCGCGTTGCCGATCTCGCCCCGCCGGTGCACGCGGGTGGCTACGAAGGCCAGGTGCAGGTGCAGCGCCTCGGCCAGCCGCTCGAGGGGATCGTCTTCCTCGAAGGGCCGCAGCACCTCCTGCAGGGCGATGATGTCGGCGTCGAGCTCGGAGATCACGAAGCCGGCGCGCGCGGGGTCGGGCGCGCGAACCCCGTTCGGCCCGGCCCAGCGGTGCACGTTGTAGCTGGCCACCGTCAGCTCGGTGCCCATCTCCTTGCCGTGGATGGGGACCGAGGGGGCGCGAACCACCGACAGGTAGGGGATGGCCGCGGCGAGCGCGTCCTTGCGCTCGGCGGCGCGCTCACGGCGCGCCTTCGATTCTGCGCGCCGCTTGCGCTTCGGCCGCCCGGCCGGAGCCTCGAGCGGAATCACCTCTTTCGCCGACATGGTCCCCGTTCATCGGTCGGTGGCGCCGCGGGATCAAATGACCGCGCGGCCGGGCCGTCGTCCGGGTCGTGACGATAGCGAACGGACCGGGCGAGGTGAAATAGACACGCAAGAACGGCTCGACACGGTGCAAGAAGCAGAGAGGATCGCAGATGGCCGGGTTCCAACTCCCAAGGCGGCCGTGCCGGCGGCCGATAAAGGAGGGCCATGGCCCGACGTTCCCGAAGCATGCTCGGCAGCCTCCTCGATGCGCCCGCCGTCCGCGAGGCGGCCGCGGCGCTCCTCGACGCCGTGGCCGAGGAGGCCGACGGCCGAGCCCTCCCGGCCGACGGGTACCAGAGGGCGATCCGCGACCTCGAGCGGCTGCGCGGACGTCCGCTGGGAATGAAGATGCTGCAGGCCGGTGTGGGTCGTGGAGCCCGCGTGCGCCTGGCGGATGGCAGCTGGCTGCTCGACTTCATCGGCGGAATCGGCGTCTACGCCTTCGGCCACAGCGATCGCGACCTGCTGGAAACGGCGGTCGCGACGGCTGCAGTCGACACCGTCTTCCAGGGGCACCTGCTACCGGGCGTGGAGTCGGTCCGACTCTCCAAGCTGCTGGTCAAGCACGCGGGGTCGAAGCTGCGCCACGTCTGGCTCTCGGTGTCGGGGGCAATGGCCAATGAGAACGCCCTCAAGATGATCTTCCAGAAGCACGAGCCTGCAGACCAGATCATCGTCTTCGAGAACGCCTTCGCCGGGCGCACCCTGGCGATGGCGGAGCTCACCGACAAGCCGGGCTTCCGCGAGGGCCTTCCCCTCCGCGGCAACGTGTTGCACGTCCCCTTCTACGATCCGCTCCACCCCGACCCGATCCGCTTCACGATGGACGCCCTGGAGGCGCACCTCGCGCGCCATCCCGGCCGCATCGCCGCCATGATGTTCGAGCTGGTGCAGGGAGAAGGCGGCTTCAACACGGCGCCGCCGGAGTTCTTCCGCGCCCTCATGGAGCGCTGCCGCGAGGCCGGCCTGGCCGTCTGGGTCGACGAGGTCCAGACCTTCGCCCGTACGGGGGAGCTGTACGCCTTCAAGACCTTCGGCCTCGAGGAGCTGGTCGACCTGGCAACCCTGGGCAAGGTGCTCCAGGGCAGCGCCGTCCTGTTCCGGCGCAGCTACAATCCGAAGCCAGGGCTCGTCTCGGGCACCTATGCGGGAGCCAGCGTCGGCATGGCGGTAGGCGCACGCATCATCGAACGCCTCGATTCCGAGGGCTACCTGGGCCCGGAGGGGCGGGTCGCGGTGCTGGCCCGGCGCGTGGAGCGCCGCCTCGAGTCCCTCGAGAAGCGCATGCCGCACGCGGTGGGCCCGCGCAGCGGCATCGGCGCCATGCAGGCCTTCGTCCCCTGGGGCGGGAACCCGGAGGTGGTCAACGCCGTCATACGAAAGGCGTTCGAAGAAGGCCTGCTGGTCTTCGGAGCCGGACGCAGTCCGATGAAGGTGCGCATGCTGCTCCCGGTCAACACCACCGACGAGGAGCTCGAGCAGGGCTTCGCGATCCTCGAGAAGGCGCTCGGCCAGGTGGCCGAGGAGCTGGGGCTGCCTTGCTGATCCTGCGCCCGGTCGAGGCGGCGGACCTGCCCGACCTGGTCGAGCTGGCCGGCCAGCTCGACTCGATGAACCTGCCCAGGGATCCCGACTTCCTGGAGGCGCGCATCTCCCTCTCGCTGCGCTCCTTCACGGGCGAGCTCGGCGACCCGACCGAGGCGGTCTATCAGTTCGTGCTCGAAGACCGGGAGGCCGGCCGCTGCGTCGGCACCTCGTTGATCCTCGCGAAGCACGGCCGGCCGGGTGCGCCCTACTACTGGCTCGAGGTCTCCACCGAGGAGCGGCGCAGCGCAGAGCTCGAGGTGCGCTTCGTGCACCAGAAGCTGCAGCTCCGCTCCACCGAAGACGGACCGAGCGAAGTGGGGGGGCTGATCCTCGACCCCACCTACAGGAGCCACCCGCAGCGCTGCGGCAAGGCGCTCTCGATCGTGCGCTTCGCCTACATCGGCGCCCACCGGGAGGCCTTCGAGCGCGAGGTGATCGCCGAGATGCTCTCGCCCTTCGAGGCGAGCGGGCGCAACCTGCTGTGGGACGCCTTCGGCGCGCGCTTCACCGGCGTGCCCTACCGGCACGCGGACCATCTGTCGGCCCACTCCAAGCAGTTCATCGCCGACCTCTTCCCGCGCGATCCGGTCTACGCGACCTTGTTTCCCGACGACGTGCAGAAGGCGATCGGGCAGCCCAACGAGACCGCCAAGGCCGCCGTGCGCATCCTCGAAAAGGTGGGCTTCCACCCCCTGAACCAGGTCGACCCCTTCGACGGGGGGCCCTACTACGGCGCGGCACGCGATGCGATCTCCTCGGTGCGGGAACGGCGCGAGTTCGTGCTGCCCTGCGTACCGGCGCGCACCTGTGTGCCGGAGGGGGCGCCCTTGACCCTGCTCTCGACCGAGGCGGGCGGGCACTTCCGCGCGACGGTGGTGCCCCTCGACGAGGACCAGGCTCCGATCGTGTCGAGCCTGTGCCGCGAGGCCCTCGCCGTCTCGGCCGGCGACCGCATGACGATCACCCCCCTGCCCTGACCGAAGGAATGCCGTGAGCGACGTGATCCGAAGTGTCTCCCCCTCGGACCCCACCGACGAAGTCGGGCGGTTCGCCATCTGGGACGGCCCCGCCGTGTCGGAGGCGGTCGACCGCGCGCGCGCCGCCTTCCCCCGCTGGCGCGACGCGGGCTTCGAGGCGCGCGCCGGGGTGCTGCGCCGTTTTCGCGACCTGACCGCCGCCCGCAAGGAAGAGCTCGCCGTCCTGATCTCGCGCGAGATGGGCAAGGCCCTCTGGGACGCCCGGGGCGAGGCGGCGCTGCTTCCCGCCAGGGTCGACGTCACCCTCGAGCACGGCATGGTCTACGCGGAAGCGCTGCAGGCCGGGGCCAGCGCGCGGGCCACCTACCACCCGCGAGGCGTGCTCGCCGTGCTGGGCCCCTTCAACTTTCCGGCGCACCTTCCGAACGGCCACATCGTCCCCGC
Organism: Deltaproteobacteria bacterium; assembly: GCA_002687015.1. Lineage (GTDB taxonomy): Bacteria > Myxococcota_A > UBA9160 > UBA9160 > UBA6930. Next base: position 5,171 of record NYZB01000079.1, read on the forward strand.
ACTGGCGACGGGCAACAGCGTCGTCTTCAAGCCGAGCGAGCTGACCCCCGCGGTCGGCGACTGGATGGCGCGCGCCTGGCGGGACGCGGGGCTCCCGGAAGGCGTCCTCGAGCTGGTGCAGGGGGCGGCGGAGACCGGCGAGGCCCTGGTCGGCCATCGGGAGGTCGACGGCGTCCTCTTCACCGGCTCCTACGCCGTGGGTCGAGCCCTGCGGGAAGCGACCCTGGACCAGCCGGGCAAGCTCCTGGCCCTCGAGATGGGCGGCAAGAACGCGATGATCGTCCTCGAGGACGCGGACCTCGAGCTGGCCGCCGCCGAGGCCGCCCTCTCCATGTGCGCGACCACCGGGCAGCGCTGCTCCTGCCTCTCGCGGATCTTCGTACACGAGACCATCGAGGCGCCCTTCCAGGAACGGCTCATCGGCCTGCTCGAGGGTCTGACGATCGGCCCCCCCCTCGAAGAGGGGGTGTTCATGGGACCCCTGGCCTCCCGCCGGGCCTTCGATCGATTCCAGCGCATGCGCAGCGAGGCCGAGGCGGCCGGCGGCGAGCGCGTGTTCCGCGGCGAGATCACCCGCATCGCACCCTACGTAGCCCCGGGGCTGGTGCGCTTCGCATCGTTGAAGCAGGAGCATCCCTATCAGAGGGAGGAGATGTTCGGTCCCGAGGCCGCGCTCTATCCGGTGTCCGACCTGGACGAGGCCATCGCCGCCGTGAACGACAGCGACTACGGCCTGGCGGCCTCCGTGATGAGCGCCGATCGCGCGCGCTACGAGCACTGTGTCGGCCGCGTCCACACCGGCATCCTCAACTGGAACAAGGGCACCATCGGCGCCAGTGGCCGCTTGCCCTTCGGCGGCAGCGGCAAGAGCGGCAACGACCGCCCTGCTGGCATCCTGGCCACCGTCTACTGCACGACGCCCCAGTCCCATCTCGAGCACGAGGGTGGTCTCGACCCCGAAGCACTGCCGCCCGGCTTCCCACGCCCGTGAACGACCCGGGCTACCGCCGCGCCGTGCTGATGGGCGACCCCGCGCACTTCAGCGTGCAGGGAGGCGCGAACCCGCACACCCGCGACCGCTGGGGCCGGAGGCGCGCCGTCGACCGCGGCCGTGCGATCGTCCAGTGGGAGCAGCTGCGCGACACCTTGCTCGATCTGGACGTGCGCGTCCTCGTCGTGCCCCCCGACCCGGCCTGCCCCGGCATGGTCTACCCGGCGAACGCCGGCCTCATGACCCGCGTCGACGAGTGCATCCCCCTCGACCAGAAGACCTTCTACCTCGCCAACCTGCTCCCCACCCGCGCCGCCGAGAAGGCCCACTACCGACGCGTGCTCTCCGACGCGGGGTTTCGCATCGGAACGATCGACGAGACGTGGCGCATGGAGGGCGAGGCGGACTTCTTTCCGGCCGGCGACCTCCACCTGCTGACCTTCGGCGGCATCGAGAAGCAGCGCTTCGTCCCGGCGCTCGCGTGGCCGCCCTGGAAGCGCGTCTACGGCTTCCGAACCGACGTCGGCGCGGCGCCCTTCCTCGAGACGCTGGTCGCACCGCGGCCCGTGGTCCGGATCGAGCTCTGCCTCGAGGCCCACTACCACGGCGACACGGCGCTCAGCGCCTTCGGCCCCGAGCGCGAGTTCCTGCTGGGCTACCGGGAAGCCATGCACGAAGACGCCTGGCGCTGCCTCTCCCAGCACTTCGGCGACCACCTGATCCCCCTGAAGCCGCAGGACGCGGAGCGCTACGCCGCCAACTCCTTCACGCTCACCCAGGGCGGCATGTCGCGCCTGATCCTACCGGCGGGTGTCTCGAGCCGGCTCCAGGACCAGATCCGCGACTGCGGTGTCGAGCCCATCCTGGTCGATGTCTCGGAGTTCCTGAAGAAGGGCGGGGGCTCGGTGAAGTGCATGATCGGCGACCTGGGGCCGGTGGCGGACGGGGTGGCGCTCGGATCCTTCGAGGTCTCGGGGAGTTCCGGCTCCGCGTAGGAGCCCGCTCGGCGCCCCGCTGCCGCCAGGGCCGCGGGGGGGCCGTCCGAGGCCGCCGCCAGGGCGTCGGCGAAGCCGCGCGACTCCGTCGGCATGAAGTGGCCGTAGGTGTCGAGCAGCACCTTGGCCGTCGTCCAGCCGCCCTGCTCCTGGATCCACTTGAGCGGCGTCCCCCGGGCCATGTGCAGCGAGGCCCAGGTGTGTCGCAGGCCGTGGGGCGAGAAGCGCCGCCCCTCGCCCAGGGCCTTGCGCACGATCTTGCTGAACACCTTGTTCCGGACGTACTCCGGAATCAGCATCCCGCCCGAGAAGTTCGGGAAGACCGTCGCGGTCTCCGGCGGCGGGAACACGGTCGGCTGGCGGTCGAAGAGCACCGAGCACAGCCGCGAGGAGAGCTCCACCACCCGCTCCCGCCCCGTCTTGGTCGGACAGAGGGCGCGGCCGCTGGAGAAGCTGCGGGCGATCCGCGCCGTCCCAGCCTCCAGGTCCACGTCGATCCAGCGCAGGGCCAGCGCCTCGCCGAGGCGGGCGCCCGTATCCGCGAGGAACAGCACCAGCGGGTAGAAGTGCGGGAAGTCCGCCTCCCCCACGCGCAGGACGGACGCGAGTTCCTCGGCCGAGAGCACCTTCTCCGGGGCCACCGCCACCGAGGAGGAGCTGCGCCGCCGCGGCCGACCCGACTTCCAGGCCTGGACGGCATTGGTCTCCACGAGGCCCTGCCCGCGGGCGTGGGAGAGGATCAGGCGGAGCACGTTCAGCGCCATGTCGATGGACTTGGCGCTGCGGGGCCTGCCCGTGTCAATGCAGTGGTCGTAGAACCGCTGGACCTCGGCCAGACCTATCGAGCGGACGTCCACGTCCTTGAAGTGTGGCGCCAGGTGGATCTCCACCTGGAGGCGGTAGACGCGGGCGGTCCCCGGCGCGTGGTGACCTTCCAGGCCGCGCTCGATCGGGAGCTCGACCTCCCGGCGAAGCCAATCCTGGGCGAAGCGACGGAAGGGAACGGGCGCCTTCTGCTCGGTCTCCATCGTGAAGTCGCCGAGCACGAGCCGAGCCTGGATCTTGCGGGCGATCTCCTCGGTCAGGCGTTTGTCCCGGCCGACGCGCTTCTTGCGCCGGCGTCCGTCGTGGTGGACGACGACCCAGTAGACCCCCTTGTCGTCGCGTCGCACCTTCGCCGCCATCGTTCGTCCCTCAGCCGTCCCGGCGTTCGCAGAGCATACGTTCAATCGGAGAGCGCCGCGACGATCTCATCCGCCGCGCGTTCGGCACGCGAACTCTCGGCTCTCGCGCGATCCCGAAGCCATTCACGCAGCGAATCCACCGGGATCACGACCCGGCGTCCCAAATGGACGTGGGGAAGTTCGGAGAGGATCTCGCGCACGTGACGCTCGGAGACGCCGAGCGCACGCGCCGCCTCGGCAAGGGAGAGCGCCAGCCGGCCGTCGATGGAGTGAACCCGTCCCCCAGCGGCGCTCACGACTCGGCTCCCTCCGGGTCCGGCGTCGGAGATGCGATGCTCCCGCTTCGCTGCCGTCGCTGGAACGCGCAGTCGCTCGCCAGGAACTGCTCGAGGATTCCCTCGATGAGAGCAGGCAGCTCAATCTCGTGGCCATGGACCCGGGCATACAGCTCGCGGTATGCGTCCAAATCCGCAGCCAGCCGGCCGGGGATGCGCAGTCGCACCTTCCGCTCCGGAAGCTCTGACTCCCGGGGCCTGAGCTTGATGGCACGCTTCACTCCGTGACCTCCCGGGGGCCGCCATCCTCGACCAGGCGGCGGACCCCGTGCTGCCAGCAGCGATGCGTGTCGCGCCCTTGCTCCTGCCTCGACTCCATCTCGCGCCGGCGTAGCGGCGGCAGCAGAA
>NYZB01000080.1 GCA_002687015.1 Deltaproteobacteria bacterium
CTCGAGGAGATCCGCCGCTCCGAGGACGAGCCGCATCACGTGCTCTCGGACCTGATCTTCGCGACGGCCTTTCGCAGCCATCCGTACCGCGCGCCGATTCTCGGAAGCCACGAGAGCGTGGCGTCGCTCACGGCCGCGCGGTTACGCGACTTCTACCGGCGCTGGTACGCACCGGGCAATCTGGTCGTCGTCGCCGCCGGCGATTTCGAGATCGACTGGATGCGCGCGCAGATCATCGAGGCCTTTCCCGCGAGCTCGGCACCTGCCGCGCGACGGCGCCGCCCGGCCGAGCCCCGCCAGGAGGAGCTTCGGGTCGCCCTGCAGGGCCGCCCCTTCGAGCGCGCCTGCCTCGATCTCTCCTGGCCGGCGGTCAACCTGGCCCATCCGGACACGCCGCTGCTCGATCTGGTCGCCTACATCCTCGGTGGGGGAGAGAGCTCGCGGCTGGTGCGGCGAATCAAGGAGGAGGCGGGGCTGTGCGATCGGATCGACGCCTCGTGCTACACGCCTCTCGACCCCGGCTTGTTCGGCGCCACCGTCGATCTCGAGGCCGCCCAGAGCGAGGCCGCCATCGAAGCCGTGGTGCGCGAGACCGAGCGCCTGCGCCACGAGCCCGTGAGCGAAGCCGAGCTCGAGCGCGCGCGAGCCAACTTCCTGGCGAGCCAGGAATGGGAGGCGGAGAGCGTGTCGGGCATGGCCCGCAAGCTCGGCAGCTTCCACATCCTGGCCGGTGACCACCGCCACCACGAGACCTATCGCGAGACGATCCGCACCGCGACGGCGGAGGACCTGCGCGCCGCGGCCGCCCGGCACCTGTCCATCGACCGGCTCTCGGTGGCGGGCGTCCTGCCCGAAGGAGCCGAGGCCACGCTCAGCGAGGCACAGGTCCGAGCCGCGGTGGCCCGCGCCTCGGAACGGGCCGCGCGAGCGGCCGCGACGCCGCGCCACGAGGTGCCGCCCGCGACCCCCCACTCACCCGCCCCGTCCAGCTCCGAGGGTCTGCAGCTCTACACGCTCGAGTGCGGGGCCCGCGTGGTGGTCGAGCCGCGCCACGACGTCCCCGTCGTGGCCGTGCGCGCTGCGCTGATCGGCGGCCAGCTGGCCGAGGTCGAAGAGACCGCCGGGCTCTCCGGATTCCTGGCGGGCATGTGGCTGCGGGGAACCCGCAGCCGCTCGGCCGCGGATTTCGCCCGCGAGGTCGAGAACCTGGCCGGCGACATCGACGGCTTCTCGGGCCGCAACAGCTGCGGGCTCACCCTGGACGCCACGCGGGACCGCTTCCTCCCCGTGCTCGACCTCTTCACCGAGGCCATGCTCGCGCCGGCCTTCGCCGCCGACGAGATCGAACGGGAGCGGCGCGACACCCTGGCGGCCCTCGCGCGCCGGGAGGATCGCCTCTCGGCCCGGGCCTTCGACCTCTTCGCGCGGGCCCAGTTCGTGACCCATCCCTACCGGCTCGCGCTGCCGGGCACCCCGGAGACGGTCACCCGCTTCCATGCCGAGACCCTCGCGGATCACCACACCCGGATCATGGGGGGCGAGAACCTGGTCATCACCGTGGCGGGCGACGTCGACCCGGACAGCGCGGCACGCGAGCTATCGCGGCGCCTGGGCGAGCTGCCGCGCGGCTCCGACCTGCAGGCCGCCCTTCCGCCCGAGGATCCGAGCCCGGACCGGGTGCAGCGCGTCGAGGAGTTCAAGGACCGCGCCCAGGCCCACCTGGTGGTCGGCTTCCGCGGCCTCAGCGTCTTCGACCCCGATCGCGAAGCCCTCGAAGTGCTGGTGCAGGCCCTCTCGGGACAGGGCGGCCGCCTCTTCCTGGAGCTGCGCGACCGGCAGAGCCTGGCCTACACGGTGACCGCCGTGAACGTCGAGGGCGTGGCGCCCGGGACCTTCGCGGTCTACATCGCGACGGCGCCAGACAAGCTCGAGCAGGCCGAGGCCGGCATCCTGGAGGAGCTGCGCCGTCTGGTCGAGGAGCGGCTGCCGGAGCCGGAGCTCGAGCGCGCGCGGCGCTACCTGATCGGCAACCACGCCATCGACGCCCAGCGAAACGGGAGCCGCGCCATGCAGCTGGCCCTCGACACGCGCTACGGCCTGGGCCCGGATTCCCACGCCGGCTACCCCGAGCGCGTGGCGGCCGTCACCGCGGAGGATCTACGGCGCGTCGCCGAACGGGTCCTCGACCTGGGCGCCGCCACCATCGCCTCGGTGCGCCCCGCGAACGACTGATCGGCTCACGAAGGGGCAGACCCTCCGTGAGCGGGTCAGGGGCCCAGGGCGATGCCGTCGCCGCGGGGGTCGCTGCCGCCGAAGTGAAGGCCCGCTTCGGGATCGACGACGATGGCCTGGGCACTCGACCAATTGCGCTTGGACACCTCGACGCGGTGGCCGCGGCGCTCGAGCCCCTCGATCACGTCGGCCGGAATGGCCGGCTCGACCAGCAAGCGGTCGGGCACCCACTGGTGGTGGAAGCGGGGGAAGGAGAGCGCCTCCTGGACGTCCATTCCGTAGTCGATCACGTTCAGGAGGGTCTGCAGGGTCGTGGTGATGATGCGCGGCCCGCCGGGGCTGCCGGACACCATGCGCAGCTTGCCGTCCTTCACGACGATCGTGGGCGTCATGCTCGAGAGCGGGCGCTTGCCGGGGGCGATCGCGTTGGCGCCGCGCGTGTCGATCAAGCCGAAGGCGTTGGGGACGCCGGGAGCGATCGAGAAGTCGTCCATCTCGTCGTTCAGCAGGATGCCCGTGCCCGGCACGGTGATGCCCGAGCCGAAGATCAGGTTGATGGTCTGGGTGATCGCGACCGCGTTGCCCGCGGCGTCGCTCACCGAGAGGTGGGTGGTACCCCCGCCGTGGGGCGCCTCCCCGGGCGCCTCCACCCGAATCGCGCGCTCGCCTCGGCCCCAGGTCCAGGGAGCGCGCCGCCACCAGGGCGGGTCGAGGCGAGCCCGCAGCTCGTCGGCGTGGCGGCGGGAGACGAGCCACGTGACGGGCACGTCGACGAAGTCCGCGTCTCCCAGGAAGGTGTTGCGGTCCGCGAAGGCCAGCTTCATGGCCTCGGCGATCGGGTGCAGGCTCGCCGACGAGCCCGCACCGCGGGCGGCGAGATCCAGGGGCTCGAGCAGGTTCAGGATCTCGACGAGCGCGACTCCGCCCGACGAGGGGGGCGGAAAGCTCAGCACCTCGTGACCCCGGTAGCGCCCCCGGATCGGCTCGCGCGTGCGCGTGCGGTAGCCGGCCAGGTCTTCGAGCGTGAGAATCCCGCCGTGCGCGCGCACGGCCTCGACCATCGCCGCAGCCAGGGGCCCGCGATAGAAGGCCTCCGCCCCGTCGGCGGCGATCGCGCGCAAGGTCGCGGCCTTGTCCTTCTGGACGAGCCGGAAGCCGGGCTCGATGGGCGAGCCGTCCGGGGGCAGCTGGATGCGCGCGGTCTCGGGGAAGCGGGCGGCGAGACCCATCCCCTGCCAGAAGCGCACCGAGGCCACGTGGCGCGCGCCCACGGCGAAGCCCTCTTCCGCGAGGGCGATCGCCGGCTCCAGCACCTGGGCCAGGGGCAGGCTGCCGTACTCGGCCAGCGCCTCGGTGAGACCCGCCACCAGCCCCGGGGTCGCGACCGCGAGCCCACCGATCCTGGAGGCGTGCTCGGGCGCCCCGGGCGCGACGTACATGTCGGCGGTCGCCGCCGCCGGCGCCGTCTCCCGGGCATCGAGGGCCACGGTCCGGCCGTCGGCCAGGCGGATCAAGAGGAAGCCGCCGCCGCCGATCCCCGAGTGATGGGCGTCGGTGACCGAGAGCGCAAAGGCCGTCGCCACGGCCGCGTCGATCGCGTTCCCCCCGGCGCGGAGCATCGCGACACCCGCGCGGGTCGCGTCCGCCTGGGGGCTCGCGACCATGCCACCGGCGCTTCGCGCAGGGGCCGGCGCCGCCGCGCGGAGCTCGCCGGCGCCGAGGGCCATCACCAGGACGAGCATGGCGCCCCAGCCCGCCACGCTCCCTACACTCCACCGACCCGAACGACGACAAGTCATGGGTGCACGCTACCAGGGGGATGACCATGAAGCGAGATGGGATGGCACGCGCCGCCGGATGCCTGGGCCTGCTCTTCGCGCTCACCTTCGTGTGGGCCTGCGGCGAGAGCGAGCCGCCGGCCGAAGAGACCCGCGAGGCGGCACCGACCCCCGGAACCCTGGTGCCTGTACCCGCCGCTTCGGCACCGCGGGACGTCGCCGTCCTCGAGATCCAGGGGCACGGCGAGATCCGCATCGAGCTCCTTGCCGACGTCTCCCCCGTCACCGTCGCCAACTTCGTGAAGCTCGCTGGAGAGGGCCTCTACGACGGCACCCTCTTCCACCGGGTCATCCCCGGCTTCATGGTCCAAGGCGGCGACCCCAACTCGAAGGACGACAACCGTAACAACGATGGACGCGGCGGCCCCGGCTACTCGATCCAGGACGAGTTCAACGAGCTGTCCTTCGTGAGGGGCATCGTCGCCATGGCGCGCACCAACCGCCCCAACAGCGCCGGCTCCCAGTTCTTCATCGTCCACGAGGACAGCCGTCACCTGGACGGCAGCTACGCCGCCTTCGACCACGTCGTCGAGGGCATGGACGTGGTCGACGCCATGACCCGCGTCGAGATCGACAAGTACGGCCGCCACGGGCCCCGCGACCGCCCGCGAGAGGACCTGGTGCTGGCGAAGCTGCGCATCGAGCCGGGGATCGGTACGGGCCCGGGCGCTGCGGAGCCGCCCGAACCCCCCGCCGCCGAGGCCCCCTCCGAGGCCCCGGAATGGGACGAGGGCTGAGCCCAACCCCCCGTTTTCGCAGCGGATCCCCGCCTCCCGGCCGGCTGGCCCAGCCGCGGCAATGCGGCTACGTTCCGCGCCCCGTGGCCCGGTAGCTCAGTTGGTAGAGCACCGCACTGAAAATGCGGGTGTCGCCAGTTCGATTCTGGCCTGGGCCACCATTCACGACGTGTCGTCGCTCAGCGTCCGCCCTTCTCTTCGGGCTCGACCCGGCGACGTCATGCGCCGCCCAGCACGCGCACGCCCGCGACGCTCCGCCACTGGCCGAGGGAGCTCCGGAAGCCGGCCAGGAAGGCGCGTGCCGGCGGAGAGAGGCTCTCGAAGCTGCGTGCGGCCCAGCCCACGCGAAAGGCCAGGCCGCGGATCGGGATGGCGCGGACCCGTCCCTCGCGCACGAAGCTCCTGGCGTGAACGGCCGGCACGATGGAGTGGCCGAGACCGAGCTCCACGAAGAGATGCGCCGTGTCGAAGTCGTCCACGGTCGCGACGACCTCGGGTGAAGCGCCCTGCTGGGCCAGCAAGCGGCGGATCTGTCCGGCGCTGGTCGTCGACTCGGGCAGTGAGATGTAGCGGATGTCTCCGAGCTGGCCGAGCTCGAAGCGACGTCGCTTGGCCCGGGGATCGTCGGCGGGCACGATGAGCATGCTCTGCATCTCGAAGACCGGCCGCTGCTGGAGCCCTGCCGGGGGATCCAGGCAGGTCACGAAGGTCAGCTCTGCGCGGTGGGCGCGCAGGCGCTCGAAGCAGACGGTACTCGACGAGACCGGCTCGAAGTGGAGGGTCACCTCCGGGTGCTCCCGGAGGAAGGTCCGCGCCGAATCCCGCAGGAAGTGGCGGACCGTCGTGCCGCCCGTCGCGATCGTGAGCGAGCCGGTCTCTCCTTCTCGAAGGCGGCGCACCTCGCGCAACCCACCATCGAGCGCACCCAGACTCTCCCCGGCCGTGCGCGCGAGCACCTCGCCGGCCTGGGTGAGGGTCACTCCCTTCCGTCCGCGCTCCAGGAGTGGAGCACCCACCTCGGCCTCGAGATGCCGGACGTGCTGGCTCACGGCCGGCTGGGTGCAGCCGAGTTCACGGGCCGCGGCACTGAGGCTGCCCGTCTCGCAGACGACCGAGTAGACCCGCAGGTCTTCGAGGGTGGGCTTCATCCGTGGATGATGATAACGAAAGAGAACACTTTTAGTTCTTGAGTTTTTCCTAGTATTGACTTTGATCTGTGGAGATTCCACGCTGGCTTCGTGGTCTCGGTCCCGCAGGTCTACCGGTCCTACCACCGCTCCCCGGCGGTCGGCGAACGCTCCGGCTATTGCCCGGCCTGCGGGGCTGCATGCCGGCTGGAGCGAGCGGCGGGCCGAACCCGCCCGGTCTGCACCGGTTGTGGAAGGGTCCGCTACCGCAACCCCCTGCCCGGGGTGGCCGTCGTGATTCGCGAGGCCGGCCGTGTCCTGCTCGCGCGAAGACGCGGCGCCTGGGGGGTCCCGGCCGGCTTCGTCGAGTACGACGAGGACTACCTGAGCGCGGCCCACCGCGAAGTGCGCGAGGAAACCGGGCTCGAGATCGAGCTCACCGGCCTCGCGAACCCGAGCAGCAACTTCGTGCGCCCGGACCTTCACAGTCTGGTCGGCGTCGTCTGCGCCCGCCGGATCGGCGGCACGCTGCGACCGGGCGACGACGTCGACGCCCTGCGCTGGGCTCCCCTCCGCGGCGCTCATGGCGGAGTGGGCTTCGAGGGGGATCGGCTCGCCCTGCAAGCCCTCGCGGAGGAGCGGCTGCCCGTGCTTCCGATCGATTCGCGCTTCCGCCGGAGCCGGCCGTGAGGGTCATCCTCACGCAGCTGCCCCTCGCCCTGGAACGGGGGCAGGAGAACTTCGACACCGTCCTGCGAGCGGTCGAGAAGAGTGACGTCGTCCCCGAGCCTGGCGACCTGCTCCTCCTTCCCGAGCTCGTCGATCTTCGCAGCTCGCGACGGCTCTACGAGAGCAGCGTCGCGCGCCTGGCCCGACGACTGGGATGCCATGTCGTGGGCGGCACCCATCGTCACCCGTGCGACGGAGGTCTACGGAACGCCGGCATCGCGGTGGCGCCAGACGGCTCGCTCTGCTCCCGCTACGAGAAGTGCCGCCCCTATGGCGGCGCCTCCGACGCGCAGCCTGGTGTCCTGCGCCCGCCCTTCCGGGTCGCCGAATGGACCGTGCGCGTGCTCGTGTGCGCGGATTTCTGGCACGCCAACCTGTGGCTCGGCCCGGACCGGCCCGATCTGGTCCTGGTGGCCGCACTCTCGGTCTCCCGCAAGCCGCGCCCCGAGTTCGCGCGAGGCCTCTGGCGGAACATGGCCATCGCGCGGGCCTACGAGTTCGGCGCCCTCGTGGGGATCAGCGACTGGGCCCACCCCTTCCCCGAGCCGTCGCACCCCGCTTCCGGTGTTGGCGGGCTCGCGGATCCCACGACCGCCGACCCGCGGCGCTTCTTTCGGCCGGTAGGTCCGAGTGGCATCCGCGCCTTCGAGCTGGATCGGAGGGCCGTCGCCAGACTTCGCGCAGACTGCGCGAGCCGGGCCTTCCTCCACGACCGCGATGGCCAATTCCAGGGAGATTCCCATGACCGACCTCCCGGCAGTCACGGTCAGCTTCCGGGGTCAGGCGCATGACCAGCGCGATACCGCGCAGCCGCGGAGCGCGCTACTTCGGAAACACGCTCTCCATGACCTCGAGGGCGAAGCGGGCCGAGACGGTGCCCGGACCACCCGCCATCTCGATGCCGACCTCCACGGCCTCGAAGACCTCGGGCTCCGTGGCCCCCGCAGCGGCCGCCTGCTCGATGTGCCACTGCATGCAGGACTCGCAATCGGTGCTGACCGAGATGCCCACCGCGATGAGCTCCTTGTGCTTCTTCTGGAGGGCACCGTCCGAGAAGGCAGCGGCTTCCATCTCGAGAAAGGCCTGGTAGACGCGCGAGTTGGCAGCGAGCAGCTTCGCGTGCGCCTGTTTCCTCCGGCGTGTCATGTCTTCGAGCTTGCCCATGAACCTCTTCCCTTGGTCTTCCTTGGAGAAACGATGCTCAGGCCGGGGGCGCCTGGATGGGCGTGATCTCCATCAGCTGGATCGTGGAGCCGCCCGTGAACTGCGCGCTGTTCAGGTAGACCTCCTGCACGCGGAAGCGGCCACCGCCCTGCTCCACCTCGAAGCGGTACTCGAGAATCGGCTCCAGCCCTTCCGGAGCGAGGTCGGCCACGACCCGCTGGATGTCCGTCACCGAGAAGGCGAGGTGCTGGAGGCCCTCGCCGTGCTGGCGCAGGAACTCGGTATGGGGCGACTCGCCCTCGAGCACCTCGACGAGCTCGATGAAGACCTTGCCCGAATAGGCGATCGACGCCTTCATCCGCGCCTTTGCCGACTGGCCCTTGAAACGGAAGCCCGTCGTCTCGTCGAGCAGGTACTCGTCGGTCGAGAAGGGGCCCACGCCGAAGACCCTCTCCCACCAGGCGGCGGCCTTCTCGCAGTCCTCGACGACGATGCCGACATGGGAGATCGGGCCGAGCTCGACGACGGGCACTGCACTCATCTCGGGGGTCTCCTGCCCAGCCAGGAGGGGAGGCGGGCGGCCCTTCCGGGCTCCGCATCCCCTAGGAGGTAGGTCAGCTTCTCCACGCGGGACAGTGTACGGTCTCGGAAGGCGGGGAGGTCGAACCATGGGTGCCGGAACCTGGGAGAGCCACCAGGCCCTCCTGTTCCGGCATGCAGGGTGCGTGAACCAGGCGGTCGACGATATGTCCGAGCACTTCAGCTTCGACCTCTCGAAGGGGAACCTGCGCTTCGACGACGTCGTGCCTCCCGGAGCGTGAGGCGTTGAGGAGACCATCCGTGATTCGAAGGAGCGCGATCCGAGTCGCCCTCGCCGTGACGCTTGCTGCCGTCGGCTCCCATGCCGAGCCGATCGCCCTGGTCACCCTGGGCGACAGTCTCACCCAGGGCGACGGCGACGAAGCCGGCGGCGGCTACCCCCCGAAGCTCCTGGAGCGACTGAAGACGGACCACCCGGGCTCGACCCTCGAGAACCTCGGCCAGTCTGGCTGGACCTCGGACGACCTCATCAACACACAGCTCGAGCCGGCCCTCGCGGCGCTGCGCGCCGCTCCGGCGGGCGCGAAGAAGATCGCCCTCGTCTGGATCGGCAGCAACGACCTCTTCGGCCTCTACAACTGGTCCTGCGACGAGGACTACGCCAACGACTTCGCAGCCTGCGAGCGGGACGGCTTGCGGAGCTTCGAGGCGAACATCGCGAAGATCATCGGCTCCCTCCACGCGACGGGGGCGAAGCTCTTCGTCGCCATCCTCGACGATCAATCGAAGCGGCCGGTCATCACGGACGAGGCCCTTCGCAGCGCCAGCTTCGACAAGTTCTCCGCCGGGGATGTCCCCAGGATGGCGGCACAGCTGGTCCGCTACAACGACGCGATCCGAGAGCAGGCGGCCCGGCAAGGGGCCACCACCGTCGACTTCCTCCACACGACGATCTTCGAGAAGGCCGCCACGCTCAGCGAGGACGGCAACCACCCGAACGCCGCCGGCTACCGGGAGATCGCGCGGATCTGGCACGAGGCCATCTCCCAGTAGACCGGCTGGCCCCCGAGCCCTCCCCGCCCGCTACAATTCGGGGTCGAAGCCGCGCCGAGGTATGAAGGATGACCCAGCTGGTCTCATCACTCCCCGAGGGCGTACAGGTCACGTACCGGCGCATGCGCTTCGATCTCGAAGAGGGGGTCCCGCGCTACTGGCACGGCGGCGATCCGGGGAGGACCCACTTCTTCACGGCCCTCTCGCTCCTCTTTCCGGAGGGCGAGAAGTTCTTCATCGACTCGGTACGCCACTTCGAGGATGCCGAGCTCGACCCCAGGACCCGCGAGGAGGTGCGGGAGTTTGCCAAGCAGGAGGCGCACCACACCTACCAGCACCAGCTCTACAACGCGGCCGTCGCGGCCCAGGGTATGAACCTGGATCGCTACCAGTCCTTCCTGCGGAGCGTGCTCCGTCTCGTGCGGAAGGTCTTCTCCCACAAGACCCAGCTCGCCATCACCGTGGCCCTCGAGCACTTCACCGCCGTCCTCGCCAACCAGCTGCTCACGAATCCGAAGCTGACCGAAGACATGGACCCCGCGGTCCGGCCCCTCTGGCTCTGGCACGCCGCCGAGGAGATCGAGCACAAGGCGGTCTGCTTCGACGTCTACCAGCAGGTCGGCGGCACCTACTGGATGCGCGCCCTCGTGATGGCGCGGATCATGATCGGCTTCCCCTTCGTGATCACGATCTTCCAGCTGAGCCTGCTCGCCTCCGATCTCAAGCTCGCCTCGCTGAAGGCGATGTGGCGGAGCGCGGGCTTCATCTGGGGCCGGGAGGGCTTCGTGCGAGCGGTCTTCCCGGAGCTCAGGGCCTACTTCCGGCGCGACTTCCACCCCTGGCAGGTCGACAACCAGGGGCTCATCGTCCTCTGGGCCAAAGAGCAGCAGCGCTGAGAGCGGTTCCCGCCTCACCGGGAATCGTGGTCGTCAGCCCTCCGCTGGAATCAGCTCATAGTCCTCGGCGTGCTCCGCTCTCACGTCGCCCGTCTCGGGGTCGATCAACCAGGGCATGGCGAGCCTCTCGGGCACCCGGATCACGCCCGGCGGTCGCAGGGTCCGGAAGACCCGGTCCCAGAACGCCAGGGTGACGCCGTGGTTGAACTTCGGATCCGTGTAGTGGTGATAGAAGTGGTGGCGGCGCGTGAAGCGACCGAAGGCGCCGTAGCCTGGGTGGATGTGCTTGCGCCAGTGCAAGAGCTCGTAGCCGAGGTAGGAGCCCGTGAAGGCCGCGGCGAAGCTCAGGCCCTCGGTCGTTCCGGCGAGCCAGATGGCCGGCCCGCCGACCAGACCGAGGCCGGCGGCGGCGGCCAGGGCCTTCGTCCAGATCGGCGCGAAGTAGTTGCCCTCGCCGTGGTGGCGCACGTGCTCCGCCGCGAAGGGGTTGGGACGCATGCGTGCATCGTGACCCAGCCAGCGGTGGATGACGTACTCCATGAACGACCAGGCCAGCACCCCGAGGGCGGCGGCTGCGATTCCAGCCAAGGCGATCCTCCAGCTCCGACCTGGGAGAATGTACTGTCAGCCGGGGCGGTTCACGAACCCTGTCGGCCGGGCCGACTTGCCTACAATGGGCCGATGCAGATCACGATGGTCAAGAAGAGGCTTGCCAGCGGGGAGCCCTGCGAGAAGTGCATCCAGACCGAGGAGATGCTGAAGAGAAAGGGGCTCTGGGATCGGATCGACGAGGTGCTCTGGGCGGTCGAGGGAGAGGACCAATCGCCCGGGGCTCGGGTCGCCGCGCAGCATGGCGTGAAGCTCGCACCCTTCTTCGTCGTGCGCGACGAGGAGGGAGCCGAGACCGTGGTGACGAGCGCGCTGCGATTGGTGCGGCAGTACCTCGAGAGCGCCCCGGCCCGCGAAGCGCCGGCCGCCGCCACTCCCGTCGATCTGGCAGCTGCCGAGACGGAGCTCGCAGAGGCCTCGCCCCAGGAGATCCTGCGCTTCGGGCTCGAGACCTGGGGCAAGCGCTGTGCGATCGCCTTCTCGGGCGGGGAGGATGTCGCGCTCGTCGACATGGCGTCGAGCCTGGATCTGCCCTTCTCCGTCTTCGTGCTCGACACGGGGCGCCTGCACGACGAGACCTACCAGTTCCTGGACGATGTGCGGCTCCGCTACGGGATCGAAATCGAGACCCAGCTACCCGACCAGGCGGAGGCCTCCGACCTCATGAGCCGCAAGGGCCCCAACAGCTTCTACCGGGACGGCCACTGGGAGTGCTGCTCGATCCGCAAGCTCCGCCCACTCGGGCGCGTGCTCTCCCGCTTCGATGCCTGGGTCACGGGGCAGAGGCGCGAGGGGCGCCCGATCGGCGAGCTGCCCGTCGTGCAGGCCGATCCATCCTTCCGGGGCAGGAGCGACGGGTTCGCGCGCCTGAACCCTCTTGCGGGCTGGTCTCGCATCGAGGTGTTCGACTACCTCCGCCGCCAGGGAGTGCCCACCAACCCGCTCCACCGTCTCGGCTTCGCGCGCATCGGCTGCGCGCCCTGCACGCGAGCCCGAACCGGTTCGCCCGGGGAGCCCGATCGCTGGTGGTGGGAGGAGCAGCCGCCGGGGCCCTCCGCACCGGATCCCGGGTCGGGCATCTGAGCCGGGAAGGCGGTCCGATCCGCCCAGGCGCCTCTCCGCCGCCTCGGCCACCCGCAGCTTCGGCTCCGGCCGGGCCTGGCTGGCAAGGGGCACGATCGGCATACTGAGCGCCGAAAGCGCCGGCCACGCGGACCCGCCCCTTGCCCGCGATGCCACACCGCTTCTCACCTGCGACAGCTGCGATGTCTGGGAGCACGCCGACACCATCGACGATCGGAACGCCCGACCCGGGGTCCTCGAAGCCTTCTGGAGCCTGGACGACTGGGGGTTCGTCACGAGCCGACACGCCACCCACAGCGGGGCTGATCGGTCGCCGGGGATGCAAGAGCCGCCGACATGGAATCCACTGACGTCCGCACCCCCACGAAGAGCGCGCCCACGCTGCGGGCGCTCGGGCTCGGTTTCACGGCTCTGCTGTCGGCGACCTTCTGTCTGATCGTCCTGGGAGCCCTGGTGCGGGCCCACGGGGCCGGGCTGGCCTGTCCGGACTGGCCGCTCTGCTTTGGCCAGGTGATTCCCGAGTTCGATTTCAAGGTCGCCTTCGAATGGGGGCACCGCACGCTGGCGGGCCTCATCACTTCGATCTTCCTCGCCACCTCGGTCCTCGTGCTGCGCAACGGAGAAGCGCGTCGGGCCGTCGGCCGCCTCCTTCCGCTGGCCGTCGTCATCCTGGCGCTACAGATCCTGCTGGGCGCACTCACCGTTTGGAAGCTCCTCGCGTACTGGAGTGTCACCTCGCACCTGTTGGCGGGGAATGCCTATGCGGTGCTGCTCCTGCTCATGGCGCGGGCCCTCATGGAAGCGGCCGAGCCGGCGCCACGGGCCGCGGTGCCGACGACGCGGCCCATCCGCCTTCTCAGCGCCGCCACGCTCGGCCTCTTGATCCTGCAGGTCGGCCTCGGCGGATTGGTCTCGTCGCTCTACGCCGGACTGGCTTGCCCCGACTGGCCGATGTGCGCCAACGGGCAGTTCGCTCCCACCCTCCTCGGGCCGCAGGGGGTGCATGTGTTGCATCGACTGGCAGCCTATTCCCTGATCCTGCTGCTCGCTCTCAGCGCCTGGCAGACGCGGGGGGTTCCGAGGCTGGGCTACTGGCACGCGGTGGCATTGCTCATCGGCATCGCACAGCTGATCGTCGGAATCGCCAACGTGCTGCTGCTGATCCCCGCGGAGGTCACGGGCCTGCACTCCGCGCTCGCCGCAGCCCTGGTGCTCGCGCTCGCGATGGCCAACCGCGAAGCCTGGCGCGGAGCCGCGGCGGATGGAATCGCCGTCGGCAGCTCGGGCCAGAGCCCGAAGGCCCCCGCCGGCTGGCCCTCTGCGGATGCCGTCACGGCGTCGCGGCGTTCGAGCGCGCTTCCCGATCGAGGTCTGTGAGTCGGGCCCGCCCCGACTTCCGATCTAGAGACCACCCGGAGGGATCGTTGCAGCCACGGAAGGCCTTCGTGCCATCTCGTCGAGCCATGCCGCGAGCTTCGGATGTCCCTCTCGCCACGGCGATCGCAGGATCTGCGATTCGTAGAGGAGTGCGCAGGCGAGCGTCACCTGCGCGAGGTTGAAGGGCCCGCGCATCAGCGGATGATCGATCTCCTTCTCCCAGAGGTCGGCCATTCGCCGGCTGCGCTCGCGCTCGTGCTCGTGCTCGAGGATGGTGGGCGACCGCTCCTCCTCCGGTCGATGTCGCAGCTCCCTTCCCCACACGGTGAGACCGTCCATCATGCTGCGGGCGGAGGCCTCGAGACGCCGCAGCTCCAGGCCCTGCTCGCCGGACGGCGGAGCGAAGGCGGGCGTGCCATCGATCCGGTCGAGGTACTCGCAGATCAGCTCGGATCCCTCCATCCCCACGCCATCGTCCCGGACCAGGTAGGGAACCCGACCGGAGGGGTTGATCGCGTAGTAGGGGCTCCCAGCCACCCGCGTCCTCGCTTCGATCACCTCGACCCTGGCCTCGAGGCGCTTCTCGACCATGACGATCCGCGCCATGCAGGCGTAGGGGGATAGCGGTGTGATGTAGAGCTTTATCGCCGCAGGACCCCGTCCGAAGGGCGGACCGGCAGCAAAGCGCTCGAACTCGCCTCGAGACCTCGACCTGACCGCCTGGGGAGCCAACGTAGCAGCGGGCCGTGGGCACGCTTCGTCCCCGACGAGTTGCTCTTCCTCCCAGCGGGTTGCTGACGGCTTCCCAGCCTCCGCCACAGTGGGCATGGGTCGGGCGGCGCCGACGCCCGCGCGATGACGACGAGGCGTCCGCTCTCCAGATCGTCTCGGCCGTGAGCGCCTTCAGAGCCCCGTTCGGGTGCGAGCCGGGCCCTGGCGGCTCGGCCCCTCGAATCGCCGGGCGATCCATCGGCGGTAGTGCGCGGGCGGGAAGAAGGTGAGCGCGAAGCCGCCCATCGAGGCGATCGCGGGGGGCATGACGAGGGCAATGATCACGCCGGGGCTCGGGTCCAGGAAGGGGAGGAGCTCGACCAGAGGGGGGATGAGCACGGCCAGCATCGCCCCGGCGACGGCGATCGACCAGACCAGGAATCGATTGGTGACGCGCGATCCGCGACGGGATTGCCGCCGGCCACTACCCGCCCGGCACCCGCCTGGTCGAGGAGGCGATCGCGGAGCGGGAGGGGGTCTCCCGCACACCGGTCCGCGAAGCGCTCCGCCGCCTCGAGCGAGAGGGGGTCGTCGAGATCCAGAAGCACCGCGGCGCGGCGGTCCGGCCCATGTCCCGGCGGGAGCTGTCGGACCTGTACGAGTTCCGCGCTCGGCTGGAGGCCTTTGCCTGCGAGCTGGCGGCCGAGCGTGCCGTCGCTTCGCAGCTCGACGAGCTGGAGCAGGTGGCCGAGGCCTTCGAGGGGGCAACCCGACTCCGTGACGACTCCGAGCGGATCGATCGGGTCCAGACGACCAACGAGGCCTTCCACCAGGCGATGGCCGACGCGACCGGCAACGACTTCCTCTCGCTGGTGCTCGCCACCACCCGGGAGAATCCCGTCGCGCTGAGCTCCTTCCGGGGCTTCAGCCGTGACGAGCTGGCTCGCTCAGCGCTCTTCCACCGGATGATCGTCAGCGCAGTCGCGGAGCGGCGCGGCGACCGGGCGGGACGCCTGATGACGGAGCACATCCTGCAGGCGCGGGACGCCCTGGTCGAGAGCTACCCGATGGAGGACGCGAGCTGAGGCCCTTCACGCGGGCTCTTCCACCTTCTCGAACTTCGAGTCCTCCACCGTCCAGTAGCCGCGCAGGTTCGTCAGCAATCCGGCCTCGTCCACCGCGTAGGTGAAGACGCCGTGGACGATCATCCGCATGGCGTTGGGGAACGAAGTGGTCAGGGTCATCACATGGGCCGACTCGTTCCCGGCCGCGAAGGACTCGTGGGTCTCGATGCGGATGATATTGGGCGACATGTTCTTGTCGTAGAACTCGGACATCGCCGCCTTTCCGCGGATGCCCTCGCCCGAAGGGTTGGTGGGGCCCACGCCGATCGGATCCTCGAAGAGGACGTCGTCGGCCATCAGCGCCAGCCAGGCCTCCTTGTCCTTGGCCTGTACGCAGCGCCAGGAGCTGCGGGCAGCGACGAGCGCGGGGTGGTTCTCGTCCATGGATCTCCTCCTACAGGGCGCACGCGGCGCGCGCGCCCTCTTCCGTTGCCTTGCGGATCAGTCCCAGCCCGGTGCAGTCTCCGATCGCGTGCACCTCGGGCACGCGGTCCTTCAGGGCATCGTACAGGCTCGTCTCGGCCTCGACCTCGCCGGCCAGGATCACCGAGTCCGCCGGGATCGAAAGGCCGTCGGCGAGCCAGACGCCACCCTCGTCGATGCGCTCGGCGCACACCCCGGTGTGGACGGCGACCCCGAGGGCATCGAGCCGGTCCATGTGCTCCGTGCGCCGCTTGAGGCCGACCTCGGGCGCGAGCTCGAGGCCGGCCTCGAGAAGCGTCACCCGTCGGCCGCGTTCGGCCAGGAACTCCGCAAGCTCCACCGCGGCCAGGTCGCCACCCACCACGACGGCCCGGGACCCGATGGGCAGCCACCGGCGCGGGAGCCTGCGGAGCCAGCGCGGATCGGTGAGCCACCGCAGGGGCCCGCCCAGGAGCTCGACCCCGAGGTCGC
>NYZB01000081.1 GCA_002687015.1 Deltaproteobacteria bacterium
ACACTGGGGATGATCATGCTGCGGCCTACGGATGGGTTGGAGGGTGCTCGACGAAGGCGCCGACGCTCTGGTGGGTTTCGGTCTCAAGGATATGGCATTGCATATGCCACAATAGGGTACCACCGCCTGCTTGCGGGGCACGAACCCAGCTTCACGTCGCTGCCCTTGAGCGTGCTCTGCATTCAGTGAGACGTCCGCGCTCGAGACTCTCCTGGGTCGAAACGGGACAATCCTCCGCATGGCCTGGGGGCTACGACTACCGAAATGGTCGCCGACCTGCGGCGGTGTGGCTGGAGCCGGAAAGGACGGCCCGAACCGGGAGCCGTTCGTTGCAGCCGGCTGGTAGGCTAGGGCGACGTGCTGGCGGCTCGTTGATTCGGCAAGCCGGAAGCACCGCAGGGAGAGCACCATGTGTTTCACGGCCTGGAACCAGCAGCTCGCAATCCTCGGACTCCTGGGGGCTCCTCGTGCCTGCGACCGGCCAGGCCGAGGATGCGAAACGCGCAGAGCCCCGCCTGAGCGCAACGCCCGTTCAGGAGGCCGTACCCAGCGAGAAGGTGGTGCCCGCTGCGGAGGTCACTCCCAAGAAGGAGCGGCGCATTCGGCCAGGCCCTGGCGTGCAGAAACGAAGCAACGATCTCCCGCCGGGTGGTGCCACCTCTACGGGCGCCGGTCTGCCCGGTACTCAAGCCGAACAAGCCAGCGACTGGCAACTGAGCGCCTCTTGCGGCGTGGGTTTCGTCAGGGAGATGAAGCCCGATCACCCGGG
Organism: Deltaproteobacteria bacterium; assembly: GCA_002687015.1. Classification (GTDB taxonomy): domain Bacteria; phylum Myxococcota_A; class UBA9160; order UBA9160; family UBA6930. Next base: position 770 of record NYZB01000081.1, read on the forward strand.
TGGCTACTACGAGTGCCGCCTCCTTGCCAATCCACCCTGCGAAGGAGGTTGGGGGCACCAGGCCGCTTTCGACGGATCCAAGCCGCACCAATTCAAGTACGCGTGTGTCGCACCCAATCCCGGGTCGTCCGGCGCAGCTTCCTTGAACTGCCCCCAGGGCTGGGACCATTCCGCCCCGCAGACCTGGAAGTACCACTGCACGTCGAAGGTCCTCACCTGCGGGCCGAACCATCAACTCGATGGCATTCACCGGGTGTCGCAGCCCCCGCTCTTCAAGTACCGCTGCAAGGCGAGCTGAAGATCCGACGGCTTGTCGGAGGCTCTTCCCACCGACAACCGCGGATACGCCGCACCGGGCTCGCCCCTTCGCAGGGTGACGCCTACTTGAAGGGCACGCCCCGCGGACCCTCGGCGAAGACCCAGGTCGTGTAGCGCAGGTAGTCGTTCGGGGTGGCGAGCCACTCGTAGCTGGGCTTCCAGTAGCTCGATCCGTTCGGCGCGGCGGGGCTGGGGCTCTTGACCCAGGCGCCGCTGGTCGAGCTGCGCACGGTGTTGGTCCAGGCGATGACCCATCCGTTCTTCAAGTGGATCTCGTAGACGTCGTTGCCCTTGTCGTCACCGATGGTGCCCCAGGCGTTCCAGTGCTTGCCGTTGACGGCCTCGTCTCCCTTCACGATGTGCTGGCCGCTCCCGGGGAAGACCTCGTAGTCACCGCCGTGAACGTCATTGCACCAGTCGGAGTTGGAGTCCATGGCGCAGTAGACCAGCTTGACGTCCTTCTCCTTGATCTCGACCACATCCTTCGTGGCAAGGAGGGTGAAGGAGTAGCCGGGCGAGACGCGGTTGGCGGCCGTCGTGACGATGACGCTCGCTGTCTGGTCCAGGAAGCCGGCCAGGTTGGCGGGAATCTTCGTGCCGATGAGGCCCGGCTTCCACTCGATGATCTGGAGCGGAGCGAACTGCGTCTGGCCGGTCCAGAGGTGGTAGACGAGAGTGGCGTGACCCTGGCTCTTGCCGAAGCCCTTGCCCTTGAAGGCCAGCACGCCGCCCGGCTTGCTGAAGCCGAAGTGACCCTCGACGACGGGGAGCTGGATGAGGGCTCCGCAGTCGACGTTCTTGCAGGCCTCGGCGAGCTGTGCCTGGGGCCTCGGCTTCAGGACGCCGAGGTGGTCCTTCACCTTCTCGAGGAGGACGCCGGTGGAGCCGGGCTTGGCCGTGACGGCCAGGCTGGTCAGAGCGCTCCCGGCGCACGGGGGCTTGTTGTTGTGCTGGATGCCGTGGATTTCGATGCCGTACTCCGCGGCCTCGCCGAAGCTGAAGTAGATGCGGGCGACCGTCGGGTCCGAGCCGCCGAAGCCCTTCGTCGCGCCAGCGCTCGGGTCGTTCTCGAAGGTCGAATACAAGACGTTGTTCTTGAAGACGTCCGCCTGCCAGCCGCAGTTGTCGGTGCCGGTCTTGCTGGCTTCGATGGCAACCTGGGTCCCTGCGACCACCGTGCTGACGATGGGGTCGTTGGCCTGGGTCGTATCCCGGGTCACGACGGCGCTGAGCGTCCCGGCCGCCGCAGGGCCGGCCAGCGCGCAGGCGAGGGCGGCGGCGAGGAGATGGGTGATGGGTTTCATGGCTGACGTCTCCGGTCCGATGCGTTCGGACGGAGAGTCGAGACCGCCTGCGGGGGGGTTCAACGGCCCCATTTCCCGGGGGGGGCGCCGGCGCCGGGCGCTGCCCCGGGGCCTCAGCGGTCCTTGGCGGCGAGCACTCCGGCTTCGAGCAGGGCTTCGAGGCCGGACTCGTCGTGCCCGAGCAGGTCGACGAGGATGGATCGATTGTGCTCTCCCAGGAAGGGGGCCTGCAGGTCCCCTTCGGGTGGGGCGTCCGAGAAGCGGATCGGGAAACCCGGGATCGCCAGGGGTCCGGCCCGTCGGTCTTCGATCCAGCGGACGGTGCCCCGCTCGACGAAGGCGGGGTGCTCGATCGCCTCGGCCGGGCTGAGCACCGGGCCGCTGGGCACGCGATGCTCCTCGAGGTTGGCGAGGACCTCCGCGTCCGTCGCGAAGGTGGCCATCCAGTCCTCGATCAGCGCCGTGAGATCGGCGCGGTGACGGATTCGCTCGTTGTTGTTGCGGAAGCGTTCGTCGCTCGCGAGCTCGGGACGGCCCATGGCCTCGAACAGGTTGCCGATCTGGTTGTGAGCACAGAGCAGCACGATCCATCCCTCCGGGCCCTTGAAGCGCCCGGCCGGCGAGAGTGGCTCGTAGTGGCCACCGTACCGCGTGGTCTGCCACTCGCCGCCGGTGAGAGAAGGCGCCTGGACCGCCATCTCCTGCATCTGGAAGAGGGCGTCGAGCATCGAGACGTCCACGTGCATCCCCAGGCCGGTTCGCTCGCGCCGCAGCAGCGCGTAGCCGATCGCAGCGAACGCGTGGACGCCGGCGTTCGTGTCGCCGACGGCCAGACCGGCGAAGGTGGGCGGCCCGTCGGGCTCGCCCGTCATGTGCATCATTCCGCCGTAGCCCTGGGCGATGAGCTCGAAGCTCTGATGGCCGGCGAGGGGCCCGTCCTGTCCGAACCCCGACACCGAGACCATGACCACGCGCGGGTTCACGGCTCTGAGGTCGTCATAGCCCAGGCCGCGCCTCGCCATGACTCCCGGGCTGAAGTTCTCGACGACCACGTCGACATGGGCCACGAGCTTCTCGATGATCGCGCGCCCGGTGTCGGTCCGGTAGTCGACGCAGAGGCTCTGCTTGCCCCGGTTCTGTTGGATGAAGGCCCCCGACCGTTGGTGCTTGCGGGGCACGGCGGCCCGCATCGGGTCGCCGTGGGGCGGCAGCTCCACCTTGATGACCTCGGCGCCCAGCTCGGCCATCAACCGGGTGCAGGCCGGACCCGCCAGGTACTGCGTGAAGTCGAGGACGCGGTAGCCCTCGAGATAGGGGAGATCGGCCGGCTCGACCATCGCTACTCCGTCACCTGGAAGGGGCCTGCTGGGAGGGGCAGCGGAAGATCTCCAGGGGTTCGAGAACCTCGTTCCTGGTCCCGTTCACCTCGGCTTCCAGCCGCCGAGCCGTCTGGGTCGGCTCGAGATAGCGGGAAAGGAGAGTCCGCGGTCTGACCAGGCCCGCAATCTGGAGGGCCTTCTCCAGCGAGGAGCCCAGGTAGAGGAGGAGGTCGGCCCCCCCTTGCCCGGTCAGCTCCCCCATTTCCGGAAAGGGATCGCTGTCGCTGGGGTGGTAGAGGCGCACGCCTTCCTCGGTTTCGAGGAAGAAGGAGAGGGGCTGCCGGCCGGGATGCACCGAAGGCCAGGCGCCGAGGCGGTCTCCCCCGATCGAGATCGACTCCCCGATCTCCATGGGTCGAATCCTCTCCGAGGGAACATCCCGGAGCAGACCCGCCACGAAGGGGGTGGTGACCACGATGGCATCCGTCTTCCGCTGCAGCTCCGCGACCAGCGGGACGTTCAGATGGTCCGAGTGCTCGTGGGTGATGACGATGGCGTCGGCCCGGGCCACCTCTTCCACCCGGGTCCCCACAGGATCGAAGATCAAGCTGGAGCAGGGGGTCCGGACCAGCACTCCGGAGTGGGAATCGAAGGCCAGCAGGGCCATGCCGCCACCCGGCTCGATCGGATCGAGGATCTGCTGGAGAGTGGACACGATCGGTCACTTCTTCTCGTCCGCGCCTCCCTGGTGCTCCAGGTAGCGGTCGTCCCGGCCGTGGAAGGCGGTACGCGTTCCTTCCTCCCTGCGCTGCTTCAAGAGGTTGTACTCCCCCTCTTCGAAGCGCAGGTTGGTGAACATGGTGTGCGTGGTGTAGCCCTGGTGCCATCCCTGCGTCATCCCGAGGATGTCGGCGATCTGATGATGAGAGGCCTTGCCGATGGCGATGCCGTCCTTGGGCAGGAGGGTCATTTCCGCCGCCGCGCGCTCGACCTCGCTCTCCAGCTGCTCGAAGGGAACGGCGCGCGTCACCCAGCCGATCTCCTCGGCTTCCCTGCCGCTCAAGACCCGGCCCGTCAAGAGCAGCTCCCGCGCCCTTCGCACGCCCACGTGGAGATAGAAGGGAACCAGGTTGATGCCGCTCCCCGCAAAGCCGATCCGCTGCTCCACATGGCCGACCTGGGCATCCTCGGCGGCGATCGCCACATCGCACATCTCCATGATGGCCACTCCCTCCCCCAGGCAGTGGCCATGGATCTGGGCGATGGTGATCTTGGGATAGAGCATGATGCGCTGGTGCCCCGCGATCCACTTGCGGTCGACGTGGAGGCGGGCCCTCTGGCTTGGACGGCGCTCGCCCTCTTCGCCCTGGCCTTCGCCATAGACGTTGTAGATCGTGTTCAGATCGTGGCCCGACGAGAAGGCCCGCCCCGAGCCCTTGATGATGAGCACCTTGACGTCGTCGTCTTCTTCGACCTCGTCCAGGGCGGCCTGGAACTCGTCGAAGATCCCCCCCTGCCCCGGAAAGTCGAAGGCGTTGAGCTTCTCGGGCTTGTTCAGCGTGATCCGGGCGATCGCTCCCCGTCGCTCGCAGATGACGTTCTCGTAGCTCATGCTTCCTTCTCTGCCCTTCCGTCGTCGGGGGTCCTGCTCTCGCGTCGATCGAGAACGCGATCGGCTCCTCCAGATCGGCGCTTCCACCGTAGCGCGGAACGCCCGTCGCACGCCGGCGGTTCCAGCCCGTCGGGCGGAGATCCCATCCGCTCGGCGCGCCGCATGCGGAGGGAGGCCGGTCTGCCGGTGTTCTTCGCCAGGCAGCCGGCGTCGAAGGGGTTGCCGCAGTGTCGATTACCCGTGGCGTACGTGACCGGGACCGAACGAGCCCAGGGTCGGGACCCCCATCTGCTTCATCGTCATGGCGAGCTCGGCCCGCAGGATTCCGAGGGCGGCTTCGACACCTTCCTGGCCGAATGCGGCCAGTGCCCAGAGGTAGGGTCGGCCGACGCAGACCGCAGAAGCTCCCAGCGCGAGTGCCTTGACGATGTCCGTTCCGCGACGGAAACCGCTGTCGACGAGGATGGGAACCCGCCCGTCGACCGCGCGGGCGATTCCGGGAAGCGCCTCGATCGTCGAGAGGCCGTTGTCCAGGGCCCGCCCTCCGTGATTCGACACGACGATGCCGTCGACGCCGTGCTCCACGCAGAGAGCCGCGTCTTCCGGCGTGAGGATCCCCTTGATCCAGAGCTTCATCGACGTGCCGTCCCGGATCCGGTCCACGTAGTCCCAGTCCAGCACGAGCAGGTTGTCGATCCACCCCTCGAGATCGAGGCCCACGGTGCGGGCCGCGGAGGAGACGCCCCGCATGGCGTCACCCGCGAAGGACCCGTGGCAGGACCTGCACTCCGGGTTCTCGGCTCGCCGGTAGCGCTGGATGCGGTCGCGGCCCGCGCCGGGGACCACGATATCGACCGTCAGCACGACCGCCGGGCATCCCACTTCCTCGGCACTCCTGAGCTGCATGCGAGTCGCCGGCCACACGTGCGCCGTATAGAGCTGGAACCAGGGCGCTCTGCCGAGCGCCTCGGCCACTTCTTCGATCGGGGTCGACGAGCCCGTCGACAGGATCATGCCGTGGTCCATGCGTCGCGCCGCGCGGGCCACCGCCAGCTCGCCCTCGGGATGGAAGGCGCGCTGGCTCCCGCACGGGGCGAGCAGGATCGGAGAGGAGAGCCTGGTGCCGAGGATCTCGGCAGAGGTGTCCAGCTGCTGGACGTCCACCAGTCGCCGGGGCCGCAGCTGGAACCGCTCGAAGGCCGACCGGTTCGCCCGAAGGGTGGTCTCGTGTTGCACACCCATCGAGAGGTAGGTGTAGTGGGCCTCCGTGAGATTCCGCTTGGCCACCGGCTGGAAGTCGAAGACGTCGATCGCATGGCTCGCCGCCTCGATGAGCTCCCGCGGCGGCGACTCGCAGCCAGGTAGCAGGCCGGTTCCGGGCTCTGGCCCCAGCAGCTCCTCCAGCGCCCTGGCTGGATCGCTGCCCAGGAGCAGGGGGCTGGCCAGGAGGTACTGCAAGAAAGCCCTTCGGCTCCGCGAGGTGTCCGGAATTCGATGTCTCATGAGTGGCGATGACAGCAAGGGACGTGCCAGCGGCTCGTGTGCTCTGTCGGGCCTCCCCAGGCAAGGAGGTGCAGGTTGCGGGCGACAGGTGCAGCAGGCCGATGGCGCGCCCATGGGAAGGAGGGAGAGAGCGAGCGAAGATGTACCCTCTGCCGACCGAAATGGAGGGTGCGGAGTGAAGATTCTCGGGGTGGCGTGCCCCTTCTGGCATGACCCTTCGGCTGCGCTCGTGATCGACGGCGAGGTCGTCGCGGCGGTCGAGCAGGAGCGGTTCTCGAGGCGCAAGCACGCCGTGCGGGAGCTTCCGGTGGATGCGGTCCAGTACTGTCTCTCGGAGGCCGGGCTGCGGCCGCAGGATCTCGACCGGGTGGCCTTCCCCTGGTCACGGCGCGCGATCGAGGAGAACCGCCGCGCCTTCTTGCGCCGCTACTTCCGGCGGCGTCCGATCAAGGCGATCAAGAACTCGATGCGGGCTGCTCGCAAGGGCGAGCGCCGGATCGGCAAGCTGCACAAGACGCTCCGCGCCGTAGGGCTCTCGCAGGGCGAGGTGCCGATCGAGTTCGTCGAGCACCACGTGGCCCATGCAGCAAGCGCACTCCACGGCTCGGGCTTCGACCAGTGTGCCATCGCCAGCATCGACGGGCTTGGCGAGATCACGACCTGCCTGTTCGCCGAGGGGCGAGCCGGCCGCGTACACAAGCTGGCCGAGATCCAGAAGCCCGACTCCCTGGGGCTCTTCTACGGGTCGCTGACCGAGTACCTGGGCTTCGAGATCAACGATGGCGAGTACAAGACCATGGGCATGGCGGCCTATGGAGATGCGAGCCGGGTGGATCTCTCCGACATCCTGCGATTCGGAAGCGGGGACCTGTGGCTCGATCTCGACTACCTGTGGAGCCCGAAGGATCGGCGCCACGTGCCGCAGCACTCCTTCGGTCGGCGCTTCGTCGAGCGCTTCGGGCCGCCCCGAGAGGGCGACTCGTTGGCCGAGCCCTACGTCCACGTCGCGGCCGCGGGGCAGGGCCTGCTCGAGGCCGCCGCCTTCTCCCTGATCGAGCACCACCTCGAGCCCCTCCTGCGCAAGACGGGGAAGCTCTGCCTGGCTGGCGGGGTGGCGCTGAATGTCGTGCTCAATCGCAAGCTCACACAGCACCCCTTGATCGAGGAGATCTACGTGCCGCCCTCGCCCGGCGATGCCGGCACGGCGCTCGGAGCGGCGACCGTGGCCGCGCACGCGGCCGGCGAGGCGATCCGTCCCCTTGGCGACGCCTATCTGGGGCCCGCCTACGACTCGGCCGATATCGCGCGTCTCCTGGACGAGCGGCGCATCCCCTACCAGAAGCTCGACGACCCGGCGGCGTACGCGGCGCAGCTGCTGGCCGAGGGGCAGGTGGTCGCATGGTTCCAGGGTCGCATGGAGTGGGGCCCCCGTGCCCTCGGCAACCGCAGCATCCTGGGCAACCCCTGCCAGGCGGGGACTGCAGACGACATCAACGCCCGCATCAAGTACCGGGAGCAGTGGCGCCCCTTCTGTCCCTCCGTGCTGGAGGAGCGCGCGACCGAGTTCCTGGGTTCGAAGCACCCGTCGCCCTACATGACCCTGAGCTTCGACCTCCCGGAGGCGTCGCGTGCGCGCTGCCCCGAGATCACCCACGTCGATGGTACGGCTCGCCCCCAGATCGTGTCCCGGGCCACGAACCCCCGCTTCCACCGGCTGATCTCGGAGCTGGAGCGGAGAACGGGGGTCCCCTGCGTGATCAACACCTCGCTGAACCGGCGCGGGGAGCCCATGGTGAACTCGCCGGCGGACGCCCTCGGCATGTTCTTCGCGTGCGGCCTGGAGAACCTGATTCTCGAAGACCTCTACATCTCGAAGCAGCCGCGCCCGGCGCGGGCTTGAGACCGCGCGGCCGAGCCTCTCCTCGCGGGGCCCGCCCTATCCCCTTCGGCGCAGGGCCAGGCTGTAGTGGCGTTCGAGCTGCTCGGCCAGGACCGGCCAGCTGCGCTCCGCCGACACGCGGCGGGCCTCGCTGCCGAGCTGGCAGCGCAGGCTCTCGGAGGCCATCAGCTCGCGGAGCCCCTCCGCCAGGGCCTCCACCGTCGGGGCGGCCACCAGCCTTGCGGCCTTGCCCTCCTGGGCGGCTTCGACCAGACCGCCGACAGGAGTCGCGACGACGGGGATACCGTGTGCCTGCAGCTCGAGCATGACCCCGGGCATCATGTCGTCGCGCGAGGGAACCACGCCGATCGACGCCCGAGCGAAGAGATCGCGCTTGCGTGCGGCGTCCATACGTCCCGGGAGCTTGACGGGGATGTCCAGCTCCTCGACGCGGCTCTGCAAGGAGGGGAGCAGGGGCCCCTCACCCCCGACGACCAGGGACCAGCCGGGCTCCTCGCCCGAGATCCGGCCGAAGGCGTCGACCAGCAGGTCGTGCCCCTTCGACGGAACGAGCCGCCCCATCGCCAACACGATCGGCCCTCGCGAGCTCGAAGCCGGAAGCTCGGGCAGCTCGATGCCGTTCAAGACCGAGCGAGCCCGTTCCGGTGAGACCCCCGCTGCGATCGCGCGCTCGCGGCCCCACTCGCAGGGCGCCACGACGAGGTCGGAGCGGACGAGGCCGAAGTGCGCCCGGCGCCCGACCCGGTCCCACCGGCTGCCGGTGTGGGGTGTGCACGCGATGAGCGGCCGCCTGCCCCGCCCGCGTCGGGCGAGAGCGGCCGCCACGACCTCGCCATGCGGCAGTGCCGCGTGGAAGTGGACGACGTCGGGCTGGAGCCTCGCCAAGGTGGTGAGGAGCGACGGGACCTGGCGCAGCTTGGGGCCGGCACCGGGCCAGGGGTGAAGCGTCACTCCGGCCAGCGGCTGGACCGCTTCGGGGTCCTCGGCGCGGCCGGCGAGGTGCACGTCGTGGCCTCGTTCGGCAAGGGCACGGGCCATCGCCGAGGTGACCCGACCGATTCCTCCCACCCACCGCCGCTCGAGACGAGACAGCACGAGCAGGATCGTCAGGCGGCGGTCAGCCACGGCGAACGACGGCTTCCCGTTGCATGGACGTCAGGGTAGGCGAACCCTGTCAGGCCGCAGTGGCGAGACCCGCCTCCGGGCGAAGTCGCTCGGCGATGCGAGACGCGGCCTGCAATCTCGACATCCCGGTCATCGACATGCAGAGGTGGATGGAAGCGCACTACGATGACGGCAGCCTGTGGTGGGACCGCGTGCACCTGAGCTCGCTCGGCCCGCGTCTGTTCGCAGAGGGGGTCTTCCAGGAACGGGCGCTGTTGCTACGGGGGGCTGATGGAGGTGTGACGGCGGCGCCCTGTCGCTCCTGAGCTGCCGGGGGCAGGAGGTCCCGGCCGCGGACCGAGCGGTCTCGGCGTGCGCATCTCGGGCCAGAAGTCGCTATCCGCGTGCAGCTCTCGGGCTCGTGGGGTCCGCGGAGCCCTTTATTCCCTGGATATCCGGCGGGCCCTCGATGCCTCGTGGTAGGATGCCACCAGAGGAAGGGGCCTGTCCGGGCCCCGCGCCGTGCGTCGTCGGGCTGCAGGAGAAGCCGATGCGACCCATGCCCCTTGCCGTGCTGACCGCGCTCGTCCTCACCCTTGCGCTGGGTCCCGCTGCGAACGCGGCGACGATCTACACCTACACGGGCAATACCTACACCTCGATCCTCGACACCGGACCGCCCGGTGTCTACACGACCTCGATGTCCATCACCGGGTCGTTCACGACGGCCGCTCCGCTCGCCGCCAACCTCTCGAGCGCCAATGTCACCGCACAGGTGACGGCCTGGTCGTTCTTCGACGGACGCTTGAGCTACACGGAGGCCGGGCCCTACCACGTCCCGGCGCTCTTGTTCCAGGTGAGCACGGACGGTGGCGGCCTGATCACCGGTTGGCGCGTGCAGATTCAGGAGCAGAGCTGCTACCCCTGCCACGCGATCGTCATGCGCAGCGACATTGGAGACCGCGCGTCGCAGTGGACGACGACCTGGATGACGGAAGACGCGGGCATCGTCTCCGCGTTCGGAAGCTGGTCGGGCGGAGGCGTCCCGGAGCCGAGCGCGGGGGTGCTGCTACTGGCGGCGACCGGTTGGGTCGTGCACCGGAAGCGCGCCCGCGGCTAGAGCCCGGCTCACCAACATCGAGCGAGGAGCTGCCTTCTCCAGGTGGGGGCGCAGGACGTTCCTGAGATGGGCCCTGGCCGCCGCTAGAAGGTCGCCTTGCCGTCCATCGCTCGCCGTCCACGCGCCCAGGTCGCGACGGCTTCGCTTCCGGCTTGTGTCAACGCGAGCACGGTCCAGAGCTGCTGCAGGTCGTGCAGGCGGATGCCGCGCAGGGTGAGCAGCAGGTCGCCTTCCTTCATTCCCGCGGATGCAGCGAAGCCATCGGGCTGGACGGAGAGGATTTCGAGACCGACGGGGGTCTGCCTCGGCGACGCGCCCAGGTTGGCGCCCCACGCCGTCCCCGGCACCGTGAGGCCGCGCTCGATGTAGAGGCGGAAGTCGTTGACGATCTGGTGTCCGTGGCCGAAGGCCGTATCCCGGCCGACGAGGTCCAGGAAGGCTCCGAAGCCGGACTGCACGATGGTGATGCGCGTGCCCTTCTCCGCCTGCTCGAGTCTCACCGCGATCTCGGTTCCAGCGCAGGGGTGGTGATCCTTGGTGAGCCGTAGGAGGCGCCCTTCCTCCACCTCGACCGGGGTGCAGCTGGCACCCACGACGCCCAGCGGGGTCAGGGAAGGGAAACCCGGCAGCACGTAGTGCAGCTCTCCGTCCCCGTCGGCATCGACGGTGCGCTCGGTCAGCGCCTGCCAGACCGCGTCGGGTGCCATGGCCACCACGAAGCTCTCTTCGAAGTCATCCTTCATGGGGCGTCCTCCAGCTCGGGATAGGTCGCCAGGGCGACGCGGTAGGGCTCGCCCTCGGCCCCGCCGTACTTCGCCAGCAGCGACTTGAGGATGTCGACGTACTCGGCCAGGAACGCGGCCCGCGCGTCGTCGTCGGCAAAGCGCAGCTCCGCCTCGACGGTGGCGCTCGGGATCTCCTCGTCCTGGCGGGCCGCGAGATCGACGAGCCCAGCCGCATCGCGCTGCAGACGCTCGCCCAGGTCCGAGAGCTGGCTGAGCGACACCTGGTCCCGGAAGACCGAGGCGAGGCGCTCGGGGTTCGAGGCGAAGCGCGAGGAGACGACGAAGCGCCGCGCGGTCGCCTCGTAGAGCTGCTCGACGAAGTTCCCCTTCCGCCGTTCTCCGGTGTGCTGCACCAGGCCGACGCGCTCCAGCTCCTTCAGGTGGTAGCTGACGTACTGGCGAGACCGGCCGAAGGTGCGCGCGATGCCAGCCGCCGTGTCGGGCGTGCGGAGGGCTTCGAGGATGCTCGCGCGGACCGGATGGGCCAGGGCGCTGATCTTCCGGGAATCCTCGAGGAGTTCGACCGGAGTCTGCATGGGAGTCGATCCTAGTCTGGATTATCAGACTAGACAAGAATCTTTTCCTTACGAAGGGAATTGGACATACGTTCATGATAACCATACAATCGTTCATCTCTCATGGCTGCACCGAGTCCCCAGAACCGCCGCGAGGTCATCCTCGACGCGACCCTCACCGTAATCGGCACAGGGGGGGTCGACTCCGTCACGCACAGGCGGGTGGCCGGGGAGGCCGGCGTGGCACTGGGCTCGATCGCCTACCACTTCGATTCGAGGGACGAGGTGGTTCGCGCCGCGTTCCGCCACTTCATGGAGGGGGTGGCTCGCTCCGTTGCCTTCCTGGATGACCGGTTCGTGGAGGGGGGTGAACGCGAGCTGCTCGACGCGCTGGTCGCGCTCTCCGAGCGCGATCTCGAGCGCCCCGCCACCACTCGCGCCGAGTACGAGATGCTCGTGTACGGTGCGCGAGATCCCGAGCTCGCACGCGAAGTGAACTCATGGCAGAAGACCCTGGACGCTCGCCTCGCCGAGGGCCTCGAGGCGCTCGGCGTGGTCCGGCCACTCGAGGGAGCGCGCGCCATGCGCGGTGCGCTGCGCGGCTTCGAGCTGGAGCGCCTCATCCGCCCGGGCTCGACGGGCCTGGAGCTGCGGCGCCGCCTCCAGATCGTCCTCGCAGGTCTCCTGGCGCAAGACGAGGAGCCGATCCGATGAAGCACCCTCTCCCCTTCGAAGAGATCAGCCCCTGGGTCGAAGCTCCCGAAGACCCGCAGCCGCCGCTCGCGAGCGATCTGCGCGCCGACGTGGTCGTGGTCGGCGGTGGCTATACGGGCCTCTCGACGGCGCTCTCGCTTCGCGCCCAGGGAGCCGACGTCGTCCTCCTCGAGCAGGGCTTCGCCGGCTCGGGGGCCAGTGGGCGGAATGCCGGCCACCTGACGCCGACCATCGGAAAGGACATCCCGACGCTCCTGCGCTTCTTCGGAAGAGAGCGTGCGGCGGGGCTCGTGCGGTTCGCCGACGTGGCCGTCGAAGCCACCGAGGAGGTGATCCGCAAGCACGGGATCGAGTGCGAGTACCGGGCCAGTGGCAACATCATGGCCGGAGTCCATCGGAAACACGAGGCCCGCCTCCGCACGGCAGCAGGCCGCGCCGCCGAGCTGGGAGCCCAGGTGCGTTTCCTGGACGAAGGCGAGATGCGCGAGCGCGGTCTTCCGGCTGCCTTCCGCTCTGGCGTGCTGGAGGAGCGGGGCGGCACCTTGCACCCGGGGCGTTACGTCATGGGTCTGCGCCGTGCGGCGCTCGCGGCCGGCGTGCGCCTCTTCGAGAGCTCCGCACTGATCGCCCTCGACGAGGGCCCGAAGGTCACCGCGCGAACGAGCCGGGGATCGGTCGAGGCGGCCAATGTCGTACTCGCGACGAATGCCTACACCCCGGCCACGGGGCGCCACAAGAGACGGGTGGCCCCACTCCGGGTGTCGCTCTTCGAGACGGAGCCCCTCGGCGAAGCGCAGTTGGCGGAGCTCGGCTGGCGGGGGCGCGAGGGCATCTACACCGCGCACGAGACCCTGGAGAGCTTCCGCCTGACGGAACGGAACACGATCGTGGGCGGTTCGAAAGTGGTTCGGTACGCATGGGGGAGTGGGCTCGCCCCCGGCTACGACCCGCCCGCCTTTCGCGCGATCGAGGGGGCGTTCCGCGAGCGTTTCCCGACGCTCGCCGATCTGCCCATCGCGCACTTCTGGGGCGGCTGGATCGGGCTCACCCTCGACTTCCTTCCCACCCTGGGTGTCGGTGGAGCGCATCGGAACCTCTTCTTCGGCCTCGGGTATGCGGGCCACGGAGTCGCCCAGGCCACCCTGATGGGTGCCATGCTGGCCGAGCGCATCCAGGGCCGCGAGCACGAGCACGAGGTGGCGCTTCGGCGCCGCGAGCTCTCGTGGCCTCCGGAGCCGCTTCGCTGGCTGGGTGCCAAGCTCATCATCAACGCACTGACGGCCCTCGACCGCCGGACCGATCGGCAGGTCCGAAGCGCGCTGCGCGACGGCACAGGCCCCGGAGAACGCGCCTAGGAGGAGTTGCGGCGCTGGGCTTTGGACGCCGGAGCGGGCCGCGGCTTCGAACAGCGCCGACCCCGAGATCAGCGCCCGCTCGATGACTTCGGGCTCATTCGGCACCCCCCTCGAAGGGCGAGAACGGCGAGCGCCAGCTCGAGGAGGCGGATCGGTTCCGGAATCGCCCAGAGCCGCAGGTTGTCGATGCCGACGCGGCTCTCGAGTGAGCCGCCGGTGAGCGCAAGGCGTACGGACCTGAGCTCACTGTAGAACCCGGGATCGAGAAACCCGCTCCCCTGGACGTTGCCGACCGAGACGGTCCATCGCTGCGCCTCGAAATCGACGTTCATCACCAGATGGAGGCGACCCTGGCTCGCAAGGGACTGGGCCGGCGAATGGGGAAGCACCAGCAGAGCCTGGGTCAGGAACCGCAACGGCAGAATGGTGGGCGCATCGAAGAAGACCGTGAAGGTGCTGTTGCCGCCGAGAACCTCTACCAACGAGTTCTGAAGGTCGACCTCGACCTGGTAGAAGGAGTATTGCGACGGAACGTCGAGTAACACCTGCTCGTTGGCGATGGCCGGGTTCTCGTCGACCCGCAGCTCGAGCGCATGGCCATCGAGGTGGATCAGGGAGTCGGAGATCAACGGGTTCGATTGGAAGGGTACGCAGCTGAAGCAGCTCGACACGGAGCTTCTCGGAAAGGGCCCCTGGTCCTCGGCGACGACGGCACCGACGGTCTGCATCTCGAAGTCGATGGAGTAGAGAAGAATCGGCGCGGCGATGGAAGCCGAGCCCCACGCGAACGCGATGCCGAGGGCCAGCAGCGTCCGGGGAAGCAGGCTCCGCGCAGACATCCGAGGTGGAAGTGGGAGATCCAGCTCTCACGTGACAGGGAATCGCAGAGCTTGGCCTGGTCTACACGCGCAGCGTCTCCATCCCGCGCTGGCGGAGCGCGCTGCCAACCCGCCAGGACCTCGACGAGCTTGGATCGGGCTGGTCCCCGACGGCGACGGGAGTTCGCCCGCAGGCGCAGCGAACGCGTCCTGTGATAGCCTGCCGGCGTCCGGGAGGGCGACCATGAAACAGAGCGTATGGGTCATCTGGCTGGGTGCGACGGCCGCGATCGTCTGGGGAAGCGGTTGGGTATCGACCACTGGACACGTCGTCTTCTGGGGAACGCTGGCGGCCCACGTGGTCGAGTTCGTGATCAAGCGTCCGGTCATGGAGGCCGCGGGCGGCTCCATGGGCCATCACTTCGTGCAGACGCTGATCTACGGGCTCTTCCACTGGAAGCCTCTGGAGGAGTCGGCCCAGGCCACCGATCGGGCTTGATCGGAGGGCCCACCGAGTCTCCATGCAGGATCTAGCCGGGAAGGTGGCCGTCGTGACGGGCGGCGCGAGCGGGATCGGCTACGCCATGGCGACCCGCTTTGCCCGCGAGGGCATGAAGCTCGTGCTGGTCGACGTGGAGGGGGACGCTCTGGCCGAGGCGTCGGGCGCCTTCGAAGCAGATGGCGTCGAGGTCCTGGCCCGGCAGCTCGACGTGTCGGACGCTGCGGCGATGGATGCCCTCGCGGAGGACGCACTCGAGCGCTTTGGCGCGGTGCACCTGGTCTGCAACAACGCCGGCGTCGGATCGGGCGGCCTCATGTGGGAGCTGACCACCGAGGACTGGGAGTTCGCCATGCGCCCCAACCTGTGGGGGGTGATCCACGGCGTGCGGGTCTTCGCCAAGCACCTGATCGCCCAGGACGAGGGGCACATCGTGAACACGGCCTCCATGGCGGGCCTGGTCTCCGTACCCGGAATGGCTCCCTACAACGTCACCAAGCACGGGGTCGTCACGCTCTCCGAGACCCTCTACCACGAGCTCGCCGCCGTGGGGAGCAAGGTCGGGGTCTCGGTGCTCTGCCCCGGGCACGTGAACACGCGCATCTGGGAGTCGGATCGCAACCGCCCCGAAGAGCTGGCCGCCACCGCGGTCGACCTCTCTTCCGAAGAGATGCGCGAGGCCATCCAGGGCTTCAGGGCGATGTGCGAGGCCAGCATGCCGGCCGAGCAGGTGGCGGCTCGCGTGCACGACGCCGTGCTCGACGGGACCTTCTACATCCACACCCACGAGAATCACCGCCTGGCGGTCGAGCAGCGCATGCGGGGCATCCTCGATGGGAAGGGGCCGGCGACGCCCGACGGTGGGCAGGCCGTGTTCACGAAGTAGCCCGAGGAGCCTCGACGCGATGCGAGCATGGCAGACCACCAAGGCCGGGCGCCCCATGGACGTCCTCAGCCTGAACGAGGAGGCGCCGCCGCCGCAGCCCTACCCGGGAACGGTGCTTCTCGACGTGGTCGCGGCGGGCATCGGGCTCCCCGACGCCTTCATGTGCCAGGGTAGCTACCACCTCACACCCCGGGAGCTGCCCTTCACCCAGGGCCAGGAGGTGGCCGGCCGCGTCGCCGGCTGGGGTGAGGGCGTGGAGGGCCGGAAGATCGGAGACCGGGTCATGGCGGTCACGAGCTTCTTCACCGGCGCCGGCAGCTTCGCGGAGCAGTGCCTCGGCCTGGACGAGTTCTGCCTGCCCGTGCCCGAGGGCATGAGCGACGCCGAGGCGGCCGGCTTCCTGATCCCCTTCCACACCGCGTTCATTGCACTCGTCACGCGAGGCAAGGTCGAGGCCGGGGAGACGCTCCTCGTGATCGGCGCCGCGGGAGGCACCGGGCAGGCAGCGATCCAGGTGGGCAAGGCGCTGGGGGCGCGGGTCATCGCGACGGCGGGCTCTCCCGAACGCGCGGACTTCTGCCGCAGCCTCGGTGCCGACCACGTGATCGACCACCGCTCCGAAGACATCGCCGAGGCCGTCCGGGCCGCGACCGGGGGTCGTGGTGCCGATGCGATCTACGATCCGGTGGGCGGCGAGGCCTTCCAGAGCGCAACCCGATGTGTCGCCCACGAAGGGCGGATCCTCGCGATCGGCTTCGCCAGTGGGAGCTGGGGAAGGACCGATACGGAGCACCTCGTCTACAACAACTACTCCGTCGTCGGAGTGATCCCGACCCACTACGACCGCGCCTTCAAGGAGCGCACGCAGGAGCAGCTGCTCGCATGGTGGAGCGAGGGCAAGCTGAGGACGCGAATCGACGATCTCTTGGCCTTCGAAGCCCTCCCCGACGCCCTCGAACGTCTCGTTGCCGGCGGCGCGAAGGGCAAGCTCGCCCTGGCGGTGGATCCGTCGGCCACGGCCCCGGCCACGCGGTAGCCCCTCAGGAGGACTCGTGAGCGATCCCCACACACGACGCGAGCGTGGTCTCGAGGTGCTCTCGAGGCTCAGCGGTTCCGAGGAAGGCGGCCAGGGCCTGGTCGGGTTCCTCGACAGCCTGGGCGCCGTCGGCCACATGGCGATCCAGACCGGTGCGGGCGAGGTCTGGAGCCGGACCCAGATCTCGCGACGCGACCGCAGCCTCGTGGTGATCTCGATGCTCACGGCCCTGGGCCGCGAGCTGGAGCTGCACCAGCACATCCCCGGCGGCCTCCACCATGGCCTCGCCCGCGACGAGATCGACGAGATCATGGTGCAGGTCGGCGTCTATGCCGGACTTCCCTTCGCACTCGCGGGCGCGGGCATTGCAGCCAAGGTCTTCGCCGAGCTCGATGGAACGGAGCAGCGCGCGATCCCGGCCGCACCCGCCGAGTCCAAGGACGACGAGAAGCGCCGGGAAGACGGGAAGGAGGTGCTGCGCACGCTGCTCGGTATGCCGACCGGCACCGACATGGAGTTCGCGGCCACGGCGACGGTCGAGCAGCTCGGCGACATGGGAGAGCTGGTCCTCGACTACGCCTTCGGCGACGTGTGGTCGCGCCCCCAGCTCTCACGGCGCGATCGCAGCCTGGTGGTGATCTCCGTCCTGACGGCGCTCTCCCTCCCCAACGAGCTCGAGATCCATCTGCGCGGTGCGCTCCACCATGGCGTGACGCGCGACGAGATCGAGGAGGGGATGGTGACGGCGGTGGTCTACGGGGGCTTCCCGCGCGCCATCGACGGCATCCACCTGGCCCGCAAGGTCTTCGCAGCGGCCGACTCGTCAACCTAGCCCCAGGGAAGGCGGGTCTTGGCTCTGCGTCCTCTTTGCGCCGTGGCCTGCTCAGGTGTTGGCTTCCCAGTCGGCCACCAGCCCCTCGATCGTGACGTCTGCCAGGACCTTCATGTCCTCGTCGAGGATCTCGTACAGGACCCCATCGGTGGTGTGATTTCCGAAGAAGACCATCCCGCCTGCGTCTCCGCCCCGCTCGTGATGGGCCGGCTTGTCTCCGACGGTCAGCGCATAGTCTCCGGCCTTGCGCACCTTGTACGCGCCCTGGCTGCCATCCGGATTGAGATCCCAGAGATGTTGCTCGCCCTCGAGCACAAGGATGGTGGTCACCGAGGTGTGTCGGTGGAGGGGACAGTGGCCGCCATCGCCCTGCCACCGGACCACCATGTCGAGGGTCCCGGCCGCCGCGTCGGCGCCCAGGATCGTGTAGTCGTGGTGGATCTTGTAGGACTGCGTCCCATCACCGGTCACCGTGCGCCACTTGTAGCGGCTGGGGTCGAAGAAGTGCTGGCTCATGGCAAGAGGCTCCTCGGCTGGATCGGGTTCGGGTCACGAGCTAGCTGCGCTCGAGCCCCTTCAGGCCGCCGTCGGCTCGGTAGTCGGCCAGGATGTTCATGAACTCCATTGGCTCGCCGAAGAAGAAGCCGTTCTGGCGGCTCACCTCCCCGGGCTTCCCTTCGTTGTTGTAGTAGCTCGGCGTGCAGGTCTGCTGGAATTCACCGGCGGTGCTCGAGACGCGGAGGATCGTCTCGACCCACTCGGCCTCGGCTTCTTCCGAGACCTCGAGGGTGCGGATGTCCTCGTCGATGGCCGTCTTGATGACGTAGGCGAGGTGTCTGCCCGTCTCGCCGAGCATGTGCGTGAAGTTCACGGTGAAGCCGGACTGGGTGATGCTCATGATGAAGAAGCAGTTCGGAAAGCCGTGGCTGTACATGCCGTGCATCGTGCGCACGCCATCTTCCCACTTCTCCGTCAGGGTCTGCCCCTCTCGCCCGTAGACCTCGTAGCCGCCGCGCTGGGTGTAGGAGGTTCCGACCTCGAAGCCACTGGCATAGATCAGGCAGTCGAGCTCGTACTCCTGGCCATCGACCACCACGCCCTTCTCCGTCACGCGTTCCACGCCCTGACCCTTCGTGTCCACGAGCGTGACGTTCTCCCGGTTGAAGGTCGGGAGATACTCGTTGTGGAAGCAGGGGCGCTTGCAGAACTGGCGGTAGTAGGGCTTCAGGGCTTCCGCGGTCGCCTCGTCTTCGACCACGGCATCCACGCGGGCCCGGATCTGCTCCATCTTCTCGAAGTCCGCCAGCTCCATGTTCTTGGCCACGGCCTCGGGCGAGAGGTCGGGATCGTCCGATTTCTGGAGCTGCACGACGAGCTTGCGGATGATCTCGGTCCAGCCGTCGTTCACCAGGTCCTCCGCCTGGTAGCCACCGGCCGTGAGGATCTGGAAGTTGTCCATCCTCTCCTGATGCCAGCCCGGCTTCAGGCTCTTTGCCCACTCCGGGTCCACGGGCTCGTTGTTCTTCACGTCGACCGATGAGGGGGTGCGCTGGAACACGTAGAGCTGCTCCGCCGATTCGCCCACGTGCGGAACGCACTGCACCGCCGTCGCGCCGGTGCCGAGGATGCCGACGCGCTTGCCGGTCAGCCCCGTGAGGTTGCCATCGGCATCGCCGCCGGTGTAGCCATAGTCCCAACGGCTGGCGTGGAAGGTATGCCCCTGGAACTTCTCGATTCCGGGGATTCCGGGTAGCTTCGGGCGGTTCAGGACCCCCAGCGCCATGCACACGTAGTGGGCCTTCATGCGATCGCCGCGATCCGTGGAGATGATCCAACGGGCGGCGTCCTCGTCCCAGCGCAGCTCGGTCACCCGGGTCTGGAAGCAGGTATCGCGGTAGAGGTCGTACTTCCTCGCGATCCTCTGGCAGTGCTCGAGGATCTCCTCCCCGGTCACGTACTTCTGCCGGGGGACGTGGCCCGTCTCCTCGAGCAGCGGCAGGTAGATGTAGGACTCGATGTCGCAGGCCACGCCGGGGTAGCGGTTCCAATACCAGGTCCCGCCGAAGTCGCCGGCGCTATCGATGATGCGGACCTCCTCGACTCCGTTCTCACGCAGTCGCGCAGCCGTCAGG
Source organism: Deltaproteobacteria bacterium (assembly GCA_002687015.1). GTDB lineage: Bacteria > Myxococcota_A > UBA9160 > UBA9160 > UBA6930. The sequence continues at coordinate 20,522 of NYZB01000081.1, forward strand.
AGCCCGCCGAAGCCGCCACCGATCACGGCCACCTCGACTTCGTCCATGAGCGGCTCACGGCTGAAGCCCGGCTCGACATAGGGGTCGTCGAGGTAGTGCGCGTACTCGCCCTTGATCTCGATGTACTGATCGTTGGCATCGGCCCGGATGCGCTTGTCGCGCTCCTCCCGGTACTTGTCGCGCAGGGTATCCGCGTCGAAGGCGCGGGCCTCTGCTTCGGGATCGGGTCGAGTCAGGTCCTGGTCTTCGGCTGCCATGGTTCCTGCCGGCTGGTTGATGACGCGCCCCGTGACACTATCACTCGTGGCGGGCGCCGGCCGGGTCGGTTCTCGCAGGTGCCCGGCCGCGGCCCGATGCGTGCAGCCCGCGCATCCGCGAGCCTCCCGGGTCCCAGGCGATCGACGCTCGCGAAGTGGGGCGTGGGGCCCCGGCTTCCACCGTCTCGCGGTTTTCTCCGATCCCTAGACCCGGCGGGCCGTCCCGAGGCCCTCGGCTGATCTCCAGCGCGGGCAGGGCCGGCTCGGCTATGCTCGCCCCGAGGGAGCAAGGCGCCATCCCCCGCTGCACGAGCCCGACGTCGACGAGGCGATGAGGGGATCGATGGTCTCTGCGAATCCCGACGAGGCACGCGGCGAGGCCTGGCTGGAGGAGCTCGCGGAGCAGGGACGTCCCCTCACCGACAAGAGCAACCACTGGCGGCACAACGCCATCAACCTGGCATCGCTCGCCCTCCTGCTCGCCGTCGTACCCGGCAGCTACCTGGCCTTTCGTCGGCTTCCGACTCCCCTCGCCATCGCAATGATGGGCCTGGTGAACGGGACCGTCGTCTTCTCGCTCTTCACGCTCGTGGTGCACGAGGCCTCCCACGATCAGTTCCTGGTCGTGCGGTCGGAACGCCTGTGCCGCCGGCTGAACGACGTGTTCGGCTGGGCCGTGTGCCTGCTCTTCACGCGCGACTACGAGGTCCACTGGCGCGTCGGGCACAACGTCCACCACAGGCGGGTGCTGGAGGACGACGACCCGCAGAACTGCGCCAAGTACGTCCTGGAGGGGCGCGAGCTGCTCACCAAGCTGGCCAAGGTCTGGCTGATCCCCCTCTACGAGCTCGAGGTCTACCGGCTCTGGATGAAGGGCCTCGACGATCGCTGCCCGAAGCCGGAGGCCTCCTACGACGCCGGTCCCTGGCTGCGCGGCGCCGGTTTCCTCGTGGGCTGGACGGTCATCCTCTTCGTTCCCTTCCGCGAGGCCCCGGTGGCCACACTGATCACCACGCTGGTCGCGATCAAGATGGCGATCACCCTGAACTTCCTGAAGAGCAGCTTCGAGCACGGCGGCGGGTACCGCGAAGTCGAGGACCAGCGGCTCAAGACGCGTGGATTGATCTTTCCGCTGAAGGATCTCTGCTTCCCCTTCTGCATCACTCCCTACCATTGGGAGCACCACCTCGTCCCCGGCATCCCCTGGTATCGCCTGCCGCGCTATCGCCGGGCGATCGCACACCAGGTTCCCGACGCCTGGCGCGACTGGATCTTCCCCCCCGGCCCGGTGCTGTTGCAGCGCGTACTCCTCCCGTGAGCCGGGCCGTCTCAGGCAGCCTGCGCCTCGCCGGGAGGTTGGCCCTGGCCCGAGGGGGCCTGAAGCTGGCCCGGGCCCTGGGCTTCCCTGTGCGGGAGCGGGGCTACCAGGTCTGGTACGACACCATCAGCGAGCTCTCGGAGCTCCTCTTCTCCGACTTCCATTGCATGAACTACGGCTACGCGCCGGCCCCGGAGAGCGCAGGTCCCGAGCGGCACCAGCTCGGGCTCTACGACTACCTCGCCTTGCAGGCCCCGCTCCGCGACAAGCGGGTCCTCGAGGTGGGATCCGGGCGCGGGGGGGGCGCGGCCCATGTGCTCCATGCGCACGGAGCTCGCGCCGTGACGGGTCTCGACCTCTCGGAGCGCGCTGTGGAGGCGAGCCGGGCCCGCTTCGATGGCGCCGGCCTGCGCTTCGTGCCCGGCCATGCGGCGGCGCTGCCTTTCGGAGATTCCTCCTTCGACGTGCTGATCAACGTCGAGAGCTCCCATTGCTATCCCGACGTCGCCGCCTTCCTGGCGGAGGCTCGCCGGGTGCTCGTCGCCGAGGGCGTGCTCCTCCTCGCTGACTTCCGCCACCGGGAGGAGGTCGGCGACCTGGAAGCGCAGGTGGCGCAATCGGGCTTCAAGGTCGGCTACCAGCGGGACATCACCCCCCACGTGGTGGCCGCGCTCGAAGCGGACGACGCGCGGAAGCGGAATCTGATCGACTCGGGCTCCGCCATCCCCGACTTCCTCCGCCGGCCCATCTACCACTTTGCCGGCTGCAAGGGCTCACCGATGTACGAGGACTTCCGCAGCGGCCGTCGCGTCTACCTCGCCTTCGCCCTGGCGGCAGGCCAGGGCCGAGCCGCTGCGAGCTGAGACCTTTGGCCTCACAGCAGCACAGCGAATCGTCGCACGGGCGGCGGTCGCTCCGGGGATCGCCGGCTCCTACCCCATTCGGGGGAGACGCGAGGGTTGCCTTCGCCCTAGCCCGTCGGGAGTCCCCCCGGCTCTGCCGGGGAGGCGCTCAAAGTTTGACAGTTCCGGAATGCAAGACTCCCCCTCGTGAGCCGC
>NYZB01000082.1 GCA_002687015.1 Deltaproteobacteria bacterium
ATGCTTTGAGCGGCTCACGAGGGGGAGTCTTGCATTCCGGAACTGTCAAACTTTGAGCGCCTCCCCGGCAGAGCCGGGGGGACTCCCGACGGGCTAGAACGCCACTACGACCGCCGCCGTCCCTCCCGATTCGGCGAGAGCGACCTGGATCCGCGTGGATGCATGGGCGCCCTCGGGTCCGAAGCCGGGACCGGCGCGATGCGCGCTGACGGTGACGTGGCGGGCGAGCTCCCCCTCCAACCACGCATCCACGCCCGCCGCGGGTGCGGCCAACCGGGCGGGTGCCCGGGTCGGCAGCAGACCGACCTCCGGCGTCACCGCTACGGCGGCGTGGGCCCAAAGGAGCCCCGCCGCCACCAGCCCGAAGAGCTCGTGTCGCCCGCGCATGCCCCATGAATCGGCGGGTCGGACGCCGAGGTTGACCCCCGGGCCGAGAGCCACCGTTCACCCGGGCTGCCAGCGGCTGGGTGGAAACCCCCAGCCGGCACTCCGCGGACGCCGCGCGCTCAGCGAACCGCAATCAAGAGGAGGAGCCCGATCAGGATGGTGAGGATGCCGAGGATCTCGCCCCGGGTCATCCGCTCTCCGAGCAAGAAGCGCGACGATCCGAGCGCGAAGAGAAGCTCGACCTGACCCAGGGTGCGCACGTACGCGGCGTTCTCGAGGGTCACGGCCGAGAACCAACCCACCGAGGCCGCGGCGCCCGTGAGCCCCACCAGAACGGACGGCCGCCATGCGCGGAAGATCCGACCCAGCTCCCCGGGCTCGCGAAGCCGCAGATAGACCCCACCGAGGAGGGTCTGGAAGACCAGGACCCAGCTCAGTGTGAAGGTGGAGCGCAGAAGGAAGGTCTCGGCAGCTTCCGGGTGGCCGGCGACCTGCAGCGAGAGGGAGGCGCCGCGGTAGCTGACGGCCGCGAGGCCGAAGAGTGCGCCGCAGGCGATGCCGAGGACGGCGCCACGGTCCAGCAGACGGGACAAGAACCCTCCGGGAGCCCCGACCACCCCTCCCCGGGCGAAACCCAGGCCGACCACGCCTCCCACCGAGATCGAGATGCCCAGGACCGCGGCTGGACCCACGGGCTCGGAGAGCAGGAGCAGCCCGAGGAGCGCCGCCAGGATCGGCTCCGTCTTCGAGTAGGCCGTCGCCACGGCGAAGTTGCGCAGGGTCGCGGCCATGAGCAGGCAGCCGGTGGCCACGACCTGGGCCGCACCGCCCACGACCACACCCACGACAAAGTCCCCGCCGGCCTCCGGGAGCAGACCACCCGAGAGGCGGCTCGTCACGGCAAAGGCGAGGAGCGCCACGGGCGCGGCGAAGAGGAAGCGGACGTAGGTGGCACCGGCGTTCGAGAGCCTTCCCTTGAGCGCGACCTGCACGCTCGAACGAATGTTCTGCAGGAAGGCAGCCGCGATCGTGACGGGGATCCAGAGCTCGATCATGAGTGGGGGACCGACGCCGTGCGTTGCCCTCGGAAGCAGGTGAGCCGGCCCGGCCCACTCTCTGGGGCCACTGTAGCAGGGAGGGGAAATCAGCGAGCCGGGAGTGCTCCCCTATCGTCAACCACATTGACATTCATCGCGATCCGCCCTACACGTCTTCCATGGACGCAGGTCGGGTTGCCTACGAGATCACCGATCGCATCGGGTACGCCCACGTCCTGCTCAGCGATGCAGTCGACCAGGTTCTCGGGCCACGCGGGATCAGCCGCAGCAGCGGTATCGCGCTCGCGGTCCTCGACGCCTTTCCCGAGGGCTTGAGCCAGGCCGAGTGGGCACGCCTCCAGGGCGTGACCCGCCAACGGGCCCACACCCTGACGAAGCAGCTGGGCGGCGAAGATCTGATCCGCCTCGAACCCCGGGGGCGGGAAGTGCTGGTCGCACTCTCACCGGTCGGCCGCCGCCTCGTGCGAAGTCTCGCGCCTCGCACCAGGGCGCGCCTCGCCACGGCCACCGCGCGCCTCTCGCGACGGGAGAAGCGCGAGCTGCACGCGCTCCTGGGCAAGCTGATCGGCAGTCTCGAGGAGGATCTGGCGGGCTGATGTCGCTCTATCTCCTGCTCAAGGTGGTTCATCTGCTCGGCGTCGCGGTGTTCGCGGGCGTCTCCTTCTCGAACGGGTTCGCGGCGCTCAGCGCGGCGCGAAGCGGTGATCTCTCCCGGATCGCCTTCGCCTTCGACCTCGTCGTGCGGCAGGACCATGCCTTGCTGGTGCCCTCCGCCCTGTTGCTGCCGGTGACGGGCATCTGGATGGCATGGCTCGGCGGGATGCCGTTGTGGAGCGGCTGGCTCGCCGAGGTGCTCCTCCTGTTCTTGCTGCTCGCGATCCTGCTCGCCCTGGCGATCCGCCTCGAGTCCCGGCTCCATCACCTGGTGGACGAGGCCCTGGAGATCGGAGAGCTCCCGTCGGAGTTCCACCGCGTGATGGGTTGGTGGAGCCTGCTGGGCGCGGTGGCCAGCGTGGGTATCGTCGCGATGATCGTCGTCATGACGGCGAGGATCTCGCTGCTGGATGGAGGGCTGGGATGACGCTGGAGAAGGTCCGCGAGGTGGGGCCGCCGCAGGGGCTCTCCCGGTGGCTGTACCGCGCGCCGATCACCCTCTACCGGCTCGGGCTCGGAGGCCTGCTCGGAAGTCGCTTCCTGCTCATCGAGCACAGGGGGCGGGTCTCGGGTCTCGAGCGCAGGGCCGTGGTGGAGGTGCTTCGCCACGACGAAGAGCGCGAGACCTACATCGTCGCATCGGGCTTTGGCGAGGGAGCGGACTGGTACAAGAACCTGCTCGCGACCCCCCGGGCCACCATCCAGGTCGGTCGGCGCCGCCTGGCCATCGTGGCGAGCCCTCTTCCGGTCGAAGCGAGGGAGCGGGAGATGGTCGACTACGGAGCCCGCAATCCGGCGGCGGCCCGCTTCGTCGCCAAGCTGCTGGGCTATCGCCACGACGGATCGGAGGAGGACCTGCGGGCACTCGGCCGCGTCCTTCCGCTTCTCGCCCTGGAGTCGGAGAAGGAGGCTCCCGCAAGGGTGTGAGGCGGCGCGCGGCCCCGGCAGCGGCCCGAGGCGCCTGAGCTAGGATCGCCCACCTCGACGAGAGGTAGACCCGATGGAAGCGCAAGAGCTCGGCCTGGATCCGGAGCGCCTCGACCGCCTCGAGCAGGCGATCGCGGCGGACGTCGCCGCGGAGCGCTACGACGGAGCGGTCACGCTGGTCGCGCGCCACGGCGAGATCGCCCACCACCGGGCCGTCGGCTTTGCGGATCGCGTGAATGCGCGCCAGGCCCACGTCGACGACGTGTTCCACCTCTTCTCCGTCACGAAGGCCTTCACGGCGATCGCCGTGCTGCAGTGCGTGGATCGCGGCGACCTGCAGCTGCACACCCGGGTCGCCGAGGTCATCCCGGAGTTCGGCGTCAAGGGAAAGCAGCGGGTGACGATCGCCCAGCTCCTCACCCACACGGCCGGCCTGCCCGCCGAGCTTCCCTTCATGGATCCCACGCAGCTCGGCGACACGACGGCCGTCGCACTGGCCGTCGCCGACCAGCCTCTCCAGACCACCCCGGGCCGGATCGTCAGCTACAGCCCGATCGGCGCCTTCGCCGTGTTGGGAGAGATCGTGCGCCGCCGCGACGGCGCTTCCCGTCCCCTCCGGCGGATCCTCGAGGAGGAGATCTTCGCCCCGCTCGGCATGAAGAACACGAGCCTCTCGCTGAGACCCGATCTCGCCGATCGGCGCGCACCCGCGCGGGTCTGCGACCCGACGCCCGGGATCATCCCGCCGGCGGCTCTCGAGAGCATCAACGTCATGCACGGCGAGAGCTTCGAGATGCCGGGGGGCGGTGCGCTGGGGACGGCCCAGGATCTCTTCCGCTTCGCCGACGCGCTGCGCGGGGGCGGCGTGCGGGACGGAGCGCGCATCCTCTCGCCTTCACTCCTGGAGCTGGCTCTCCGCAACCACACGGGCGACGAGGTGAACCACATCTTCGACGCCATGTGCGAAGCACGGGGCTGGGCGCCCTTCCCCGCCTTCCTGGGCCTCGGCTTCTTCCTGCGCGGCTCCGGCCTCTTCCCGATGCCCTTTGGTGCCACCACCTCTCCTGGGAGCTTCGGCGGGCTCGGCGCGGGCTCGACGATGTTCTGGGTGGACCCGCAGCGCGACCTCGTCTTCGTGTGCCTGACGACGGGGATCCTCGAGGACTCGAACAACTTCGAGCGGATGGCCCGGCTCTCGGACCTGGCGCTGGCAGCGATCACCGACTGAGGGCCCGCGGGCCTCCCGGTCAGTCGGCGATCGGCGCGGTGAACGCCGAGGCGAGCTGGCGCTGGATGTCCGCGGTCGTGACGGGCCGTCCCGTGTCCGGGGTCGGGGGCGTGCCGCCGTGCTGCGAGCGATGGGCCAGGTCCACGTCCCCCGCCTGGGCCCGAAGCGCCGCCACGGTGCACTGCTCCCTGGGGATGTGGGCGAAGGGGTCGTAGCGGAAGTGCCGCATTGCGTTCTCGTGCGTGATCTTCCTGACCTCCTCGTCGGGCACCTCTTCGAAGCAGCGCGCCAGCGTCTCGGGGGCACGGGGCCAGGTCGTATCGGAGTGGGGGTAGTCGCACTCCCAGGTGATGCCGTCGATCCCCACGGCGTGGCGGTTCCGGATGCCGAACTCGTCGTCGATGAAGCAGGTGACGATGTGCTCCCGGAAGAGATCGCTCGGGAGCTTGTCGCCGAAGTCCTGGTGGGTCCAGCGGTGGTGGTGCTTGTAGACGTAGTCAGCGCGTTCGAGCAGGTAGGGAATCCAGCCGATCCCGCCCTCGGCGAGTGCGAACTTGAGGGTCGGGTAGCGCCTCAGGATCGGCGACCACAGCAGGTCCGAGGCGAAGTTCGCGATGCTCATCGGAGTGTTCGTGATCATGACGTCGACGGGCGCGTCCGGTGAGGTGAAGAACATCCCCGAGCCGGAACCGATGTGGACCGTCACGATCGTTCCCTCGTCGGCGCAGGCCTGCCAGACGGGGTTCCAGTGCTCGTCGTGGATGCTCGGATGACCCAGACCCTGCGGATCCTGGGAGAAGCTGACGGTGTGGCAGCCCTTCCTGGCGACCCTTCGCACCTCGTCGGCCATGAGCTTCGGATCCCAGATCGCAGGCAGGGAGAGGGGGATGAAGCGGCCGGGGTAGGAGCCGCACCACTCGTCGATGTGCCAGTCGTTGTAGGCGCGCAGCAGGGCCAGGGCCAACTCCTTGTCCTCGCAGGTCGCAAAGAGCTGCCCCGCGAACTGCGGAAAGGAGGGAAAGCACATCTGGCCGAGGACGCCATTGGCGTTCATGTCGCGGACCCGCTCGTCGACGTTCCAGCAACCCGGGCGCAGCTGCTCGTAGGAGGTGGGCTCCATCCCGTATTCCTCGGGCGGCCTCCCGACCACGGCGTTGAGCCCGATGTTCGGGAGCTGGCGGCCCTCGAAGAGCCAGACGTCGGTGCCATCGGTCTTGTGCACCACGCGCGGGGCTCGCGCCTTGTACGGGTCCGCCAGGTGCTGGTCGAAGAGGGTCGGAGGCTCGACCACGTGGTCGTCCACACTCACCAGGATCATGTCTTCGAGCCGCATGACTTGCTCCCGTGTCTCGGCGCGACCCGCCTCTCGATGGCTGGCAGCTACACCTCGAGCGAATTTGACGTTCCGTCAGATCATAGGGCAAGGCGGGCGGGCTTCGCCCGGCGAGCGCGCGGGACCGCGGGCACCGCTCTCGTGGCTCTCCTAGCTCCGCAGGCGATACCGGATCGGCAAGTGCTTGATGCCCGGCACCAGGTTCGAGACGACGCGCTCCGGCGTCCCCGCAAGCTCGACGGACTCGAGGCGCGAAGCCAGCTCCCGGAACAGTGCTCCGCTGGTCATGCGCGCCAGGTTGGAGCCCAGGCAGAAGTGCTCGCCAATGCCGAAGCCGAGGTGCGGGTTGGGGCGGCGGTCGACCTTGAAGGAATGGGGATCGTCGAAGACCTCTTCGTCCCGGTTGGCCGAGGCGTAGAACATCACGACCGCATCCCCCTCTTCGATCTGCTGGCCGCGCAGCTCGTAGTCCGTCTGGGCCGTCCGCACCATGGTGTTGACCGGCGTCACGTAGCGGACGATCTCGTTGATCGCCGTCGGGATCAGCGAGAGATCGGCGGAGAGCTTCTTGCGCTGCTCCGGGTTCTCGATCAGGGCGAGGAGCCCCCCGCTGATGGCACCGCGCGTGGTCTCGTGACCGGCCGTGAAGGTGATCAGGTAGTACCCGAAGGTATCGGCCTCGCTCATCGGCTCGCCGTCGACCCTTGCGTTGGCGATCACACTGGCGAGGTCGTCCGTGGGGTTGGCCCGGCGGTCGGCCGCGACCGACGAGAAGAGCTGGTACATCTCCAGGCCGAGCTCCATCATGCGCTTCTTCCGATCGGGGTCGCGCTGGAACTCCGGATCCTCCCCCCCGAAGAGCTGGTTGGTGAGCTTGAGGATCAAGGGCTCGTCGGACTCGGGCATCCCCAGGATGCGGCAGATGATCTTCAGGGGATGGACGTTGGCCACATCGGTGACGAAGTCGCACTCGCCCTCACCGCCCGTGTTCGGCATCTGGTCGACCACCGCGCGCGCGGTCTCCCTGATCACGGGCTCTAGCTTGCGCAGCGCGTTGGGCGTGAAGGCGGGGCTCGCGACCATGCGCATCTTCCTGTGGTCCTCGCCATCCATGTTGATGATGGTGCGCATGCCGTTGAAGGTGCCCTCGCCCTCCCGGCGCGCCCTCTCCGCCTCCATCTCCTCCTCGATCTCGAGCCTGGAGATCACCATGCGCGGCTGGTTGGTGAAGATCTCCGGCTGCTTGGAGATCTCCCTGACGTCGGCGTGCTTGGTGACCGCCCAGAAGGGTCGCCAGCCCGGGACGTCGAACTTGTGGAGAGGGTCGTTCTGGCGCAGCTCGGTCCAGAGATCGTGGGGGTAGCCATCCTGCGCGTAGGATGTGGGCTCGACGAGCTTCAGGCCGTCAAGTTCGTTCATGGTCCTTCTCCTTGGCATCCTGCCTGGGGTGGTGGTCGGGAAAGAGCCGATCGAAGTAGTCGATCAGGAATCGGGTCTGCTCGCGCAGCACTTCCGGTGAGAGTGGATCGCGACCCTGGGCCTCGCGCAGCAGGGGGGCCAGGGCGAAGTGGCCGAAGACCACCTGCACGATCGACGCGGTGAGCATGGGGAGCTCATCGTCGGGCCAGTTGTGGCGCCGCCCTCCACCCTTCACGAGCTGGCCCATGCGCTCGAGCAGGGGGCGGAACCAGATGCGCGCGAGATGCGCCAGGAAGGGCCCTTCCGAGATCGCCTCCATGTAGATGAGGCGCGAGAGCCATGGATGCGCGGCCAGGTGCCGGAGGAGACCTTCGATCAGGGTCCCGAGCTCGGCGGTGGGCCGACCGCAACCGATTTCGTCGAGGATCTCCGCCACCGGGCGGAGCCCGCGATCGAGAACGGCCTGGTAGAGGGCCGTCTTGCTGGGGAAGTAGATGTAGAGCGTGCCGGCGCTCACCCCGGCGGCCAGGGCAATCTCGCGCACCCGCGTGCCGCGCAGCCCGCGGCGGGCGAAGAGCAGCTCGGCGGAGTCCAGGATCCGCTGCTCGGTGGCCTCTGACGGGCTCGTTGCGACCGCAGCCTCGGGCATCCACCCCTCCCGGAAGACCGAATGAACGTTCATTCATGCTATCGCCGAACCCGGCCGGGGCCCACCCTCGACGAGACGGAGCCGCGGCCGTCCTAGCGGCCTCCATCCCGCTGGGCCAGAGTGGAGGACGGGGACCTGCGGAGGGCTGCGATGAGCCAGGCCAAGCTGGTGGAGATGGCGAAGCGCAACCTCGCCCACGTGAAGGCCGGCACCGTCGACCAGGCACCCGGCGTCTCACGCGTCCCCGCGGAGAACTACTACGACCCGGAGCGCTGGCGCCTCGAGTGCGAGCGGATCTTCAAGCGTCTGCCGCTCGTGCTCGGCTTCTCGGCCGAGCTGCGCCACCCGGGCGACTACCGCTCCCTCCAGGTGGCCGAGGTTCCGGTGCTCCTCACCCGGACGGAGGAAGGTGCCGTGCGGGCCTTCCTGAACGTGTGCAGTCACCGCGGCGCGGTCGTCGTACCCGAGGGGGTGGGGAAGGCCCGACGATTCACCTGTCCGTACCACGCCTGGAGCTTCGACAACGACGGATCCCTCGCCGGCATCTACAAGGAGGAGGATTTCGGCGAGGTCGACCGGTCCTGCCTCGGCCTCACGCCCCTGCCGGTCGCCGAGAGGGCAGGCCTGATCTTCGTCATCCTCCGCCCCCGGGCCGAGATCGACTTCGACACCTTCCTGTGCGGCTACGACGAGATCCTGGCCCATCACCACTTCGACGACTGCCACCACGTCGGCCGTCAGACCCTCGTGGGACCCAACTGGAAGGTGGCCTACGACGGCTACCTCGACTTCTACCACCTGCCGATCCTGCACCGGGAGAGCTTCGGACCGGAGATGTCGAGCGACGCCCTCTACGACGCCTTCGGCCCCCACCAACGGGTGAGCATGCCGAACCCGCGCTACCTGGCCCTCGAGGAGAGGCCCGAGGAGACCTGGGAGCCAGCCCGCCTGATCGGAGGCGTCTGGACGATCTTCCCGCACATCTCGATTGCGGACTTCAAGGCCGGCGGGAAGCTCTACATGGTCTCGCAGCTCTTCCCGGGGCCGACACCCGACGAATCGATCACGGTCCAGAACTTCCTGGCGAAGAGAGAGCCCGACGCGGCCCAGCGGCGGGAGATCGACGAGATGATGGAGTTCCTCGCCCACGTCGTGCGCGACGAGGACTACTCGACGGGCCGTCTCATCCAGAAGGCCGTGAAGACGGGAGCGAGGACCGACTTCCTCTTCGGACGCAACGAGGCCGGCGGCCAGCGCTTCCACCGTTGGGTGGAAGAGGTGATCCACACCGAGGACGACGCGCTCGGCAAGCTCTTCGCGGCCGGCATCGACGGATAGGAAGCGCGCGGGGCACCGTCGCGCCGCTCAGGGCTTGGCGATCCACTCCTCCAGGAGCTGGTGGAAGTGGCGGGGCTTCGTCTCTCCGTAGTCCGCGAAGATCACGTGGTCCTGCTTCATGGCGCGCAGCCCGCGCTGCACCCTGGGCATGTTGTAGACGTCCTGGTTGAAGACCTTCGCCAGCATGCCCAGCTCTGGTGCGTCCACCCAGTCGTCGTCGGCACCCAGCCAGTGGATGGGAGCGGCCGCGGGACGGGGCTCGCCGGAAGGCGCGGGCTCGAAGTACATGCACTCGTGGATGCACTGCTCCGGGTCGTCCCGGTAGGGGCGGAAGCGGTAGACGATCTGGTTGAACGAGCCCCAGGGGTGGAAGTTCGGGAAGAGGGTCACGTAGACCGAGTCGACGAGCTCGGCGTCGCTGAAGCCATCGACCTCGTCGCCCAGCACCCGCCGGAGGGCCTCGCGCCGGGGGGCCGCCTGGGCTGCGCGGAGGTTCGGTGCCCCGCCCAGGTCCCCGACCGTGGGGATCGCCTTCTCCTCGGCGCCCGGCAGCTGCCGGCCGCCGATCCAGTCGCACATGTTCGGGTCGACCTGGCCGAGGTCGCCCTCGAGCCGGACCCCCTCGTCGGTGAAGAGGCCCTCCCGCCCGTCCAGGGTGGTGACCCGCACCCGCCGCTCGCCGACCCGCTCGTAGACCGCGCCGCTCAGGGGATGGCGGAGCTTCGTGTAGAAACGGCCGTCGGGGAGGGGGTCGTGGCCGGGCTGGCCCGCGAGATGGGGGCTGGGAGTGCCATTCGGCGAGAGCGCGCGACTGTAGTTGCCGAAGACGTCGTACTTCGAGTTGGCGTCTCCGATCCCTTCGAGAATGGTCGGGTGGGTCGCCACCACGTGGTAGGCCTCGGAGAAGGCCTCCTGGGCGACCTTCCAGTTGCAGCGCAAGATCTTGGCGACGTGCACCGCCTTGTAGCGCCGCTCGTAGGGCAGGAGCGTGAACTGGTCGGAGAGATCGCCCAGGAAGTCCTCGAGCGGGCCCGCGGACGGGTCCGGATTGATGAACAGGAAGCCACCCCAGCGTCCCACCTGGACCTCGGGCAGGCCGTATTCCTCGTGCTTCACGGTGGGGAAGTCCCACTGACAGGGCACCTCCTTCAGCGAGCCGTCCAGGTTCCAGCTCCAGCCGTGGAAGGGGCAGCGGAGCTCCCGGGCCCATTTTCCGTGGGTCTCGCGCAGCAGGCGTCCGCGATGCAGGCAGGCGTTGTGGAAGGCCTTGAACTCGTCGGGCCCGGAGCGGACGACGAGGAAGGAGAGGTGCGCGATCTCGTAGACGTGGTAGTCGCCGACGTCGGGGATGTCGTCCTCGTGGCAGGCCATCTGCCAGACGCGCTTCCAGACCTTCTCGACCTCGAGGTCGTGGAACTCCTTCGAGAAGTAGCGCTCCACGGGCACCCGGGTCGGGCCCGGCTCCATGGGAGAGTCGACTCGCAGGATGTCCCGCACGGGATGGCTGTCGGCGTCGAGCAGCTCGAGGTAGGAGATCCCCGCCGAACGCGGCTTCCCGGTGAGAGTCTCGGTCATGCGTGCCTCCCCGATCGCCTCCAGGCCGCTCGCTGCGGCCGGGCCGCGACCTCGATCTCGAAGGGCCTGGGATCCCGGAGGAGGGAGTTCCTCCTCCCCTGGGACTTTGGCATGTCCGGGGCTCCCGAACAGGGCCCATGGCGCTGCGCACGCGCCCCCGCGGCCCGCCGGGGAAGACGCCGACCTCGGCATTTCTTTTTGACGGATCGTCAAAATAGGCCGATAATGGGCTACGATGGGGTCCTAGCGAGGAGGAATGCCATGCCCGATCTCGGTTACCCGGTCTTCGACGCCGACAACCACTTCTACGAGACCGAGGAGTCCTTCACGCGACACCTGCCCAAGAAGTTCCGCAAGGACATCCAGTACGTCGAAGTGAACGGCCGCAAGAAGCTCGCCCTCTGCGGTCACTACTCCGACTACATCCCGAACCCCACCTTCGAAGTGGTCGCCCGGCCGGGCTCCCACGAGCCGTGGTTCCGGGCCCAGAACCCCGAGGGGAAGACCCTCCGGGAGATCACCGGTGCCCCCGAGCGCTGCCGGGACGAGTACCGCGACCCGGAGAAGCGCCTGGCGTTGATGGACGAGCAGGGGATCCAGGGGACGGTCCTCTTCCCGACCCTGGCGAGCGCCATCGAAGAGAACACCAGCCACAACCACGAGCTGCTCTACGCCGCGATGCGCTCCTTCCTCCAGTGGATGGACGAGACCTGGGGCTTCAACCACGCTGACCGCATCTGGGCGGTCCCGATCCTGAGTCTGATGGACGTGGAGATGGCCTGTGAGGATCTCGAGTGGTGCCTCGAACGCGGTGCGAAGACCGTCGGGATCCGCCCCGCGCCCGTACCGGGCTACCGCCAGAGCCGCTCCTTCGGTTTCGAGGAGTTCGATCCCTTCTGGGCCCGGGTGAACGAGGCCGGGATTCCCGTGATGATGCACGCATCGGACTCGGGCTACATCCGCTACGTGAACGACTGGACCGGGGGCAAGGACTTCCTTCCCTTCGACCCGGATCCCTTCCGCTCGGTCGTGATGTCGGGGCGGCCGATCTACGACTCCGTGGCCGCACTCATCGTGCACGGGGTCTTCCGCCGCCATCCGAAGGTGCGCGTCGCATGCATCGAGAACGGCTGCAAGTGGGTGAGCTGGCTCGCGAGCGCCCTGAAGAGCGCCTACGGCCAGATGCCCCGCTCCTTCCACGAGGATCCCCTCGAGACCCTCCGGCGCCACATCTACGTGTCGCCCTTCTACGAGGAAGACCTGGACGAGCTGGCCAGTGTGGTCGGGGTCGAACGGATCCTCTTCGGCTCGGACTTCCCGCATCCGGAGGGCCTGGCCGAGCCTCTCGACTTCGTGAAGGAGCTCAGCGCCTTCTCTCCCGCGGACCAGCAGAAGGTCATGAGCACGAACCTGCAGGAGATGCTGGCCCCGCCCAGCTGAGAGTCCTCACGGAGCGGAAGACGAGGCTCTCCCCCGGACGGGATTCATGAGCGGCCCCCAAAAAGCCCCAGGAGGTGAAGCGTCTTGACGAACGGGCCCCCTGATCCCGAGGCCATCCCCTTCAATCCCCTGGATCCCGGGTTCGCCCGATCGCCCCAGAGCAGCTACGCGCGTCTCCACGACCCGCAGTCCCCCCAGAGCGCCGCACTCGCCGGCAGCCCGCTGATCACCCGCTACGAAGACGCACTGTGGGCGCTACGCCACCCCGAGGTGTTCTCCTCCGAGATGGACGTGGAGATGGCTCTGGGGACCGAGCGCCCCATGATCCCCCAGCAGATCGATCCGCCGCGCCAGACCCAGTTCCGCAAGATCCTGGACCCGCTCTTCTCGCGAAAGAGGATGCAGGCGATCGAGCCGGCGATCCGGAGCCACGCGACCCGGCTGATCGATGCCTTCGCGGGAAGCGGACGCTGCGAGTTCAACAGGGCCTTCGCGATCCCCTACCCGTGCATCATCTTCCTGCAGCTCATGGGCCTACCGCCCGAAGACCTGGATCTCTTTCTCGAGCTGAAGGACGGGATCATCCGGCCGCCCACCCCGGCAGGTGACATGGAAGCCGCCGTGGAGCACCGCGCAAAGACCGGGAAGCGAATCTACGCCTACTTCGAAGACGCGATCGACGAGCGCCGAGGCGAACCCCGGGACGACATCATCAGCCATCTGCTCGGAGCGCAGATCGACGGCAAGCCCCTGACGCGGAACGAGATGCTGGACATCTGTTACCTCTTCCTGCTGGGCGGGCTCGACACGGTGACGGCCACGATCGGCTGCAACGTGCTGTATCTGGCCGAGAACCCGACCCAGCGGCGACGCCTGGTCGAGAACCCCGAGCTGATCCCGGTCGCCGTCGAGGAGCTCCTGCGCTGGGAGACACCGGTGACGGGCGTGCCTCGCGTCGTGAAGCGCGACGTGCGCCTGGGTGAGAGGGAGTTCTCGAAGGGCTCCCTCGTCATGATCCTGCTGGGTGCCGCCAACGTGGACGAAGGAGAGTTCGCGCCCGCCGAGCAGGTGGACCTCGAGCGCGGGCGCAACCGGCATCTCGCATTCGGCGGCGGCCCGCACCGCTGCCTGGGCTCCCACTTCGCGCGCATCGAGCTGCGAATCGCGATGGAAGAGCTGCTTCGCAGGATTCCGGACTACGAGGTCGCGCCGGGCGAGAGCCCGCGCGTGAGCCCTGGGATCCGCGAGGTCATCTACCTGCCGCTGGTCTGGGACGCAAGCTGACCCGCCGATCGCGGATCCCCTAGGATGGGCCTGCGCCTGGCCCACCGAGGAGATCCCCCCGTGCCCGACCCGAACGACGACACCCGACCGGTCTTGATCGGAGCCGGCCAGCTGGTCCAGAGAGACGCCGCGCCCGGCGAGGCGCTCGAACCGCTGGCGATGCTGGAACAGGTCGCACGCGCCGCCGCCGAGGACGCAGGCGTGAGCGAGAAGGTCCTGCGCGACCTCGACACCGTGGCGCTGGTGAACCCTCCCGCATGGCGGGCCGGCAACCCGGCCCGGCTCCTGGCCGAACGGATCGGGTCCCATCCCTCGCGCGAGTACACGACGGCGATCGGCGGAGAGGTCGGCGTCAGCGTGGCGAACTTCCTTGGCGAGCGGATCGCCGAGGGCGAGACCCGGCTCGCCCTCGTGGCGGGCTGCAACAACCTGCGCACCTTCGCCAAGGCCCGGCAACAGGGGATCGAGCTCGATTGGACCGTGGGGGGCGAGGGCACGCCGGTGAAGCTCGGCGACGACCGGCCTGGCAACTCGAAGCTGGAGAGGCACTACGGGTTCGGGACGCCGCCCGAGATCTACCCCGCCTTCGAGAACGCACTGCGCGCGGCGCGCGGTCTCGACCTGGCCACGCACCGTGCCCGAATGGGTCGCCTGATGAGCCGCTTCACCGAGGTGGCCGCCGCGAACCCCTACGCCTGGTTCCCCACCGCACGCAGCCCGGAGGAGATCGTCGCGGCCACGCCCCAGAACCGGATGGTCGCCTTCCCCTACACGAAGTACCTGAACGCGGTCCTCAACACCGACCAGGCGGCCGCCTTCCTGATGTGCTCTGCGGGTACGGCCCGACGCCTCGGGATCGCACCCGACCGCCTCGTCCACTGGTGGGGCGGTGCCGCGCGGAACGAAGAGGCCTGGTTCGCCAGCGAACGACCCAGCTTCGCCGCCTGCCCTTCGATGCTGGACTCCGGCCGGGCCGCCCTCAACAACGCGGGAGTCGGCATCGACGAAATCGACTTCCTCGATTTCTACAGCTGCTTCCCGGTGGCCGTCGAGATGGCGGCCCATCAGCTCGGGCTCGACGAGGACGACCCGCGTGGCTTCACCGTGACGGGCGGGCTCCCCTACGCGGGTGGGCCGGCGAGCGCCTACTGCCTGCACTCGATCGCGTGCATGGCAGATCGCCTGCGCGAGAAGCCGGGCTCCAAGGGTTTCGTGACGGGCAACGGCTGGTACCTCACCAAGCACTCGGCCAGCGTCTGGAGCAATGAGCCGAAGCCGGGCGGGCTCCCGCACGCCCGCTTGCCCGAGCGACTGCCCTCGCAGAGCGCGAGCATGGAGACGACCCCCGTGGAGATCGCCGTGGAGGCCGCGGGCGTCGGCACGGTAGAGGCCTACACCGCGCTCTATGACCGCGAGGGCGCACCCGCAAAGGGCATCGTCCTCGGCCGCACGGAGGACGGGCGCCGCTTCCTGGCGCACACCCCCGACGACCGCGAGCTGCTCGAGAGCTTCGTCGCCGAGGAACAGGTCGGAAGCCGGGGCCAGCTCCGCTTCGCAGACGAGCGGAACCGCTTCGAGCCGGGCTAGGCCGTAGGGGCTGGACGCGGGCGCTAGTCCTTCGGCAGGCCCAGGATCCGCTGGGCGATGATGTTGCGCTGGATGTTCGGCGTGCCGCCGCCGATCACGGTTCCGTGGAAGGTGAGGGCCCGCTCCTGCCACGATCCCCCCTCCTGGGCGCCGTTGCCCAGGAGACGCGTCGCGAGCTCCATCATGGGAATCTCGATACGACCGCGCATCAGCTTGTTCACCGAGGTCTCGCTCGAGGGGTGGCCACCGCGAAGCTGGTTGGTGAGGTAGCGCATTCCGTTGAGTCGCATGGCGGAGATCCAGGTCTCGAAGCGGGCGATCTCGCTGCGTACCGAGGGATCTTCGAGAGCGGGCCGGCCGCCGCTGCGCGAGCGGCGTGCGAGCTGCTTCAAGGCCTCGAGCTCTCGCTCCATCTCGGTGGATTCGGAGATGCCGGAACGCTCGTTCGCCAACGCACCCATGACCACCTTCCAGCCCTCACCTTCCTGGCCCAGCCGGTTGTTCACGGGTACGCGAACGTCGTTGAAGAAGGTCTGGTTGAAGGTGTGATTGCCGGTCAGGGTGAGGATGGGCTGCACCTCGATGCCGGGGCTCTGCATCGAGACCAGCAGGCAGGTGATCCCGTGGTATCGCGATTCCTTCTCCGGCGAGGTACGGCAGAGCAGGAAGATCCACTTGGCGTGGTGCGCCGCGCTGGTCCAGATCTTGGAGCCGTTCAGCACGTACTCCTCGCCGTCGCGCTCGGCGCGGGTCTGGAGACTGGCCAGGTCCGAGCCGACGGCCGGCTCCGAGTAGCCCGTGCACCAGAGGGTGCGGCTCGCCAGGATGTCGGGGAGGAAGCGGCGCTTCTGGTCTTCCTTGCCGTGCCGGATGAGCGCCGGCCCCACCCACTGGAGACCCATGAAATCCGAGCCCAGGGGAGGGGCATCCGCCTTGGACATCTCCTCCTTCAAGATGAACTGCTGGATGAGCGTGCCGCCGCCGCCGCCCTCTTCGCGCGGCCACGAGAAGCCGATCCAGCGCTTCTCGGCCAGCGCCCGGTTCCAACGCGCGAGCGTCTCGGGTTCGCGATCGTCGGCCGGAGGCAGGTGCTCTGCGAGGAAGGAGCGCACCTCCTGGCGGAAGGCCTCCTCCTGGGGCGTGAAGTGGAAGTCCATCAGATTCCTCCGAGGGTGGCGACCCGGTCGTAGTGGTAGGCCTCGTCGCCAAAAGCGGGCCGTGCCCACTTGGAGCGCCGCAGGTAGAGGTGAACGTCGGAGTCCTGCGTGTAGCCGATCGCGCCGTGCAGCTGGATCCCCGTGATGCCCATCTGCGAGAAGGCCTCGGAGGCGAAGGCCTTGGCCTGGGAGGCGGCTAGGGGAACCTCCTCCGGGCTCGCCTCCAATGCCCAGGCCGCGTAGTAGAGGAGCGACTTCATGCATTCCAGGTCGACGTAGCCCTCCGCAAGCGGGTGTTTCACACCCTGATAGCGTCCGATCGGCGATCCGAACTGCGTGCGGTCCTTGGCGTACTGCACGGTCATGGCGTGCAGGCCCTCCGCCGCGCCGAGCATTTCCGCTGAAGTGGCGATGGCACCGCGATCGAGGAGGAGCGCCAATGCGGGTCCGGCCTCTCCGAGGGAGCCCAGGATCGCATCGGGCCCGACGCGCACGCCATCCAGATGCAGGGTTCCGCTCCGCTTGGTGGGGTCCAGGCTCCGCCCGGTCTCGCTGCGAACACCCTCGGCATGGGCTTCGACCACCGCCAGGGACAGGGCCTCGTCGGCATCGCCGGAGCGAAAGGCCACGACGAAGAGATCGGCCTCGCCTGCCTCGGCGACGAAGTGCTTCTCACCGTGCAGGACCACTGCGTCGCCGTCCGGCTCACCCCGCAGCCGCAGGTCGCGGGGAAGCAGGGAATCCCCCTCTTCGAGCACCGCCACCGTGCCGATGCAGGATCCGTCGGCCAGGGCCGGGAGCCAGGCGCGCCGTTGTTCCTCGCTTCCGGCGTCCAGGATCGCGGCTCCTGCCATCACGCACGAGAGCAGGGGCGAGGGGAAGAGCGTACGCCCGGTCTCCTCGAGCAGCACCACCAGGTCGTCCCAGCCAAGGCCCGCGCCGCCGTACTCCTCGGGCGTCACCAGGCCGACCCAGCCGAGCTCGCTGAGCTGCTTCCAGAGCGCGCGGGAGAAGCCCTCGGGCGTGTCCGCCGCACCGCGCACTTCTTCCATCGGGGACTGCTCGTCGAGGAACTTGCGTACCTCACTGCGGAGCAGATCCTGCTCCTCGGTCATGCCGAAATTCATCTTCCGCTCTCCTCCGATCGATGCTACCCGCTTGCCGCGCTCCAACGCTCTCCGATCACCGCCTCTTCCTGCAGTCGGGTGAGCTCCTTCCCCGACACGGCGAGGAGGCCGCCCAGGACCTCTTCGTTGTGCTGCCCGAGGGTGGGGGGGCCCGAGGGGTGCATCCCAGCGGGTGCGAAGGAGAAACGCATCGGCCACACGGGGTAGCGACGCGGGCCGCTCACCGGGTGGTCGAGGCTCTGGAAGTACCTCCGCGCCTCGAGCTGGGGCTCGCCGTAGATCCGGGGCGGCACGAGGACCGCGGCCACCGGGATGCCCCGGGCGCGCAGCACCTCCACCACCGCGTCACTCCCCTGTGCGCCCGTCCACTCGGCGATCCCCGTGTCGAGCTCGTCATGGCGGCGGGAGCGTCCCTCCCGCTGCGAGAGCCCGGTGTCGTGCTCCCAATCCGGACGGCCGAGCAGCCCCGCGAAGCTCTTCCACTCCGCATCGTCTCGCACGGAGAGGGCGACTCGACCGTCGCGGCAGGGGTAGACGCCCTGCGGCGCCATCCCGGACGAAGGGTTGCCCCGACGGTGCTGTGCGCGGCCGTTCATGGACGCGTCGATCACGGGCTCGGGACATAGCGCTACGGCCGTCTCGATCTGCGCCACCTCGATCTGTTGGCCCTCGCCCGTTCGCCGGCGATGGGCGAGCGCGGCCTGCACCGCGACAGCCGCGTGCATGGCCACGGTGGGGTCCAGAAAGGCCCCCGGATTGCGCGGCTTGTCGTCGGCGGGGTCTCCCGTGAGCCAGCTGATCCCGGCGGCCTGTGCGATCGCCATGGCCCAGCCCACGTGGTCGCGCCTCGGCCCTTCGAGACCGTAGGCCGGCATGCGCACCATGACGAGATCCGGACGCGTCGCGCGCAGCCGGGGCCAGTCGAGCTCGAAGCGCTCCATCACGCGGGGCGCGTAGTTCTCGATCAGCAGGTCGGATCTCTCGACGAGGCGCAGCAACAAGGCCCTGCCCTCGTCGCGCCGAAGGTCGAGGGTCACGCCGCGCTTTCCCAGGTTGGTTGCCTGGAAGAGCGAACCGACCTCGTACCAGAGGGGGTTCCCGGGGTCGGCGGAGGCAATGAATCGGAAGCCGTCGGGACGCTGGACCGACTCCACCTTCACCACGTCGGCACCCAGCGAGGCCAGGTACATGCCCAGATAGGGACCCGCCCAGAAGGTGCCCAGGTCGAGCACGCGCAGGCCCTCGAAGGGAAGCTCCCGCGCTTCGTCGTCGAGCAGCCGGGGGGCCTCGCCGCGGGGAACCCAGGAAGGGAGCTCGGCGGCGCTGGCCAGCGTCGGTGCGGCTCCGCCGGGCCGGGCCGGGGTGGCGCCGAGCCGGTAGGGTGGCCCCGGCTGGAGAAAGGCCCCGCCGGCCTCCTTGACGAGGAAGCCTCGGGCCGTGAGCTGGGGCGAATCGACGAGCCGAAGGCCATCGCACACGATGGCGGTGGGGATGCGTCGGCTCTGGCACTGCTCGAGCACCTCCTCCGCCGTGTGCGTCTCCAGCCAGCGGGTGCGCAGCTCGGAGAAGGCCGCGTAGTCGGCGGCGTCGCGGGTCACCTCGCCGCGACTCTCGACGAACTCGGGCGCACCCATGGCGTCACAAGCCGCGGCCCAATGAGCCTGGGTCAGGATGTTGATCCCCACCCAGCCATCGCGACAGGGCTGGATGCCGAAGGGTACGTAGCGGGCAGGCTCGGGCGGGCTCTTCGCCCGGCCCATCGCCTCGGCCAGGAGCATGGGGTACGAGAGCGTCCCGACCAGGCACTCGAGCATCGAGAGATCGACCGAGACGAACTCGGCGCGCTGCTGTGCGTGCTCCACCGCAGAGAGCCCGGAGGCCGCGGCGAAGGCGCCCGCCACGTACTCGGGAAGCCGACCGCCCATTCGGACCGGGCTGTCCGCCGCTCCGTCGTGAGCCGCCACCCAGCCGCCGGCGGCCTGGAGCACGAGGTCCGTGGCCGGGAGATCGCGGTACGGACCGGTCTGGCCGAAGCTCGAGATGCGCACCAACGCCAGGTGGGGGCTCAGCTCGCGCAGGGCTTCGGGGCCCAACCCGAAGGACTCGAGCGTCCCGGGGCGGAAGCTCTCGAGCACCAGATCGGCCTCGGCCGCGAGGCCGAGGGCTGCCTCCGATCCCTCGCGACTGCGCAGATCGAGCGACGCGGAGCGCTTGCCGGCATTCAGGTAGCGGAAGAGCCCGGCGGAATCCGGACCGGGCTCGTCCCGGGGAAAGGGCCCCGAAGCCCGAAGCGGATCGCCGTCGGGCGCTTCGATCTTCAGCACGTCGGCACCGAGATCGGAAAGCAGCTTGGCGGCGTAGGGTGCCGCGATGCGACCCCCCAGCTCGAGGATCCGCAAGCCCGTGAGTGCGGCGCCGGACTCCATCACATGGGACCCGGGAGTAAACCCGGCGCGGGAGCGACGAGGCCTTCCCCGGCGAGGCTTCGTCCTTCGTCCGAAGCCGGGTTCGCCGCAGTCGCGGTGCGAACCAGCCCCTCGCTCATGCAGCTCCCTCGCGCGGCAGCACGATCTGCACCGTCCCCTTCACGTGGTCGCCCAGACCGTTGGCGCCGCGCACCGAGAGCTCCACGAGGCCTTCGCCCTCGGAGATCTCCTTCTTCTCCACCCGGCCGCTCATGCGCATCTCGTCGTAGGGGTAGTTGGGCGCGCCCAGGCGGATGGCCACCTTCTTGAGCACCGCCTCGGGTCCGGCCCAGTCGGTGACGAAACGTCCGACGAAGCCGTTGGTGGAGAGGATGTTCATGAAGATGTCCTTCGAGCCCTTCTGCTGGGCGAGGTCGCGGTCGTGGTGCACGTCCTGGTAGTCCCGCGAGGCGATGGCGGTCGAGATGATCACCGTCGGCGTCAGCTCGATCACGAGCGCCGGGAGCTCGGTCCCCTCCTCGACCTCCTCGTAGTGCAGCGTCTGCGCGAGCTCGGCCATGCTCAACCCCCCTTCTGGCGCGGCTTGAACCACAGGATCCGGAAGCGCATGATCCCGACCACCTCGCCTTCCTGGTCGCGGTAGGTGGTGCGGGTCGTGAGGAAGTAGCCGTCGCCCAGACCGGTGCTCTTCTCGCCCGAAATCGACTCGAGCTCCGTCTCCCCCGTGAGCAGGTCGCCCGGGCGCAGGTACCGCAGGTACTCCTGCTCGCAATCCGTGGCTACCACCGAGGTGTAGCCGGCCTCGTTCAGCAGCTGGGTCGGCCCGCCTCCCGCTCGCGGCGGCTCCGTCTTCGACCCCGGTCCGCGGTTCGCGAGCCCGAGCATGGACCAGGCCTGGAGCATGGTGGGCGGCGCCACGATCCCCCCGAAGCAGGACGCCTCAGCGGCGGCGGGATCGGTGTACACCGGGTTGGCGTCGCCGATCGCGTCGCACCAGTGGCGGATCATCGGCGGGTTCACGGGATCCCGGGCCGGCGTCCCGGGGGCGGGGGTGGCCTGGGCCACCATCTCCTGGAGCTGGTCGTCGAGGCTCGGGGCGGTCATGGCGCGCCATCATAGCCCGGGCAGACGCCGGCTCCGCCCCCCGCCCGAGGGTCAGTGACTTTCCCGCCAGGCGTCCCAGTCGGGGCGGAGCTCGGGTAGCACGTCCCGGTCTCCCATCGTCTCGCCGGCGAGGACCGGCGCGAGGAGATCGGCCTCGAGCACCTCTCCGGCGGCGTCCAGACCGCCGCGGAGCACCCCCGAGATCCCCGGGCCCGAGGGCGTGCTGGCGCCGCACAGGAAGAGCCCCTCGATCTCCGTACGCGGGCCGACCCGCATCGGGCCCGCCTGGCTGCAGGACATCTCGATCCCGTAGGAGGTGCCTCCGGTGGAGCGCGTGAAACGCTCCTGGCTCACGGGTGTCGCGGCCTCCTTCCAGACGATGTGCTCCCGAAGGTCCGGGATCAGCTGCTGACTGGTGTCGATCAGCTGCTCGACGAGCTCGCTCTTGCGCTTTCTGTACTCCGCGTCGCGGTGGTACCGGCCGCCGTCGGCCGGCCCCCGATCCACGTTCCACACGCCGTACTCCCTCGGCGCGAGGGTCATGATCTGCAGGTTCGTGTGCCCCTTCGGCGCCAGGTGCTGGCTCTGCGGGTCCTTCAGGCTGGCGGCGGTCAGATAGCACATCGCCTTGGAGCTCAGCTTCCCGGCGTCGAGCTCGTCGTACACGCCCTCGATGTCGTAGTCGCCCCAGATGAAGTGGTTGCTGTTGGGCATGCCGCGCGCCGCGAGGTCCACGTCGAGACCGAGGTACACGCAGAAGAGGGGCACGGCCATCTTCAGGGAGCGGATGTGCTCGGCGGTGGCCTCTGCGAGGTGCTCCTCGCCGACCAGCTCGAAGAAGGTGCGCTTCAGGTCGGCATTCGAGACGACCACCGGGGCGTCGATCTCCGTACCCCGACGCCCCTTCCGTCCGACGACGACACCGCGCACGCGCCCCCCCTCGACCCGGACCTTCTGCACCGGGCTCTTCGTGCGCACCTCGCCACCGTAGGCACGGATCGCTTCGATCAGCCGGCCGGCGATCACCTGGCCGCCGCCCACCGGGTAGTAGGCTCCGCGCAGGAAGTGGTCGGCGAGCCCTGCGGCCATCACCACCGGGGTGTCGGAGGGCCGCACCGCGTAGCACCCCTGCTCGCCGAGCAGCACGGCCGGGGCGCGCTCTCCGAGCCGATGCTCCGCGAAGAGCTCGGTCACCGGCCGGAGCCCCCACTGGAAGAAGCCCGGTGCCTCCTCACCCAGCTGCTCCATGTCGAGCTCGCCCCGCTGCAGGCGACGGCCTGCCTGGGACACCTCGTGCATCACGTCGAGCACCGGGTCCAGGGCCTCGCGCTCCCCGGGAAAGGTCTCGTGGAGCCGGGCCCGGTAGCGGTCCCAGCCGAAGGGGACCCGGAACTCGACCTCGGGGAAGTGGAGGGTGGAGTAGCCGTCGGAGTCGAGGGGGCGGAACACCACCCGCTCCCCCAGGCCGAGCCCGTTCAGGACGGCGGTGATCATGCCGTCACGTCCACACTCGCCGATGTAGTGGATGCCGACGTCGAACTCGTATTCCCTGCCTTCGTGGTTGCGACGGAAGACCTGGGAGTTCCCTCCCGCCACGTAGTGGGCTTCGAGGACCAGGGTTCGCTTGCCCGAGGCGCACAGGTAGGCGGCCGTGCTGAGGCCGCCGAGCCCCGAGCCGATCACGATGGCATCCCACTGCTCCCGCTCGTCCAGGTTCGGATCACTCATCGTGGTTTCTCCATTCGTTCGGGCAGTGGGGAAGAGTCGGGGCGGCGGGTGCCGCGCAGGAGGGCCTCGATCATAGGAGCTTCGAGGTCGTCGAGGTCGCGCGCGTGGAGCTGGCCGGCCAGCTGCAGCGCGGCCAGCCCGTGAAGCCCGGCCCAGTAGAGATGGCTCACGGTCTCGGGGTCGCCTTCGAGCACGCCGCAGCGGATCGCGTGCTCCACCGCGCCCCGGATCGCACCCCAGGCGCGCCTCCGCTCGGCGACCAGCTCGGGGTAGGCCACGCTGTCTGGCTGGTCGAGCTCGAAGGCCACGCGGTACGCGCTGGGCTCCTCACGCGCGAAGCGCAGGTAGGCCCGACCCATCTCCGTGAGGCGGCGCTCCGGATCGGTCTCGCGTTCGCGCACCTCGTCACAGGCCTGCGCCAGCCGCTCGAAGGCCCGGGCGCGCACCGACGCGAAGATCTCGTCCTTGTTGTCGAAGTAGCGATAGGGCGTGTTGGGGCTGCAGCCCATCTCCTGGGCGAGCCCGCGCAGGCTCACACCGGCGAGGCCCCGCTCGGCGAAGCGTCGGGTCGCCAGCTCGCACATTCGCCCGCGAAAGACCTGGATCTCGTCCGGTGTGAGCGACGGCCGGGGCATGGAGGGATCCTAGCTTGAAAGATTCACAGCGTCATTTTTATTTCAGCGCGATTTCCCCGGCCGATCGGCTCTTTAACACCTTATAGTTCCTTGAACCTGTTCAATCGAGCGCCCCACCAGGAGACTCCCGATGGCGGACGAGACCCCTTTCTACCTGCAGGGCAACTTCGCCCCGGTCACGGAGGAGACGACCTGCCACGACCTCGAGGTGGTCGGCGCCCTTCCGCCGGAGCTCTCCGGCATGTACGTGCGCAACGGCTCGAACCCTCCCTCGGGACACTCGGCGCACTGGTTCCTGGGCCCGGGCATGGTGCATGGCGTGCGGCTCGAGAACGGCAAGGCCGCCTGGTACCGCAACCGCTACGTCAAGACGCCGATCCTCGCCGACCCCGACCTCCTGCGCATCTCCGACACGGGCGAGGTCGATCGCACGGCATCCCTGGCGAACACCCACGTGATCGCACACGCCGGGAAGATCCTCGCCCTGGAAGAGGGCTCCTTTCCCTATGTGCTGGATCGGGACCTCGAGACCGTCGGCTGGACCGACTTCGAGGGCAAGCTCGGAAGCGCCTTCTCGGCCCATCCCCACATCTGTCCCATCACGGGAGAGATGCTGAGCTTCGGCTATGCGCAACAGCCCCCCTACCTGACCTATCTGCGCGTCAGCGGCGACGGGAAGCTCGTGCAGACCGAGGAGATCGAGGTCCCCGGGCCGACGATGATGCACGACTTCATGGTCACGGAGCGCCGCGCCATCTTCATGGATCTCCCCGTCGTGTTCGACCACGAGGCCGCGATGGCCGGAACGATGCCCTACAGCTGGAGCGACGACTACACGGCGCGCATCGGCATCATGCCCCGCACCGGAACGAATGCCGACGTCGTCTGGTTCGAGATCGAGCCCTGCTACATCTTCCACGCCATGAACGCCTGGGACGAAGGCGATTGCGTCATCTACGACGTGGTGCGGCTGAGCGAGGTCTGGCGCGAGGCCGGCGTGATGGGAGGCGAGAACACGAAGATCTCGCTGCACCGCTTCCGCTTCGACCTCGCCAGCGGCCACGTGAAGGAAGAGACCCTCGACGATCGGCCGATGGAGTTCCCGCGGATCGCCGACGCGCGGGTCGGCCAGAAGAACCGCTTCGGCTTCTCCCTCGCCTTCGGCGACATGGATCGGGGCGAGGAGCCCGGCCTGGTCGGGCACTTCAAATTCGACCTCGAGAAAGGCACCAGCGAGCGCCACATCTCGGGCAAGGGTCGCAACCCGGGCGAGCCGGTCTTCGTGCCCGCAGCCGGGTCCGACCCGGACGGCGACGAGGGCTACGTGATGACCTTCGTCTACGACGGGGGCTCGAACAAGAGCGAGCTCGTGATCACGGACGCGTCGAACCTCGCTGCCTCGCCGATCGCGCGGGTCAAATTGCCCCAACGAGTGCCCTTCGGATTCCACGGTAGCTGGCTTCCCGACGCCGACTGAGTGCAGGGCTGCCCGGGGGGCGCCGATCGCTGGGAACCGGGCGGAAAAACTGCGACAGTGCTCCCAAGGCTCCCGTGCATGCCCAACGGGGGTGGGAAGGGCGCGGCCATCGACATCGATCACACGATCCAGAGCCCGGAGGACGTCGAGGTCCTCATCTACTCGTACTACCGCAACGCGGAGATGCACGGGTCGAACCTGCTGCTGCGTCTGATGCGCCTGCTGAAGGACCCGGTCTCCCAGGTGAATCTCACCCGACACCTGGCGGACGAGGCGCGCCACGCCTGGATCTGGACGAAGCGGATCCGGGAGCTCGGCCGGGCCCCGATCGTGGTGAGCGATGGGTACCAGGTGCGGATGGGGCAGCGCGCG
>NYZB01000083.1 GCA_002687015.1 Deltaproteobacteria bacterium
CATCCGATCTTCAGGCGGTGATCGACCATCCGATCTCCGTCGAAGATGAAGCGGCCGTCCACGGGAGTGCCGGCGAGCAGATGGGGGAGCCAGAGCTCGTCGTCCTCCCACATCTCCTCGTAGGGAATCCGCGAGGTGTCGAACCAGAGCGGGATCGCCTCCTCGGTCTCGGTCGGCTCGCCGTCATGCGCCGTCGCGCGGAACGCGTGCACGTGGATCGAGTAGCCGTCCAGGAACTGGAAGCGGTGCTCCCCGCCCTTGCGGATCTCCCGGGGCGTGATGCAGAGCTCCTCCTGCACCTCGCGAACGGCGCAGGCCTCGGGCGTCTCACCGGCCTCGACCCGCCCGCCCGGGCCATTGATCTTGCCGGCTCCGAGGCCGCGTTTCTTTCGGATGAGCAGCACCCGCCCCTGCTCGACCACGAAGACGAGGGTCGCAGTGTCCTTCGCGACCCAGCCCGACCAGTCGATCTCTCCGATGCGGTGGGGAATCATGGGCGGGAAGGTAGTTGGGGGGTGGCACGTACCGATCCTCTCCCTAGCTCTCCCGCAGCTCCTGGATCGCCTGGTGGATCACCTCGAAGAGGGGCTCGATCTCGTTCTGCTCGAGGCAGGAGAAGGCGATGCGCAGGTCGCTCTTGCCGGTGGCGATCAGGCCGGTGCCGTGGGCGTCGAGGAGGTGGACGCGCAGGGGCTCGGCGTCCACGCCCTTCACGGCGAGGCACATGAAGTAGCCGCTGTTGAAGGGGTAGACCTCCCAGCTCTCGCGGAAGCGCGGCGCGTTGGCGGTCTGGTGGACCAGCTCGGCGCGCGCGCGCAGCACCTCGGCCTTCTGCTTGCGCTCCTCGTCGATGGACGAGGAGGTGAGGGCCTTCTCGACCAGGGTCTGGGAGAGCATCGGACTGTTCGAGATGGCGCCGCGCACGGCGCCGCGTGTCTTCGCATCCAGCACGGCGCAGGCTCTCTCGGCCGTCTCTCCGCGGCCCGGGCCGAAGGTGAGGAAGCCGCAGCGCAGCCCCCAGACGAAGAGCTCCTTGGTCGCGCCATCGAGGCGCACGGCCAGGAGGTTCGGCTCGACTCCCGTCAGCCGTCCGAAGAGCGACTCGGTCATCGAGGGACCGTCGAGGTGGTAGAAGAGGCCGAAGTAGGCGTCGTCCAGGACCACGACCAGCTTCGTGCCCTTGCGCGCCTGGGCGATCAAGGCCTCCTGGATCGCCTGGCCCTCTGCCTCCGTCGGCATGTAGCCCGTCGGGTTGTTCGGGAAGTTGAGCAGCACGATCAGCTTGTCGCGCTCCTCGGCCTCCCGCGCGAGGGCCGTCGCGAAGCCGGCCGTGTCGAAGCCGGCTCCCGAGTAGAAGGGGAAGGTGACGATCTCGGCGCCGAGCCTCACCTCGTAGGCGAGCCGGTAGTTGCCCCACAGCTTGTCGGGCAGGAGGATGCGGTCGCCCGGGTCGACGAAGAGATCGCCGACCAGCGACAGGCCATGGGTCAATGCGCTCGTCACGATCGGAAGCCCGAAGCTCTTGTCGCGGAGCGAGGGGTTCTCGGCGACCTGCTTCTCCTTCCAACGCTCGCGCAGCTCGGCGCGTCCGCCTCCCGACGCGTAGGTGTAGGCGTCGTTCGGCGCGACCTCGTGCAGATAGCGATGGACCGAGGGCAGGTGCATGGCTTCTCCGCCCTCGGTGGCGATGCCGATGGTCGCGTTGAAGCGATGGCCCTTGGCCTTCGCCTCGGCCGACTGGGAGAGGATGCCCTTCGGAAAGTAGAGCCGGCGCCCGAGCGCCGAGAGCATGGCGAGGATCTCGGGAGCGGCCTCTTCGAGCTGGCCGTTCAGCTCGCGGGCGAGGGGATTGAGTGATGCGTCCTTGGGGGGTGCCATGGCTACGGGAACGTACCGAGTTGCCGGGGGCCTTCCAGCCGTTCAGAGCTGGCGCTCGAGCAGGTCCATGGCCGGCTCGAAGCCCAGCGCGGCCCAGAAGGCCCGGCCCTCCCGATTGGCCGGGTCCACCTGCAGCTCGACCCGCGCGACGCCGTGGTCGCCGAGCCAGGCCAGCGCCTGCTCGGCCAGGCTGCGCCCCACCCCGGCCCGGCGCGCTTCGGGCCGGACGACCAGGTGGTCGATGTGGCCACGGGCCTGCTCGGCAAAATGGGCCGAGCGCCGGGCGATCGCGACGCTGACCAGACCCACCAGCCGCCCGTCGGTCTCCGCGACGAAGACCCGGCCGTCCGGATGGTCCAGGTAGTCGCGGAGCAGACTGCCCAGATCCCCGGCCTCGGGCGCCAGGGCGAAGCGCGGGTGGCCGTCGTGGTGCGCGAAGAGCTCGGCCAGGAGCTCGCCGAGCGCCTCCCGCTCGTGGGGCGCCGCCGGTCGCAAGCTCCCGGCGGGTGCGCTCAAAACGAGAGCTTGCCCTCGCGCAGCATCTTGCGCAGGTCGGCGAGGCTCTTGCCCTCTTCGACGAAGAGCCGCTCCATGCGGAGCGCCAGGTTCTGGACGATGACCCGGAAGGAGTTGCGATCGGCGTCGGTGCTGAGACCCTCCTGCAGGCGCTCCTCGAAGGCGGCGCGCAGCGCAAAGCGGTCCGCTTCGGTGATCGTTCCGGCTTCGACCCTCTCCCGGTACCAGTTCTCTCCGTGCTCGCCCGGCAGGCTCTTGAGCTGGCCGGCCAGGATCGAGTTGAAGGTCACGCCCTCGGCATCGCGATCTCGCAGGGTCTTGCCCGAGCTTCCCACCGAGGACGCCTCGCCGGAGCGCATCAGGCGGAAGGTGCCCGCCCGCATACCCTCGTCCCGATCGAAGCGCCCGCGCAGGACGTCGCCGTTCGCCTCGATGGCCTCGGTCTCGTAGAGGGTGCGGCCCTCCATCGACTCGGTGGAGGCGCTGCCCATCACGTCGTCGCGGATGAAGGCCGGCAGCCCGCCGCGCTCCTCGATGGTCCAGGTCTCCTGGAAGGTGACGATGCTCGCGGAGCGGTAGCCGCCGCGACGCTTGGCCGAGCTCCAGCCCTTGTCCGCCGAGCCGCGCAGGGTCTTGGTGCGAGAGCCCCGCTGGTTGATGGCCAGGCCCTCCCGGATCTGGCGGCGCTGGTTGCCGTTCGGCGCCCAGTAGTGCAGGGAGCGTGAGTTGCGCCCGTCGAACTTCTCGAAGCGGCCGCTCTGATCCTCGAAGACGACGATGGGGTAGTCGATCCAGACCAGCCGGCTGCCCTCCATCTTGAACTCCCAGATACGGTCTTCCCAGCGCTCGGTATCGGCATTCACCGTCCCCTTGTCCTTGTAGTGCACCAGCACGTGCCAGGTGCCCACCATGTCGGGAAGCACCGCCTGGCCGGGCGCCGCAACGGCCAGCGCCAGCAGGGAGGTGAGTGCGAGGACGGACAGGCGGGAGGAAAGGGGGGTCATCAGATGCTCCGCTCGATGTCGGGGAAACTCGTCCAGACCGGCACGCCGCAGAAGTGGCTGCCCTCGGTACAACGCGGTCGCGCGAGCCCGGTGCGCACCGAGCAGGGCGGACCGACGTGCTTCATCAGCTCCGGGTGGACCTTCTGCACCTGGCCGATCTCGTCCATCGAGGCCTCGAAGATCTCGCGCTGGGCGTTCATGCAGGTGCGCATCGTCCACTTGTGGACCAGGTGCAAGAGGCTCCCCGATTCCTCGAAGCGCAGCGCCAGAGCGTTCGGGAGCACATAGAGCGCGTGCTCGGGCGAGACGCCCAGCTCGAGGAGGCGCCGCCTCGCCTCCCACGCGGCTCCGACACTCTCCCGGAAGAGCCCGTGGCAGGTCGGATCCGAAGCGATCAGCTCGGGCTCCACGACGTCCGGGTAGTCGGGCACGGTGCGGGTGAGCAGCGGCCGCGAGCCGGGCACCATGCGGTGGCGCTGGTCCTGGGAGTCGGCGGTGTGCGAGAGCTTCTTGCGGAAGGTGTAGTGGGCGTGGGAGAGGGTCCGCATCAGGGGCGAGTGCGCGGAGACGTTCATGGTGTCGAGGCGATAGCGGTTCCGCGCCGGATCGAGGACCAGCGCGATCGCCTCCGCGTCGTCGAGCCCCGGGCGCCCGAGCACGCTCCGCACGGCATCGGCCACCACCTGGGGGGCGCGGGCTCCCCAGTCGACCAGCCGGGCCCTCCGTCCGCTGAGCGACTTGTCGAAGGCCTCGAGGGCGGCGCCGTCCGCCGCGCCCGCCGTCGACATGCCGAACTCGACGACCTCCTCCTCGGGGATCGGCTCTTCGCCGATCTCGTCGAAGAAGGCCGGGTCCAGCTTCTTGACCTCGGCCACCATGCGGCCCACGACCTCGCGCGCTTCGGTCGGCGCGTCGCAGGCCGCGGCCATGCGGTGCAGCCGATGCAGGGTGATGCCGGTGACCGTGTAGACCATCGCCGTGTGGCAGGCGATCGGGATCACATAGCGGGCCGTCTCGATCGCCTTCTTCTCGGCCTCGCGCGCCACGTTCTTGCCGAAGGCCTTCTTCGCGCGCTCGGGGAGCCGCCACAGATCCGACAGGATGCCCATCGTGATCGGCGTCAGGCCGTGGGTCAGCTCGGCATACGCACGCCAGGCGTCGACGACCGCGCTCTCGTAGACCGACCGGGCCTCGCCCTCGAGGGCGGCCGGCAGGTGCGCCCTGACCTCGTCGAGCTTCACGTAGCGCTGGCTCTGCTGCTCCGTGTTGTAGAAGGGAAAGGAGTGCAGCAG
Source organism: Deltaproteobacteria bacterium (assembly GCA_002687015.1). Classification (GTDB taxonomy): domain Bacteria; phylum Myxococcota_A; class UBA9160; order UBA9160; family UBA6930. The sequence continues at coordinate 4,691 of NYZB01000083.1, forward strand.
GGTCCACACCAGATGGCGGGAGATTCCCGACAGCTCGAACTCGAAGGTGGCATGGGTGTACACCGTGTGGTGTCCACCCTCGTAGGTGAGGGGACCGATGCGCTTGCGCTGGCCCGCCGTGACCTCATCGGGGCGAATCACCCGCGGCGAGTAGCAGGTGCGCGCCGCGGCGATGGCATCGTCGTAGGGCGAGTCGAACCAGTTGCGCAGCCGGATCCGCGGGCCTTCGCCCTGGACGGATCCCGGAGCTGTCCCTTCGAGCATGCCCACCCCATTCTCCCAACCCGATGGAAGACTCTAGCCCTCGCCGGAGCCCTCACGAACTCCGCGGCCGTGTGAACTTCCGGTCACAGGTGGAAAACCTTTTCCACTCGGGACCCCGCCTGGGTGCTGCCGGTTCCTCCCAGGAAGATCCCTGACCGCCTGGGGGAAGGAGAATTTATCCTGCAATTCCAGGTAAGTGCGACATTTCTTGCCGCACACCGGGAACTCCCCAGGCTTTGGCACGCAGATTGCCCCTTTTTCTTCCGGGTTCGTCTGCTCCTGCACCGGCTCCTCTGCACGCGAGGCTTCCTTGATCTGGATCGTCCACGTAGATCCGCGCATCCAGCGCTTCCTGGCCCGGCTGGCCGATCGCGAGGAAGTCCTGTGCGGCTCGCCCGAAGACCCGATCTTTCGGGAGGCCGCGGCGCCGGAGGCCATCGTGCTGGCCGTGACCGATCCGACCGTCGCCCTGGCTTTCGCCCACCGGCACGCGTCCCGGCATCCAGGAGCTCGCTGGGTGCTGGTCCGCGAGGCCTCGATCGGGGAGGCGGAGCTGCGCGAGCGCTTCAGGGGCCTCGAGGCCCTGCATCTGGCGTTTCCGCCCGACCCTCCGGCCCTTCGCGCCGCCCTGCGCCGGGCCACGGCGGCGGAACCCGAGGAGACCCTCCCGGAGCGGCGTCAGCGAGAGGCCGTCGCCAGTCGCTTCGCCCGCTACTTCCAGGACCTGCCGCTGCCGGACACCCGCCAGGTCGAGCTGGCCGGGCGCGGGCTGATCATCCGTGGCGAGCCCGGCACCGGACGACTGCTCTTTGCCCGCGCGGCCCACCTGCTGGCAGGCGGCGAGCGATTCCTGCACGTGCCCTGTGAAGCCGCGACCCGACCCGAGGAGCTGGCGGCTCGGCTCCGCCGGGGAGGCGACGTCCGAGAGCTCACGGCGTGTCTCGATGGGCTGGACCAGGTCCCGGCCTCGCTCCAGCGCGAGCTGCTCGGCTGGATCGAGCTCGGCGTCCCCGAGGCGCCCTACCCCCCGGAGGCCGTGCACTGGATGGTGCTGGTCTCCGAGCAGGGCGCCCTGCTTCCCGAGCTTGCGGACGGTCTCGCCGCCCTCGAGGTCCATCTCCCGCCCTTGCGCGACCGGCGAGAGGCGATCGCCGGCTTCGTCGCGGCGACGACCGAGCAGTGGTGCCAGGCACGCGGGCTGGTGCGCCGCTTCTCCGACGCGGCCCTCGCTGAGCTCGAGGGCCGCCCCTGGCCCGGCAATCTTCGCGAGCTCGAGTCGACGGTGCTGCGCATGCTCGCCAGCGCAGAGGGCGACGTGGTCGAGCTCGACGCCAGCCGGACCCTGCCGCTGGCCGGCTCCGCTCCCCGCGAGACGGCTGCTCCAGCCACTTCGGCCCCGATCGATCGGGTCGTGGAGCCCGCTCCGGTCTCGCCCGCCGCGCCGGCCGAAGAGCCGGGCGTCGAAGAGCCCTCGGTCGTGCAGCTGGCCGCCGCCCTGGCCCACGAGCTGCGCAACCCGCTGGTCTCGATGCGCACCTTTGCCGAGCTCCTACCCGAGCGCTTCGCGGACCCGGACTTCCGCACCAGCTTCCGGGACCACGTGCAGGATGACCTCTGCAAGATCGACGAGCGCCTGGCCCGCCTGGCCCACTTCTCGGAGCTGGGCCGGGGCGACCGCAAGCCGGTGAACGTGACCGAGCTGCTCGACCGCATGCTCGAGGAGCGACGGGGCGAGATCCAGCGCCGACGTCTCCTCGTGCTGCGCGAGCTCGAGACCGAGCAGCCCCATGCGATCGGCCACGAGGAGAGCCTGGCCTTCCTCTTCGAGTGCCTGCTGGCCCTGGCCCTGGGCGGCGATTCGGAGCGCGCGGATCTCTACATCGCCTCCCACCACCACTCCCTGCCGAATGGCCAGCCCGCCCTGCGCATCCTGTTCCGTTTCCACGACGGCAGGGCAGCCGCCGAAGGCGATCGCCCCGACCTGAGCCCGGCCCGCCATTCACTGGACCTCTGGCTGGCGAAGAGTGCACTGACGTCGACGGGTGGAAACCTCTCCATCGATGCCGGAAGCGCGGGCGAGACCGTGGCCCTGATCGACCTCCCCGCGGCCTAGGCTGGAACGCCCGGCCGGCAGCTTCGCTGTCGCCCGCTAGGTTCGCTCCATGGCCCGGGTCCTGGTCGTCGACGACGAGACCGGCGTGCGCGAATCCCTGCGCATGCTGCTCAAGCAGGAGTGCGAGGTGGTCACCGCCGATGGGGCCGACGCGGGCCTGCGCGCGATGGCCGAGCTGCCGATGGATCTGGTGCTGCTCGACCTGGTGATGCCCGGCAAGAACGGCCTCGCCTTCCTGGAGGAGCTTCAGGAGCAGGGTGACGCCCCGCCCGTGATCGTCCTGACCGCCACGAAGACCGTGAACACGGCGGTCGAGGCGATGAAGCTCGGCGCAGCGGACTACGTGACCAAGCCCTACGAGATCGACGCGCTTCGCATCAAGGTCCGCCAGCTGCTCCAACATCGGGCCCTGCAGCGAGAGGTGGTGCGGCTGACCGACGAGCTCGAGGAGCGCACCCACATCGGGGCCCTGGTCGGCCGAAGCGAGGCGATGCGCGAGGTCTTCCGAACCATCGAGCGGCTGGCGCGCTCTCCCGCCACGGTGCTGATCCGCGGCGAGAGCGGCACGGGCAAGGAGCTCGCAGCGCGGGCGATCCACGATCTCTCCCCGAGCAGCGGTGGCGCCTTCGTGCCGGTGAACTGCGCCGCGATCCCGGACACCTTGATGGAGAGCGAGCTCTTCGGCCACGAGCGAGGTGCCTTCACCGATGCGCGAGAGCGGCGCATCGGCAAGTTCGAGGCGGCCGGCGGCGGGACCCTCTTCCTGGACGAGATCGGCGAGCTGGCACCGGGCCCACAGGCCAAGCTGCTGCGGGCCCTCCAGGAGCGGGTGATCGAGCGGGTCGGTGGAAACCGCCCGATCGAGGTCGATGCGCGCATCGTGGCCGCCACGAATCGCAACCTGGAGCGCGAGGTGCGCGAGGGTCGCTTTCGCGAAGACCTCTACTACCGCGTCCACGTCGTCCCGCTCGAGCTCCCACCCCTGCGCGAGCGCCGCGAGGACGTGAAGCTACTGGCCGAGCGCTTCCTGAAGCGCGCTCGCGAGCGGCTCGGCCAGGGCCCGGTGCGCATGGCCCGCGATGCCCAGCTCGCCCTCGAGCGACACGGCTGGCCGGGCAACGTCCGCGAGCTCGAGAACGTGATCGAGCGGGCGGTGACCCTGGCCGAGGGCGAGGTGTTGGAGCTCGTCGATCTGCCCGAGACACTGATGCGAGGCCAGCGCACGGAGGCGCTGCGCGACGGCCTGCGCTCGAAGCAGGCCTCCTTCGAAGAGACCGTCGCGACCTTCGAGCAGGATCTCCTGCTCGACGCCCTCGAGCGCAACGACTGGAACCAGACCCGCGCCGCCGACGCACTCGGCATCACGCGACGGCTCCTGAAGATCAAGATGGACCGACACGGCCTCTCGAAACCCGACTAGCCTGCGCCCTTCACGACGGGGCCATTCTTCCGGATGCAGCCGCCGGGTTGCGCGGCTGCTGCGGGGGCCGCTTCGCTTCTTTGTATGACGCGCGGCGGGGCGGGGTTCATTCCTCAGAATGGCTCGGCCGGGACAGGGTGGCCCGCGCAGCGGCGTGGACAGCGTGTCGCCTACGCGGCTACGCCGCAGGCGACCTTGCTGACGACGGCCAGGTCGCCTGCCTGCGCATTATTTCCTCGGAACGAACCCCGCCCCGCCGCGCTCTAGCGAGGTTGAGTTCAACCTGGGAGCTGATCGCGGGGCGGCGGGCACCCGTAGCG
>NYZB01000084.1 GCA_002687015.1 Deltaproteobacteria bacterium
CAGCACCGAGTTCGAGTTCGACCTCGAAAGAGCGTGGCGGGGCGGGGTTCGTTCCGAGGAAATAAAGCGCAGGCAGGCTACCTGGCCGTCGTCAGCAAGGTCGCCTGCGGCGAAAGCCGCGGAGGCGACACTGCGTCCACGCCGCTGCGCGGGCCACCCTGTCCCGGCCGAGCCATTCTGAGGAATGAACTCCGCCCCGCCGCGCGTCAAAGAAAGAAGCGAAGCGGCCCCCAACCGAGCCGAGCCACCCGGATGGGCGAGTACAGAAAGAAAGTCCCCGCGTTCTGCCGCCTAGGGGAGACAGTTCTCCGGCAGCGGGTGCCGGTACAGCTTGGCGGCGTTCTCGTGGGTGACCTTGCGGATGACGTCGTCGGGCAGGCCGTCGAGCATCCGGAAGGTGACCTCCTGCGTGTCGGGCCAGGTGCCGTCGCCGTGGGGATAGTCGGACTCGCAGAGGACGTTCTCGATGCCGACCGTCGGGAGGGTCACGATCGTCGACGGGTCGTCGATCATGCAGAACCAGAAGTTGCGGCGCAGTGCATCCGCGGGGCTGATCTTCGGGTCCGGCCAGCCGGCGCCGTAGCCCGAGCGCGCCATGATGTTGTTGAGACGATCGACCAGTGCGGCGACCCAGCCGATGCCGCCCTCGCTCATCGCAATCTTCAGCTCCGGGTACTTGGCGGGCCAGCCGCTCCACAGCCACTCGGCCGCGGAGCAGAGTGCCATCGGCCCGAACTGGGTTGCACCCAGCTCCATCATCGGGGCTCCCTCAGGCATCGAGGCGAAGCCCGAGGAGCCCACGTGCAGGTTCACCACGGTGTCGGTCTCGGCACAGGCGCGGATGATCGGCTCCCAGTGCGGCATGAACACCGAGGGCAGGCCCTGGCGGTGGGGCTGCTCTGGCATCGTCACCGCGGTGAAGCCGCGCTTGGCGTTGCGTCGGATCTCCTCGGCTCCCTTCTCCGGATCGGCCAGGTAGGTGATGCCGAGGGGCACGATGCGATCCGGGTAGGCACTGTGCCATTCCTCGAAGAGCCAGTCGTTCCAGGCGCGCACGCAGGCCAGCCCGAACTCCTGGTCCTCGAACTCGGAGAAGAGGGTGCCGCCGAAGCCGGTGACGCCCGAGGGGAAGTTCACCGAAGCCCAGATGCCGTTGATGTCCATGTCCTTGATGCGGTGCTTGACGTCGAAGCAGCCCGGGCGCAGCTCGTCGTAGCGTGCAGGCTCGACCCGGTAGTCCTCCTTGGGGCGGCCCGCGACGCACATGAAGCCGACCTGGAAGTAGGGCGTGTCATCGATCACCCAGACCTCGTGGCCTTCCTCGGTCTCCTCGACGCGCGGCGCCCGCGCTTCGAACTTGCTGGGCATGCGCCCCTCGAAGGTGTGCTTCGGCTCCATCACGTGATCGTCGACGGAGATCATCGTGTAGTGCACCTCGCGGGGATCGGGATCGGGCAGCAAGGGATGGGTGGCCGGGCGCTTGATTCCGAGCTTGATGACGCTGGGCATGGGGGCCTCCTGGTGCGAGTTCCAAGTGTGGGACGGGCGCTCACCGGTCTCAACCGGCTCGGGCGCGTTGGGCAACGCCGTCGAGATACGCGGCCACCGCGAACTCGAAGTAGGCGTCGAAGCGTGCGGGAATCCGGGACAGGGCTTGCCAGTCGGAGCGCAGGTCCTCGGGCAGCTGCTCGCTCGCGATGTGCAAGAAGCGGCGGACCTTGTCGGAGGATCGGCCCGTCCCCAGGACTTCGCTCTGGGCGATGGCCGTCACCTCGTGCAACAGCCCCTGGGCGGCGAAGAGAAGCTCCGAGCCGCGCAGGCCCGTCTCGGCGACCAGCCCGGCGAGGAGGCCCAGGGCCCTCGCGTTGAAAGGGGTCGTCCACGGGGACTGACCGTGCAAGGCCAGCTCCGGGTGGGTCCGGAGCTGCTCGCGGATCGCGCGACACAGGGCCAGGACCCGCTTCCGCCAGTCGCCACCCTTCGGCACGGGCAGCTCCGCGGCTTCGGCGGCGGCGGCCGCGACCTCGTCCAACAGCTCGTCCTTGTTGCGGAAGTGCCAGTAGAGGGCAGCCGGGTCGACGCCCAGGGCCGCGGCCACGCGGCGCATCGAGAGGGCGCCCTCCCCGCCCGCCCGGGCCAACCCAAGGGCGGCTGCCACGATCTTGTCCCGGTCCAGGTCCTTGGACTGGCCTCGCCCCGCGCGGGGCTTTCGGGCGTGCCTGGCTGCCATGGTCCAAGATTACTTCAACGCTGTTGATTTCGCCCGCCGGCGGCCCCTCGGATCAGTCGGCGAGCATCGCCTGGACCTCGCCGAAGACCTCCTCGCCATGCCGGCGGAAGCTCTGCACGAGGGGCTCGGGCACGAACTCGGAGACGGCGACCTCATAGGAGTCGCGCCTCTGGATCCGCTCGAACCAGGCCGCCACCCGGAGCCGCGCCTCGATGAGCGGCCTCATGGCGAGGTGATCGAGGCGCAGGACGTAGGGCAGGAGACAGGCGTCGGCCAGACTGAAATCGTCGCTGACCAGGAAGGCACGGCCCGCCAGCGCCTCCTCCATGTCGTCCAGCATCGAGACGAAGGTGCGGATTGCGCCCTGCATCTCGGGCGCCTTGATGCCGTGCTCGATCACCGAGCGTCGGGCCTCCCGGCGGGCCGGGTCCGGGATCGCCTGGACCGACAGCTCGATCTCCTCGGGCGTGCGTTGCAGGATCATCGGGCGCGTGCCGATCCCGAAGGTGATCACGCCCGCGCAGGGATGCACCTGGCTGTCCACGCGCTTGGTCCAGAGGCGCATGGCGTGTCGGCTCAAGGGGTCGGAGGGCACGAGCGAGGGCTCCGCAAAGACCTCGTCCAGGTACTCGTTGATCAGGGTCGACTCGATCAGCACGTGCCCGTCGTGAACCAGGGTGGGCACCACGTGGTTGGGGTTCAGCTTCACGTAGGCTGGCGCGTGCTGCTCGCCCTGGATCAGATCGATCCAATGGGACTCGTAGTCGAGCCCTTTCTCGGCCAGCACGAGGCGGACCTTCTGCGAACAGGTCGAGAGGAAGTGGTGGTAGAGCTCGAGCATGGGGCCCTCCGGGCCTACGAGCGTACCGCAGGCGGGGGCATGGTAGCTTTGGGGACATGGCGCCCGGGAGCCGCACCGATCCCAAGGGAGGGGGCCGATGCCGCCTGGTGAACCTCACCTGCCTCGCGGTGCTGGCGGTCTCGGCCGGGACCGCGGTGCTGGCGGTCTCGGCCGGGACCGCGGTGGCGACGGCGCCGCCCGAGCTGCAACGCCTTGCCGGTGAGGAGCGCCAGATCCCGGCGGCAGGCCGTTACCTGGTCGCCAAGCGTCAGGTACGTGGACCGGTCTTCGGCCGCTCGGTGGTACTGGTCCTCGAAGCCAACGCCGGGGGAGCTGCAGGCCTGATCGTCAATCGGCCCACCGGGCTCGCACTGCGTGAGCTCTTTCCGGAATCCGCAGCGCTGGCCGGGCGAGAGGATCGCGTCCATCTCGGGGGGCCCGTCGAGCCCCGGGGCCTGCTCTTTCTCGTGCGCACGGAGAAACCGCCGGTCGACAGCAGCCCCCTCGTCGGCGACCTGCACGTCGGCCGGAGCGCCGAGGCCCTCCACGAGGTCGTGGAGCGAGGTGTACCGAGCGAGCGCTTCCGCAGCTTCATCGGTCATGCGGGCTGGGCACCCGGACAGCTCGAGCACGAGATCCGACGCGGCGACTGGTACGTCATCGAAGGCGATCCGACCCTTGCATTCCGCGAGGGGGGCGACGAAATCTGGCGGACGCTGCTGCGCTCCCTCGAGGCGATTCGCGTTCGCGCTCCGGGCGAAGCGCACCCGCCCGCTTGCAGGCTCTCTTGCGCGTAGCCGAGGCCGGAGACTCACCAATGCGAGTGCAATGTACTTGACTCGGCTCGGCGGTAGTGCCATTCAGGTTGTGAGGCACTCGAGGAGCCCTGCATGGCCCGGCACGTTCGGCGACCCAAGCAGCAGCGCAGTGAGCAGACCCTGGCGCGGATCCTGGCTGCAGCAGAGGCCCTGCTCTACGAGCGAGGGGCCGTCGACATCCCCGTGCGGGATATCTGCGAGCGTGCCGAAACCTCTCCGAGCTCGTTCTACGCGCGTTTCCCGGACAAGAGCGCCCTGCTGCACTCCCTCCTGGATCGCCTCTGTGAGCGGGTCTTCGACCGGATCGACGCCCTGCGGGCCCCGCTACCGGGGGAGGACTTCGCCGGCTTCGTCAAACGGGCCATCGAGACCCTGCAGCTCCTCTTCCGGCGCGAACGGCGGCTGGACCAGGCCCTCGGCCTGGCTGCGGAGAGCGATGAGAAGCTGCTCGCCCGCCGCCGTTGGCTCGACAGCCAGATCAAGGCGCGCGCCTTCGCAGTCGCCACCGAGCGGTTCCCGGAGCTCGATTGGAAGAGGATCGAAGAGCGGGTCGAGGACGGTCTGCCGATCATCGCTGCGGCCTTCCGGGGCGGCGTCGAAGCCCCTGGCGATCTGGGCCTCGAGGACACCAGCGCGCAGCAGAAGGTGGTGCGTGACCTGAGCGCCCTGATCTTGCGATTCGCCGAAGGCGAAGACTGACCCGCCCCGCCTTCTCGGCCCGCGCGAGCGCTGGCCCAGCACCCGCTCCCGGTTCCTGAGCCGAACTGGTTTGCCCGTTCCACTTGCCGAGTGCATAACAGCGTCGACGGGTGATCGGAGCCGCGGGTGGGGAGGTACGGGTTCGATGGAATTCGTGCGGCTCCATGCGGGCCCGAGGCGCCGGGTGCCCCGATGCTGAGAGGCCCGCCGTCGTCGTGACCTTTCCCGAAGTGACCAGCTCGCCCAGCCTCGGTGGGGTAGCGCCGGGCGCTTGGGGCCGCAGACGCCTTCCGGCCCTTCCTTCGCCTGGGTACCGGACCCTGTCCCGGTAGGGCCAAGGCCCGCCCAGGCGTGGAAGGACCAGGGGTCGTCGTCGCCGAGCTGCAGCTCGCGCATTATGCTGCTCGGCGGCGATGACCTCTACGACGTTCCTCGCGACCTTGCGCCGGCTCGCAGTCCCGCTGGCCGGGGCGATGGGGCTCATCGGCTGCGGCGGCGAGCATCTGGGACCGGGGTCACCCACGGCTGTCGCACGCGCCGCGCCCGAGCCGGAGAGTGGCCCCCAGGTGCTCTTCGGGGACCTCCATACCCACACCCACTTCTCGATGGACGCCTGGGCCGTGAACCTGCCGGTCATCGGCGGCGAGGGGACCCACCCGCCGGCCGATGCCTGCGACTTCGCCCGCTACTGCTCCGGCCTCGACTTCTGGAGCATCAACGACCACGCGGAGGGGCTCACCCCTCGACACTGGGCCGAGACCCGCCGGGCGGTGCGCGATTGCAACGCGGTGACCGATCCTGCCCGTCCAGACCTGGTGACCTTCCTCGGTTGGGAATGGACCCAGGTCGGGACCGAGGCCGAGACGCACTTCGGTCACAAGAACGTGGTGCTGCGAGACACGGCGGACGATGCCACCCCGACGCGGCCGATCAGTGCGCCGCGAGACGAGTTCCAGGCCAGCCCGATCCCCAGGGTGGCCCGCTGGCTCCTTCCGATCGTCGACTTCGCCCACCGGGACTACTACCCGGACTGGGAGTACCGCTACGAAGAGGTGGCCGCGGTGCCTCGCTGCGCGAAGGGCGTGGATGTCCGGGAGCTTCCCCCCGACTGCATGGAGGTGGCGGCCGACCCCGCGGAGCTCTTCGAGAAGCTGGACCAGTGGGCCTTCCCCTCCCTGGTGATCCCCCATGGCACCAGCTGGGGCCTGATGACGCCCGCGGAGACGGAGATCGGCCGTCAGCTCACGCGCGAGCTGCACGACCCGGTTCGTCAGAACCTCTTCGAGATCTACTCGGGCCATGGCAGCGCCGAGGAGTACCGGAGCTGCCGCGAGGTCGCGCGGGACGCGGCGGGCAAGACAGCCTGCAGCCCGCCGACCCCGGCCTTCACACCCTGCTGCTGGCGGGCGGGTGAGGTCGTGCGGGAGCGCTGCGAGGCGTCGGGAGGAGACGACTGCAGCGAGCTCGAGTCGACGGCTCGCCGGCACTTCCTCGACGCGGGCGCGGCAGGCCACACCACCATCTCCGGCGTGACTCCGGCAGATTGGCGGGACTGCGGCCAGTGCCGGGACTGCCCTCTCTCGGCATACAGCCATCGGCCCACGGGCTCGGCCCAGGCGGCCCTGGTCGCGGCCAGCCTCGACGGCAGCGGCCGCCGATTCCGGTTCGGCTTCATCGGCTCGAGCGACACGCACAAGGCGAGGCCGGGCAACGGTTACAAGGAGTTCGCGCGAGGACGCATGACCGACGCGATGGGAAAGCTCTCGGGCTTCCTCGGCACCAGCGAAGAGCCGGTCCCCGAATCGCGCGCCGTCGTACTGGACGAGGTCCCCCTCACCGACCGCCGCTACGTCGAACGCAATGGCTCCTTCTACGTGACGGGCGGCCTGGTCGCCGCCATCGCAGAGGGGCGCACCCGCGATGCGATCTGGGATGCCCTCACGAGCCGCAGGGTCTATGGCACCTCGGGTCCGCGCATCCCGCTGGGCTTCGAGCTGCTGCGCGGCGAGGGGCCGGCCCCCATGGGCAGCGAGCTCGAATGGAACGAAACGCCGCGCTTCCGGGTCACGGCCACCGGCGCGCGCAAGCAACGGCCAGGCTGCCCAGCCGAAGTGAAGGCCGCGCTCTCTCCGGAGCGGCTCGAGCTCCTGTGCGCCGGGGAGTGCCATTACCCGGGGGACGAGCGCTGGAACATCGCGGGTATCGAGGTCGTGCGCATCCGGCCCCAACGGAATCCGGCAGAGCCGAGAGAGCCTCTCATCGAGGATCCCTGGCGGAGCCTGCCCTGCCCCGCCGCAAGCCCCTCCTGCGAAGTCCACTTCGAGGATCCGGACTACCTCGGTCAGGGGCGCGAGGTCGCCTACTACGTGCGAGCCCTGCAGGAGGAGACGCCTGCGATCGCGGCCGATCCCGTGCGTTGCGAACGGGACGAGAGGGGCCGCTGCCTCGCAGCGGAGCTATGCGGCGAGGACGCGGAGGACCCGGACTGCCTTTCGCCCGTCCAGGAGCGGGCCTGGTCCTCTCCGATCTTCCTCCGACCCTCCACGCCATGAGAAGCGCCCATTCTCCCGGTTGAATGCGGTGCTTCCGGCTGAATGCGAGGCCCGCGAGCCAAGGGCCTCTAACGTCCAGCCGCAGTTCGGTCGCTATGGAGCGCCAGGACATTGCCACGGGGATGGGTTGGCGGCTCGCTTCTACATACGCTGGGTCCCGAGCGTGCGGACCATGAAACGCATCGGGCGCTTCCACACATGGCTCTTCCGCAGGACCGGAGGGCGGATCGGTGGCCGGGTCGATGGGCTCGACGTCCTGCTGCTGACCGTGCGCGGCCGGCGGAGCGGACTTCCGCGCACGCAACCCCTTCCCTACTTCCACGACTCGCAGCACCCGGGCGAGCGACTGGTGTTGCTGGCTTCCTTCGGTGGCAACGAGCGGGACCCGGACTGGTGCCGCAACCTCGACGAGGATCCCGAGGTGAAGGTGCGACTGAAGCAGGCGAGCGGGAAGGGGAGCGCCCGGCGTGCAGCCGGGGAGGAGCGAACCCGCCTCTGGCGCGAGATCACCGAGGAGCACCCGCGCTACCTGGCCTACCAGGACAAGACCCGCCGCGAGATCCCGGTGGTCGTCATCGAGCTCGCAGCGCTCCAGATTGGGTCCGTACCCCCGCGGCACTGAGCCCTCTGGACGAGCCCGACCTCCTCGGATTCGTTCTGGTACGAATGCCGGGAATTCCCCTCTGGCCAGACCGGGGATCGACCGATTCCCACGTGGGCTCTTGCAGCCAGGGGATCAGGTGGCCAGCACACTTCCGACCGGTCGGGAATTCGAGCTTCGCGTCTCGATGCACACCATCGTGTCGTCGATCGCGACGGCCGCGTTGCTCGTGCTCTACGTGCTGCCGAACTTCCGGCTCTCCGAGGGCCAGGTGGAGGCCCTGCTCTGGAGCGTCGTGGTCCTGATCGGCACCGTCTCACCCGCTGCCTTCATCGCCTACCGCCGCATCAGCCGGCCGGTGTCCAGATGGATCGACCAGCACAACGCGGGTGGGTTGATCTCGGAGGAGGTACGCGACGCGGCCTTCCGCTCCATCCTCCAGCTGCCGGTGCAGATCACTCTCGCTTCCCTCTCCATGTGGATCCTCTGTGGAGCGGGCATCTGCATCGGCCAGCTCTGGTTCGAAGAGAACTCCCGCTTCTCGATCGGTGTGATGTTCGCGGCCTTGCTCGGTACGGCCTGCGTCACCCAGGTGTTCGGCTACGTGAAGCTCAGGCGAGACGTCCGGTTGGTTCGCGAGATCCTGGCCGAGCAGATCGCGGACCCGATCCGGCGGGCCGAGCTGGCACCCAGCTTCTCGATCTCCAGCCGCCTGACGTCGGCCACCGTCTCGCTGGTGGGCGCCGCCGTCGTGATGAGCGTCGGGATGAGCCAGGTGCAGGCCGCGCGCTCGGCCGCCGGATTGATCGCGAGGGTGCAGACCGATTGCATCACCCAGATCCTCTCCCGCATCGAGAAGGGCCAGCCGGTCGAGGAGGCGATCTCCGAGGTGCGGGCCTTCTACGCTGCGACCGTCGAATCGGTCCGTGTCGTGGAGCTGACGCAGGACATCGCCTCAGTCGGCCTGGAGGGAATCCTGCTGCAGGCCGAGTGGGAGGTCGTCCTCGCGGGTGCCGGGAGCGCGGGCTCCAGCCTGGGCGTCGACACACCCCACGCCTTTGCCTGGGCGCCACTGCCGGGGATCGCGGATCAGGTGCTGGTCGTGTCGGCCTCCGACGCACGGCTGATGCCGATGGCGTGGACCACCCAGGCACTCTTCTTCGGATGGGTTGCGATCGCCACGATCCTCGCGATCGCGGTCGGTCGGCTGGTCGGAGCCGAGCTCGGCGAGACCACCGCACGCCTCCAGGAGCAGGCCCGGCGCATCGCGGGCGGCGACCTTCGGGTGCGGGTCACCGTCGAGTCCGAGGACGAGCTCGGCGACCTGGCCCGCTCGCTGGACGTGATGGGGAGCGCATTGCGCACCACCCTGGGAGCCGCGGCCGAGGCGGCCGACGAATTGGAGAGCGCCTCGGCGGACATGGCGGAGTCGGCCGAGCAGGTGGCCACCGGCGCGCAGGCGCAACAGACTCGTCTGGCCGACGCGAGCGAACGGCTCGACCGCATCCAGGAGAAGTCGGGCGAGATCTCGGCGAGCGCGACCGAGGTGCGCCTGGCGATGGACGAGTCAGCCAGCTCGTCGGTCGAGCTGCAAGCCAGTGCGTCCCAGCTGCGGGAGACGGCGGGAGCCTTGACCCAGCAGGTCGAAGCCTCCTCCCAGTCGCTCCAGAGCTCGGGCGAGAGCTTGGGCCAGACCGCACGGAGCACCGAAGCCCTGCGCTCGGTCGCGGACGAGCTGACCTCCTCGGTCGAGGCCCTGGCCGAGTCGGCACGCAGCGTGGGCGGAGAGGCAGAAGACACGAGCGGGCTCTCCACCCGGGTCCACGAGATCGCCGAGAAGGGCCGGGCACAGGTTCGCGGGACCACCCGCGGAATGCAGACCATCCGAGAGTCCACGAGCCTTGCGGTCGAGTCCGTGCGCAAGCTCGAGAAGCGCACGCAGCACATCGACAACGTCGTGTCGGTGATTGGGGAGGTCGCCGATGAGACGCGCTTGCTCGGACTGAACGCCGCGATCATCGCCGCGCAGGCCGGAGAGTCGGGGGGCGGGTTCGCGATCGTGGCCTCCCAGATCCGGCAGCTTGCTGGCCGGGTCCAGGTCCACACGGGCGAGGTCTCGGAGCTCATCGAGGGCATTCGGCAAGAGACCCATCACCTGGTGGAGGCCGTCGAGAACAACGCGCTGCGGGTCGACGAGGGGATGGAGCTCTCCGCCCAGTCGGGGGAGCTCCTCGATGACATCACGGAGGCCGCGCGACAGAGCGGAGAACGGATGAGCCGGATCGTGGAAGAGGTGCAGATGCAGGCCCGAACCACGACCAGTACGGCCACCGAGATGGAGACCCTCCGCAGTGACGTGGAGCGGATCGGCGCGGCCACTCGCGAGCAGGAGCAGAACGCTGACGTGCTCGTGCAGAGCCACTCGAAGAGCGAAGAAGCCTCCGTCCAGATGCGCCGGACCTCCGAGGAGCAGGCCCTGGCCGTGGAACGGATCAGCGGAGAGGTGGAGCAGGTGCGGAGTGCAATGGGCGAGATCGACTCGGCGCTCAGCCAACAGGCGGATGCCTGCCGTACGGGCGCCGAGGCCTTGCGCGACGTCGCCACCCACAGCGAGGAGGGTGAGCGCACCGCGAAGACCATGAGCGAGGCCATGCGGGGCCTGCTCCGCCGCGCAGAGGCCCTGCGCGAGCGGATGCGCCAATTCCAGCTCTAGCCCGAGAGCCCACGAGCGGGGCTACTGGGGGCCGGCGCCCCTCGAGCAGGTGAGCGGGAGGCCCTGTGCCTCGCAGTCGACGGCATGAGCGAAGGAAGCGCCTGCCTCGCGGCGCAGGGCGCGCCAGGGAGCACCCAGCTCCTCGTCCAGGAAGAAGGGCTGCTCCTCCAACCCCCAGGTCTTCTCGAGGAGCAGGAGCCGCCGGTAGGCGTGCAATGCGGCGAGCAGGTCGCCGCCGGCGATGGCCTCGGCCTGCTCCGATGCACGGCCCCTGCCCGCCCCGAGGACCAGGGCGGAAGCGGTGCGGAGGTTGTCGCCATCCCAGCGACGACGGGCCTCTTCCAGATCGGCGAAACGTTCCGGCTCCGACGCGTAGAGGTCGACCTGCTCGCCCGGGTCGGCGACGAGGTCGTAGGCCTCTCGCCGGGCCGGCCTCCCCCCCTCGGCGGGGATCCAGATGAGCTTGCGATCGCCCGTCCGCAGCGCGGTGACCCGCCGCTGCATCTGCCCTCTCGGGGTGGTCCAGCCCTTCCGGGTGGTCTGTAGGAAGGCGTGGTGTCGCACTTCGCCGGCCCGGCCATCCGTCAGGGGAACGAGGGACACACCCTGCATGGCCGGCTGCTGACGGGTCGATGGGACACCGAGCCACTCGAAGAGGCTCGGCATCAGGTCGATCCCCGACGCCAGGGCGTCACTGCGGCCGCCTCCCAGACCGGGGACCCGGACCACGAGAGGGATCCGCACCAGCTCGTCGGTGAGCTTGCCGTCGTAGCCCGTCGACGCGTGGCCCACCCAGCCGTGCTCGAGGAGCTCCTCTCCGTGGTCCGCCGAGACGACCACGATCGTCTCGTCGAGGAGGGCCGTCTCGCGCAGGGCCGCGAAGGCACGACCCAGGTGGTCGTCCGCGTCCCGCACGGTCTCGTCGTAGAGGGCGCGGATCGCCTCGGCGTCGCCGGGGACGAAGGCGACCGCACCCGCGTGCTCATAGCTGAGGTCGGCGGGCGGATCGCGCAGGATCAGGTAGTGCCGTCGGACCGCGTCGACTCCGGGCGTCGCAGGAGGAGCCTTCAGCCAGCGTCCGGCATTCGCCTCGCTTGGCGCATAGGGGAGATGGGGCTCCTTGCTGTGCAGCCAGGCAAAGAAGGGTCGCCGCTCCGGGTCGGCAGCGCGTGCGCGCACGAAGGCGTCGAAGCCCATGTCACCGACTTCTTCGTCCAGCCCGAGGCCGCCGTAGTTCGCGCCCGTCGCACTGCGGCCGAAGGTCGCGTAGCCGCGCTCCTTCAGCAGCCGCAGGGGCGAGGCCATGAGCTCGTCGTAGTGGCTGTGACGAGCATTCTGCCCATGGACGGGTGGGTAGTAGCCGGTGAGCATCGAGACGATGCCGGGACTGGTCCAGGCGGAGGTGGCGACCGCCTGCTCGAAGACCCAGGCCTCGCGGGCGAAGGCGTCCAAGTGCGGACTGGTCTCGCGACCGTAGCCATGGAGGGAGAGATGGTCCGGCCGGAGGCAGTCGACGGTGAGGATCAGGACGTTCCAGGGCCGCTCGGCGGCGGGCGCCACGGCGGGCACCGCCTGGAGCAGGAGAGCGAGCAGGAGCTGGAGACGCCACGCCACGGGGGAAGTGTATCGACCCGACGAGTGACCTATCCAATGCGAACATGGAATACTCCACCCACACGCGGAGACCCCCATGACCGAGCCCGACCGTACCGCGAGACTGGCGAGCCGTTCCGACCCCAGTCCCTTCCAACGCCGCGCGACCTCCGTCGTGATGAGCTTCCTGTTCAGCCAGCGTCGCCAGGACCTGAGCCGCCGCTTCCTGGAGCTGCGGCGCCGGCTCACCGGCAGTCCCCACCGGGTCGAGTACTTCCACCAGGCCGACGACCCCTACAGTCACGCCGCCTGCCAGCTCCTGGAGCCTCTCGCCGCCGCCTACGACATCGAGCTCGCGATCCATCTCACGGGGCCGAACACGGGGGCCAACAACCCCGAGCCCGAGCTGCTGGCGGCCTTTGCCCGGCGCGACGTGGCTGCGATGGCACCCCATCGCGGCCTGCGCTTCGACGACCCCGGTTCACAGCCCGCGCCCGAAGCCGTGGAAGGGGCTCAGGGGCTGCTCGTCGGCGCCTTGGAGAAACGCGAGTTCGCAGCCCTCGCCCCCCGCATCGGCGAAGCCCTGTGGTCGGGTGACAAAGACGCCCTGGAAGCCCTGGCCGCGACCCACGCTCCGGCGGATCCGGCGGCGATGCGGGCGGCCGTCGAGCAGGGGACGAAACGGCGTCGACGCCTTGGCCACTACTCGGGCGGCATGTTCTACTACGCCGGCGAGTGGTATTGGGGCGTAGACCGCATCGATCACCTGGAGAAGCGACTTGCGTCTCTCGGGGCCACTCGCGACGGCGCCGAGACGCCGATCGCTCCGCGGCCGGAGATCGACCCCGGCCCGGTCCGCGACGACGGCAGCATCAGCCTCGAGTTCTTCCCCTCCCTGCGGAGCCCCTACACCGCCGCCTCCTTCGATCCCACCCTCACCCTGGCCAGGCAGTCCGGGGTGCGCCTGGTGCTGCGGCCGGTCCTGCCGATGGTGATGCGGGGCGTACCCGCAACCTTCGACAAGGGTCGCTACATCTTCACCGACGCGGGGCGCGAAGCCGCGCTGCTGGGCACCCCCTACGGACCCTTCCTCGACCCGATCGGCGCACCGGTGAAGCGCGGCTACTCCCTGTATCCCTGGGCAGCCAGCCAGGGCAAGGGCGCCGAGCTCCTCTCCTCCTTCCTGCGCGCCGCGTTCTCCCAGGGCGTCGACACCGGCAGCGACGAGGGGATGAAGCAGGTCGTGGAGCAGGCCGGCCTCTCCTGGAGTGAGGCCCGGGCCCACCTCGACACGACCGACTGGGAGGAGGAGCTCGAGGCCAATCGCCTCGCCATGGTGAACGAGCTGGGTCTGTGGGGCGTGCCGAGCTACCGGGTGAGCGGACCCACGGGCGAGCCGGACTACGCGGTGTGGGGGCAGGACCGTCTCTGGCTCGTCGCCCATGAGATCCGGAGACGCATCGCGCTGCGTCGGACGTGAACCCATGGGAGGGAGGTGGCGCCCCTCCTCCAGACCCGCGCTCGCGGCTACCCGACTCGACAGGAGCCCCCATGGAGCCGATCGAACGGCACTTCGTCTCGCTTCCTTCTCCGACCGCGGCCCGCAACGGGGCGGGCTACATGCCTACCCAGGGCATCTACCACCGCGCGAAGGGGAGCGCACCGCGGACGGCGATCATCGCCACGCACTACAACGTCGATTTCTCCGAGCACTACATGGCCGAGCTCATGGCGGCGCGCGGCTACGGGTTCCTGGGCTGGAACACGCGTTTCCGCGGGCTCGAGCACGCCTTCAGCCTCGACCACGCGCTCATCGACATCGGCGTGGGCCTTCGGTGGCTCCGCGAGGAAGCCGGCGTGGAGAGAGTGGTCCTCCTCGGCAACTCCGGCGGCGGGTCGCTCATGGCGGCGTACCAGTCGCAGGCGGTCGAGCCCAATCTGAAGCCCCTGCTCGGGAGGGCCGTCCCGGAGGCGGCGCTGCGGCTCCCGCCCGCCGACCTCTACGTCTCGACGAATGCACACCCGGGCCGACCCGAGGTGCTCACCGACTGGTTCGACCCCTCCGTCACCGACGAGGCCGATCCGACCTCCGTCGATCCCGCCCTCGACATGTACGACCCCGAGAACGGCCCGCCCTACTCGGAGGCGTTCATCGAGCGCTATCGCGCCGCCCAGGTCGCGCGCAACCAGCGCATCACCGCCTGGGCCCTCTCGGAGCTGGAGCGCGTGCAGGGTGCCGGGTGCATCGATCGCATGTTCAACCTCTACCGCACCTGGGCCGACCCCCGCCTCCTCGACGGCCGTCTCGACCCGAACGATCGGGAGATCGGGGTCTGCTACCTCGGGCCACCGAAGCTCTTCAACTACAGCCCCTACGGCATTGGCAGCTCGAACACGATTCGCACCTGGCTCTCGATGTGGAGCCTCGAGTACTCGCAGTGCAGGGCGATTCCCCACCTCGAGCGGATCGACCTGCCCTCCCTGGTCGTCCAGAGCATGGCCGACACCGGCGTCTTCCCGGTGGACGCGCAGGTCATCCACGACAACCTCGCCGCCGAGGACAAGAGCCTCGAGTTCATCCCCGGCGACCACTACCTGCAGGAGCCCGCCGGCGCCCGCGACCAGGTGGCGGACCTGGTGGCGGCCTGGCTCGGAGAACGCGGCGCCTGAACCTGGGCACCGCGTCTCGCTAGATGCGCGCCAAGGGTGCGGGAAGGCCCGGCGTCTCGACCCGCGTCCTGAAGATCGTACCTGCGCGTGATTCGTCGTCGG
>NYZB01000085.1 GCA_002687015.1 Deltaproteobacteria bacterium
AGGCGACACTGCGTCCAGGCAACGCCGGAAGCAGGGCGTCCCGGCCGAGCCATGAGCGTAGGGTGCCCGCCGCCCCGCGATCCCAAGAGGAGGAGCGAAGCGGCCCCGCAAACAAACGTGAAGAGGGAGCCCAGACGAAGAACGCCCGGCACCGTGGGGTGCCGGGCGTTCTCGATTGGAAGCTCGGGCTGGGTCAGAAGGTGTAGATCACCTCGACACCGGCCGTCAGCTGCGTGTCCTGGTCGAAGTCGGCGAGGCCCACGCCGAAGCTCTCGTCGTCGACGAAGAGCCCGCCGCCGTCCGCAATGTCGTCGTAGCGGATCTCGCCTCGAACGGTCAGCGCCTCCGTGAGCTTGTAGTCCACGGTGGTCGTGATGCCCCAGATCTCCAGGTCGCTGTTGCCGCCGAAGAAGTCGTCGAGATCGACGTACTCGGCTCGCAGGGCCGCGCCCAACCGCTCGTTGATGGCCAGGCGCCCGGCCCAGGCGATTCCGTAGCCCTGGACGTCGTTGCCTCGCGAGTTCTCGGACTCGATGTAGTCGGCGTTGATGTACGTCGTGAACTGCTCGGTCGGGCTGTAGGAGAGGATCACGTCGACGATCGTCTCCTTGTCGCCGGCCGGGGTGTCGAAGCCCTGACCACTGTCCGAGTCACCGTGGACGCCATTGATCGACCAGGAGAACTGGTCGCCACCGCCGCCGATCGACCACAGGAAGGCCTTGTTCTTGTTGCGGTCGATGTCGTTGGCCGGGAAGGAGCGCGTCTCGTTCACGAAGCCGAGCGACACGTCGAGGCCCGCCACACCGGTCGAAGCCAGGATGCCCGTATGGGTGATCGGCTGGAACAGGTTGTAGACGTGGCCGCGGGTGATGTTGAAGTTGTCCGGAGCCTGCACCACCTCGGCGCCGATCAGCGTCGCGAACTTGCCGAACTGGAAGGTCACACCCTCGCCGACCGGGGCGAGGTACTGGATGTAGGCCTGGTACAGCTCGAAGTCGTTGCCGCTGAACCCGTCACCCGCGCCGAAGTCACCGGAGAGCAGGCCCGCGTCCTTGCCGTAGGCGAGGTCGACGCGGAAGCCGGCGCGGTTCTCTTCGCTCACCGGGCGCTCCAGCCACAGCCAGAACTGGTCGAGCGAGAAGCTGTTGGCGTCCGGGTGGAATGGATACGCGAAGCCGCCCGTATTCGAGCCGGCCAACGCCCGGCCATCCGGATCGTTGAAGTTGTAGAAGTAGCTCGCCGACAGCCAGCCACCGATCTCGAGCGTATCGAGGAACGGCGCCAGGCCGGAACTCGCCTTCTGGTCCAGCTCCACCTGCTCGATCAGCGACTGCTGAGCCGAGAGGCGCTGGTTGGCCGAACTCAGCTCGTCGCTGGTCGCCTCCAGGCGATCTTCCAACTGGCTCATCCGCTCTTGCATGGCGCGCAGCTGCTCTGCGACGTCATCCGCCGCCGCTGCGCCAAGAGGCACCAGCAGCGACAAGGCCAACAGGCCCGTCAACCATCCACGCATCATCCGGGATTCCCTCCTAAGTGGTGCCCCATGTATGCCCGTGGGCATGTGCAACCCCCGTGCCGCCGACCTGCCGGCCCTCGCGCAATCTGGTTGCTGCGGAGGCCGCCTCTACCCCTCTGTGCCGGGGAGTCTGCACAGAAAGGAGGCCTTCCTGCCATTCAATAGAGCAACGGCCGGTGAGTCGCAACGGGGCAGAACCCTACGCAGATCGGCGCGCGTGGCGTCAACGAGCGTTCGCAGGGTCCGGTTCCGGGGGCCACAGTCCGTGACGATCGAGGAAGGCGACTGTACGCGAACAAAGTCGCATAGCGTCGGCAGTGTGCCGAAGCGTGCGCAGATCGTCCGCGGTGTCGATGTCGAAGCCGCTCGGAAGCACCGAGCACCGGAGGCCCAACGCTTCGCCCCTCGCCATGGTGTCCTGCAGCACGCTTCCCGTGCTCATCTCGTGGGCGAAGAGACCCGGCGCAGGGCGTCGGACACCGACGAGGTTGTATCCGCCGTCCATATCCGGGCACAGGACCACGTCGGCCTGGCCGAGTGCCTCGAGTGCGGCGGCCAGCGTGTCTCCGTCGAGTGCCGGGCTGTCGCTACCGCGGATGAGGATGGGGCCGAAGCCATCCATGGCGGCCTGGTCGATGGCGTGCTGCATGCGCGCGGAGAGATCGACACCCCGCTGCTCGACCCGGCCGAAGCTGGCCGGTATCGGCACACCCGGCTCGGCCACCGCCTCGGGCGGGTGGAGGGCGACGCGCAACCCGATGCCCAGCGGTGGCGCCGCCTCCGCCATCGCGTCGAGAACGTCCTGGAGCAGACAGCCGTAGAACGCAGCCGCCTGCTCCGGCGTGAAGGGAGGGCACATGCGGGTCTTGACCCTCCCGGGCTCTGGACGCTTGGCGAAGACGACGAGCAGCGGGCGCGAGCTCACGAGACGAAGGGCCGCTCGGCCACGGCGGCCGCGGCGCCATCGACCTCGAGCCGGGTGCCGGGCTCGGCCAGCGCCGCCTTCACGTACCCGAGACCGATCGCGCCCTCGGATGGGGACTGCACGACGCTGGTGAGCTCTCCGGCCGCGCGGCCTTCATGCCGGAGCTCGGTGCCGGCTGCCGGGAGGGCGCCCTCGAAGCGGAGGCCCACGAGGCGGTGGTTGGCGCGACCGCGGCTGCGCATGCGGGCCACGACCTCCTGGCCCGTGTAGCAGCCCTTGGTCTCCGAGATCGCGGCGTCGAGACCCAGCTCCGCGGGCAGCACCGACTCGTCGATCTCCCGACCCATCGCCGGCTCGCCGGCCTCGATGCGAAGGCACTCCAGCGTCTCGGCGTCGCCGTCGATCAACCCGAGCGGGGTGCCCGCTTCGCGCAAGGCCGCCGTCACGGCCGCGGCGGCACCCGCCGGAACCAGGAGCTGGACGGCCGGTTGTCTCGTCCACGAAAAGGCCGCCGCCCACAGCTTCGCGCCCGCGATCTCCACCGCGGCCCACCCGCCGTCCGGAATCTCCGCGGGAGCACCCACCGCTTCGGCGAGCACCTGCGCACTGCGCGGCCCTTCGAGGGCCAGCCGCGCCGTGGCGTCACTCTCGTCGGAGATCTCCACGTCGTCGGCGATGATGTACCGCTCGATGTGCCCGAGGACGGCCTCCAGGGCACCGGCCGACAGCTCGAGGAGGTAGGCCTCTTCGAGTCGCAGCACGTACAGGTCGGCGACGATGCGCCCCTGGTGGGTGAGCAGCAGCGCACGGCAGCCGGCTCCCGGCCCCCGCTTCTCCAGGGCCTCGACATCGTTGGTGATCATCCCGTCGAGCCAGCGGGTGCGCTCGCCACCGCTCACCCGGATCACCGCCCGTGCGGGCAGGGCGAAGAGCCCGGCCGCCTCGCGCACGGCGGCGCAGCTTCGCGCGAGGTCGCTCACGACCCCTCCTCCCCAGCGTCGGGAGAGCTGCGGTCGGACCACAGCTGCACGTGGAGCGTCGCGGCTTCGGCGGGGAGGGCCGGCGGTCCGTAGCGCACTTCGACCGCGCGGGCGTGGCTCTCCCGCCACTCGTCGAAGCGCTCCCGCATCACGTCGTAGTCCCGGTCGTTGTCGACGTCGACGGCGCAGCCCCCTCCCTCGGTGACCACGAACCGGAAGCGCGTGTCGAGCAGCGCGCTCACGGCCCGCTCGACCCGCGCGATCGGGAGCAGACGGCGCGTGGCGTCGGCCACCCGCCGCCAGCCGTGGCGATCGAAGACCCCCGCCAGGTGCATGAGTGTGTAGTAGAAGAGAACGCGCACGCCGCCGCCCTCGTCGCTCACGATCGTCCAGGCCAGGTGGAGGGCGTTGCCGAGCTGCTTCTGGTAGCGGTTCTCGTACATCTCCTGGATGTACTGGCGCTTGCCGAGACGCGGCGGCCGCACCAGGTGCAGGTTGCTCTGGCGCACCCGACCCTCGGCCAGGTTGAAGTAGGCCATCTCGATGCCGGGCTTCGGCTCCTGCCCGGCCGCACCCTGCCCAGCGGGCTGGGGGTAGAAGGGCGCCATGCTCTCTTCGGTGACGAGACCGAGGGCATAGTCGCAGTCGAGCTCCGCCCCCTGGCGGATGAATGCGGAGATCTCCTGGGGACTGGCCAGCGGGATGTCGCTCGAGAGGTAGAGGACGGGCAGGTCGCTCTCGCCCTCCTCGGGGTCGCGACCGGCGGGACCGGCTCCGGGGAGCAGCCGGCGATAGGTCTCCCAGACGTTCTCGAGCAGGTTCCGGAACTGCGGCACCACGGTGAGGGGCTTGCTCAGCCTGCCCTCGAGATCCCGGCGCAGCACGGCTTCCAGGCGTGGGGCATTTCCAACGACCCAGACCTCACTCACCTCGGGCACCTGCTGGAGCGCGGCGACCGCGTGCGCCACGAGGCTGCGGCCCGCCAACTCCAGGTAGGCCTTGTTGTCCCCGTAGACCGCCCTGGAGGCTCGTCCGTCTCCAGCGGCAACAATGGCCGGCACCTGCACGCGGGTCACTCCGTGAAGCGGAACGTCGAAGGGTACCCTCGGGGCGATGGCTGGGAAAGCGGCGGCGATTGGGGCCCCCGGGCGCCTCGTCGATGCACTGATCTTCTCGAGTACCTGGGTCGCGAGCGCGGCGGTGGCCCTCACCTGGGCGTCGGCCCTGGCAATGCAGGTGCGCCCGGAGCCACGCCTGCTGGGTCTCGCCTTCGCGGGGACGCTCTTCGTCTACACGGTCGACCGCCTGCGGGACCTGGAGCGGGACCGCGTCACCTCGCCGCGCCGCAGTGCCTTCGTCGAACGCTTCGAGCCGTGGCTTCGCATGCAAGTGGCGGTGGCGGCGTTGGTCGCCCTGGCCCTGGGCCTCGGTGCGGGGATGCGGGTGGTGGTGGTCGCCGGCACCGTCGCGGTGTTCGGGCTGCTGCACCGGCGCCTCAAGCACCTGCTCCTCGCCAAGCCCATCTACCTGACCGCCGCCTGGGCCGGGGTGGTTGTCGGCATGCCGGCGGCCCACGATCCGGCGGCGCGGCACGTCGTCTGGGTCGCGCTCATCGTCGCGGGCACGGTGACGTCGAACGTCGTGCTCTCGAACCTGAGGGACGACGAGGGCGCTGCAGCCCGCCTCGGCCACCGACGTGCGCTGGCCGTGGCGGCGATCAACCTGTTGCCCGTGGCGGCGCTGGCCCTGCTGGGCCCGGTGGCCGTGCGACCCCTGGTCCTGTTGCCGCTCTTCATGGCCGGCGATGGCGCCGGCTTCCGTCCGAGCGAGCACTACGGCGCGCTCGCCGTGGACGGCGCCCTCCTGGCGGGCGCGCTCGGGGCCGCGGGATGGGCGTCGGCGGCTGCGACCTGAGAAGGGCTCCTGGTGGAGCCGAGCGGGATCGAACCGCCAACCTCCGCGTTGCGAACGCGGCGCTCTCCCAATTGAGCTACGGCCCCTCAGGAACGGCACACGGTAGACACCCTGCCAGCCGCCGACAAGGTACCAAAGGGGTCTGACCCCCTCGTCAGCTGGGGGAAGACTTCTTGCCGAGGGCGCCGGCGGGGTGGCGCGCGTGATAGGCGGCGCGGGTGAAGCCCTGGGTCTCCTCGAGGGCTGCGGAGAGGGAGGCCAGGACCAGGAGCTCCGCGGCCACGCTGGCGCGCGGAGCCAGACCGAGGCCGCCGCCCTCCTGGGCCACGCCCGCCTCCAGGATCAGGTCCGCCTGGGCGGCCAGCGCCGAGTCTGGACGGCCGGTGACGGCAATGACCCGGGCGCCGAGCGCGCGCACGGCCCGGGCCGTGGCGGTGAGCTCGGTCTCCCCGCTGTTGCTGATGGCGATCACCACGTCGCCGGCCACGACCTGTCCGGCACTGCCGTGGATCGCCTCAGTGCCGTGCAGGAAGGTGGCGGGCGTGCCGGTCGAAGAGAGCAGCGAGGCCGCATAGTGGGCCACGTGCTCGGGCTTGCCGATGCCGGTCACGTGCACCCGGCCGCCCGCGGCGTTGGAAGCGCGGATCGCAGCGACGGCCGCGTCGAGTGCAGCCGGGCCCAGGCGGCTGCGCAACGCCTGCAGCTCGTCGACCGCGACACCAAAGGCTGCGAGGGCCGCGTCCGACGCGGGAGCTTCGGCCGCCGCAACCGCAGCCGGGAGCTCGAGTGCGAGCGGGGCACCGTCGTAGAGCTCGCGAACACGAGCGAGCGCCGCGGCCGGGTCTTCCGGGAAGGCGCCGAGCCTCTCGACGCAGGCCGCGCCGCAGGCGTTGCCGAGCCGGCCCGCATCCTCCCACGCGAGGTCTCGCGCGAGCCCGACCAGCAGACCGCCGAGAAACGCATCGCCGGCACCCGTGCTGTCCACGACCTCCTTGGGGGCGTAGGCGGGCAGACGCAAGGAGGTGCCGGCAGCAGCGACCGCGCAGCCCGCTGCACCGTCGGTGACGACGACGGCCTCGCAGCCGAAACGACTGCGCAGCGCCTCGGCGAGAGCCATTGCGTCGCCGGCGGCCGCGGGGGCCAGCTCGGCGCCGGCCGCCTTGGCGGGCTTCACGATGTCGGCGGTCGCGAGGACGCGTTCCAGGGTCGCCGCGTCGCCGAGACCCGGCAGCGCGTCCGAGGGCGGCACGTCGAGATCGAGGAGTGTCGGAACCCCCGCCTCACGCGCAATCTCGAGCACCGTCAGCACGGCATCGAGGGGAAGCTGGGAGACCTCCGTCGTCACCCGTGCGGCGCCGCGGATGAACTCCGCGTGGTGCTCGCGAATGAACTCCGGCGTCGTCTCGGAGGTGGCGGCGGGCGCCATGTAGATGGCGCGCTCGCCCTCGTCGTCGACGTAGATGTCCGCGAAGGTGCTGGCCGAGCCATCGAGCACGATTCGCCGCTCGATCCCGAGCCGATCCATCGCCGCGCGCAGGAAACGGCCCTCGGCGTCGTCCGCCTGCTTGCCGAAGATGCCCGCGGGCAGGCCGAGCACCGCCGCCCAGCCGAGATGGTTCAGCACCACGCCGCCCACGCGCTGCTCCTCGACGCCGCCACCGGGAAGGGTGTGCAGGATTCCCTTCTCCTCGCCGGCCAGGATGCGCGGCACGCGGCGGATCCGGTCCACCCCCATCGAACCGATGCCGATCGTGCGCCCGTGGCTCAAGCGCGTCTCCCGGGCAGGTCGGGGGTGACCCAGGTCGACACCAGCAGCTCGGAAGCCAGGTTGCAGACCTCTTCGAACACCTCGTCGAAGCGCTCGGCGTCGGGGCGGGCCAGGGCGGGCGTCCCTTCGGCCACGGCATCGCTCGAGATGACGCCGCGCTGCAGGAGCGCCCGTTTCAGACACGCCACGCTGCGCTTGCCTCCCGCCGCTCGTGTGCCGGCCCGGTAGGCTTCGACCACACGTTGGACGCGGTCCATCCGCTCGGCATCGCCAGCGCGGCACAGCTGCCAGGCCCGCGCCCACTCGCGCGGTAGCGCGTTGGCCGGTCCGGCCACGACGCCGATCGGCAGACCGCCGCGCATCCGGTAGCGCTGCCAATGCTCCGAGAGAGAGCCCAGCCAGCCCGTCCGCGGCCGGAAGATCTCGAAGACCAGCATCGCGTTGCCCACGTAGATGCCGAACTCGCCGCGATCGCGGAAGCCCGCCGCCGCCTTCGTGTAGTTGCCGAGCACCCTCTTGGGAGCGCTCACCTTGATCCCCCGCACGAAGTCGAGCCGCGAGAGCGCCTTCACCTGACGCGTGCGGATGTGCGGGACCTTCGGGTCGGCCGCAATGTCCGCGTTGTCGTAGAGATACACCGGAATGCGTCGCGTCTGGGCATCCAGCAGGTCGGCGACGTCGCGCGCCACGAAACGCACGGGATCGGTGAGGCCGCGGATCGAGAGCGGCGCCAGCACGGCCGCATCCACCCCGGAGGCGATCGCCGCCGCCAGGTTCTCGAGGGTCTCGTCCGCGCTGTGCGCGGTCACGCCGGCCCAGGCCTCGACCGCAGCGCCCAGCCCGGCATTCGCCTTGGCGACCTCTTCGGCGCAGAGCTGGATCACCCGCCGCTGGGTCGCGGCTCCGATCCGGTCCCACTCTCCGGTGGTCCCGGCCGCGAAGACCACGTCGGCGCCGTAGCCGTCCTGGATGACGAAACGAACGACGGAGCGGAGATCCTCCTCCAGCAGCCCGCCCGCCTCGTCGAGCGGCGTCACCACCGGAACCGAGAGGCCCGGACGGGGACGAGCGTCCTCCACGGTGCGCATGGGGGGAGGGTAGCCCTTTCGGGCCTGGGGGCGGCACGGAGGCTCTGCCTACACAGCCTCGAAGAAGACGGCGACCCGGACGCCCAGGGCGGCGGCAACCTTGTAGAGGGTCATCACCGAGGCGGCGCTCTTGCCGAGCTCGATCTGTGAGATCAGGCTCACGGAGAGGCCGGTGCGGTTGGCCACCTGCTTGAGGGTCAGGGAGAGCTCGTGGCGTCGGGCGCGGATGCGCTCGCCGATCGCGAGGTTGAGGCGCTCTTCGGGGTCGACGGCGAGGCCGTGCTCCTTGACGGCGGCCTGGAGCACGGGACGAAGCGCCGAGGCGACGACGGGCTTCTCGAGGTAGTCGAAGGCGCGGTGCTTCATCGTGGCCACGGCGGTCTCGACGCTGGGCTCGTCGGTCATGCAGATGACGCAGAGGTCGTCGTCGACCGAGCGGATGTCCTGGAGCAGGTCCAGGCCGCCCTCGCCGGGCCGCCCCAGATCGAGGATGACCATCTGGTAGCGCCCGTTCTTGACCTCGTGGGCGATGCGGCGGGGCTCCTCCAGCGAGGTGGCCCGGTAGCCTTCTTCGTGGAGAAAATGGGCGAGCTGCCCTCGGGTCTGCACGTCGGGCTCGACCACGAGCACGTTGAGCGGCTGGGTCCCGGCCATCGATCACCACCTCCGTCGTTGGCGGCCCCGGCAGAGCACCGGGTGCCGTTCCGTGGAATCACCCAACGATTCGGCTGATGGCGGAACTTCTTGAGGGAAAAACCCGAGACGAAGCCCGAGTTTTTCCAGGGGACTAGGGGAAAGGATGCAGCTAGGGGAGTAGCCAGTCCCGGCGGAACGTGTCGGGGCCAGTGGCTGTTGCCGATACCCCCCGGAACTCGATCCGGACGGTCGGCTCCTCGCCCCGATCGATCGTCATCCAGGCGGGCCACAGGATCCCGGCGAAGGCCTCGGGGGCGCCGAAGCGCACGATCGCACCGCCGGCCATGTCGATCCGGGCGGGGAACAGGGTCTCCATGTCGACCCAGAGAGCGCTGCCGCCGCGGCCGCCGAGCACGTAGGCGTCGAACGCGCCGTCGTGGCCCAGCTCGATGAGCCCGCCGGAAGCTCCCAGGGCGGCCAGGGACTTCTGGAGAGCCCCCCCGCTCGCGGCCTGGAGCAGAGAGAGGGGGGGAAGGAGGATGGGCCCGCGCGCCACCGCCCGGCCGTCGCGGGTGGCGTCGAGACGGGCGCCCACGCGGAGCTGGCGAAGGGTTCCCCCGGCTCCGCGC
>NYZB01000086.1 GCA_002687015.1 Deltaproteobacteria bacterium
GGGCGGGTGCATGCGGTGGCGTGGCCGCATACCTGGCTGCTCCAGGAGGGGTGGCGCGCAGGTGGGGGGCTGCTCGATCCAGCGGAGTGCCCGGGCTGACCAGGGGAGCTGCGTCTGGCGACCTCGCAGGCCCGGAGCCATGGGGTCCTACCGTCGGCGCTCTTGACACCCAACGACCCCTGCCCTCACCAACCTTCCGGCAACCACACCGTTCGCGCGGCTCTTCGCCCATGCAGCCGTCGGTCAACGGACACCGAGGGCTCCCCGATCACCCGGACGCATGTGAGAATCCGCCTCGGCGCCGCGGCTCTCGTCTCTGCGGCGCAGGCTTCTAGCGGCCCTTCCAGTTGGGGGCGCGTTTCTCCGCGAAGGCCTTGGGGCCCTCGATGAAGTCCTCGCTCTTGATCATGGCGTGGAGCTGGTCGAAGCGCTGGGCCATCGCCTCCTGGACGCCGGCGTGGTCGAGGCCGCCCAGGCTGGCCTGCTTGCTGGCGCGCACCGAGAGGGGGGCGCACTCGAGGATCATCCCGGCCCAGCGGCGGGCGCCGGCCAGGGCTTCGCCTTCGGGCACGACCTCGTTGACGAAGCCGAGCTGCTGGCCCTCGGCCGCAGCGACCCGGCGGCCGGTCAGGATCATGCCCATCGCCTGCTTGAGCGGGATCTGTCGGGGCAGCCGGTGCACGCCGCCGGCCAGCGCCGCCAGGCCGACCCGCGGCTCGGGCAACGCGAACACCGCGTTCTCCGCCGCGACGATCATGTCGCAGGCCAGCGCGATCTCGAAGCCCCCGCCCATCGAGACGCCGTTGACCGCCGCGATCACCGGCTTGACCAGGTCGTAGCGGGCGGTCAGCCCGGCGAAGCCCGACTCGGGTTGCCCGCTCATGTCGCCGCCGCTGGCCTGGTGCTTCAGGTCGTTGCCCGCGCAGAAGGCCTTGTCGCCGGCTCCCGTGATGATCGCGACCCACTGGTCCGGGTCGCTCGCGAAGTCGTCGAAGACCTCCGAGAGCTCCCGGTTGGCCAGAGGGTGGAGGGAGTTCATCCGCTCCGGCCGGTTGATGGTCACGATGGTGAGGTGTCCGTCCTTCTCGACCGCGCTGAACTCGCCCATGTTTCCTCCTGTGGCCGCCTACCTTACCGCAGGCGGTGATACCCTCGCCCCATGATCCCCTTCGAAGAAGTCACCGGTGGCCTGCAGTTCCCCGAAGGTCCGATCGCCTGCGCCGACGGCAGTGTGATCCTGGTCGAGATCAAGCGCGGCACGCTCACCCGCGTGCAGCCCGACGGCCGCCAGGAGATCGTCGCCGAGACCGGCGGTGGCCCGAACGGCGCGGCCATTGGCCCCGACGGTGCCTGCTACGTCTGCAACAACGGCGGCTTCGTCTGGCACGAGGTCGGCGGGCTCCTGATACCCGGCGACCAGCCGCCGGACTACAGCGGGGGTCGCATCGAGCGCGTCGACCTGGCCACCGGCGAGGTCCGCGTGCTCTACACCGGGTGCGACGGCCACCCGCTGCGGGGCCCGAACGACATCGTCTTCGATTCCCAGGGCGGCTTCTGGTTCACCGACCTGGGCAAGGCCCGCGAGCGGGAGCGCGACCGCACGGGCATCTTCTACGCGCTCCCCGACGGCTCGGCGATCCGCGAGATGGCCTTCCCGGTGGACGGCGGCCCCAATGGCATCGGGCTCTCCCCCGAGGAGGATCGCGTCTACGTGGCCGAGACCTTCACGGGCCGCGTCACCTACTGGGAGCTCGACGGGCCGGGCAGCATCGTGCCGAATCCCCTGGCGCCCCACGGAGGCCACCTGCTCGCGGGCCTCCCCGACGGGCAGATGCTCGACTCCCTGGCCGTCGACGGTGAGGGCAACGTGTGTGTCGCCACGCTCGTGAACGGCGGCATCACGGTGTTCTCTCCCCGTGGCGAGCACCGTCACCTGGCGACGGACGACATGATGACCACCAATATCTGCTTTGGTGGTCCCGACCTGCGCACGGCCTGGATCACCCTCTCGTCATCGGGGCGCCTGGTGAAGACGACCTGGGAGACGAAGGGTCTTCCGCTCGCCTACGGCACCTAGCTCACTCAGACGAGCCCGAGGGAGGCGTCGATCGCCAGTGGCTTCTCGACCGCACCGCCGAGCAGCCGCGCGTTCTCGATCTTGCGGGCCTCGGCCAGGGCCATCGCCGCTTCGTGGATCGGCGCGTGACGCGCCATCAGGGTCAGGACGTCCTTGCGTCCGAGGGCCAGCACCCAGCACTTCCGGCGCGTGATGCAGGAGCACACGGCCACGTCGCCCAGCAGGATCGACATCTCGCCGAAGACGTGTCCCGCGTGCAGGTTCGCCAGGAGCTTCTGCTCGTCGCCGTCGCGGTTCAACGCCTCGGCCTCGCCGGCCAGCAGCACGTAGAGTGCCGGTGAGGTCTCGCCCTGGGGGATCAACACGCTCTCGGCCTCGACCTCCAGGAAGCGGAAGCCACGGGCGAGGGCGCGTCGCTCCTGGGTCGGCAGGGCCGAGAAGAAGCGGCTGGTGCAAACCAGGCGCTCGATCAGGCGGTCGCGGAAGAAGACCAACAGCTGGCTCAGGACGGCCGAATCGCGCTCGAGCAGGTCACACATCACGCCGCGGTCGATCGCGAGGAGGGTTGTGTCCACGAGCGCCTCGATTCGTGCGTTGCGCGGCTGGTTGGCGAGCAGTGCGGTCTCGCCGAAGAACTCGCCCTCTTTGATGACGGCCATGCGCTTGGGTTGGCCGTCCTCCGCCCGGGCGATCGGAACCACCGCTCCCTCGGTGACGACGTAGAGCGCGTCCCCCAGGTCACCCTCGTCGAAGAGCATCTCGCCCTCCGCGAGGGACACCAGCTCGACGCCATCGATCAGCTGCCGCAATGCGGTCTCGTCCAACGAGGAGAACAGGGGCACGGCGGGCAGCGAGGCCTCGACCTGCGCCCGCGAGTAGACCGCGTGGGGATCGACCTCGAGCTCCGGCGGTAGCTCGCTGTCTTCACTCGCCAGCCATCCGCTGTGGTTCCAGTCGAGCGGGATCTCGGCAAAGCCGCCGCTGTCCTCGTCCAGCTCGAGGGCTTCGGGGGCGTGGCTGGGAACCACCTCCGTCAGCACGATCTCCTCGAGGGGCTGGCCGCGTTCGAGGCCGCTTCCGCTCGCCGGCTCTTCTGGCCGCTGTGTCGTGTGCCCACGGCTCGCATAGAGCTCGGCCAGGCGCTCCTGGATGCTCGTGTGCGAAGGCTGGAGCTCGAGCACCATCTTGCAGGCCGCGATCGCCTTCAGCAGGAAGCCGCCCTCGGCCCAGCGATCCGCGGCGCGCTCGAGCGCTGCCGTCTGCTCCTCGGGCTGTCCCTCACGCCGGTGCACGTCCGCGGCGCGCTGGGGCCACAGGCCCTCCTCGGGTTCCAGCGCCTCGAGCTTGGCGTAGGCGGCGAGTGCGTCCTCGGTGCGGCCCTTTCGCAGGGCCTCCGTGGCCTTGTCCTTGAGCTTGCGGACCTTCGCCCTGGTGCGAGCTGCGGTGGAGACCATCCCCCCTTATCGAGCATTCTCCGTCCGGCATTGACCCCTTCCGCCAAGATTGGCGATCCAGGGGATGGGGCGTTCCGCCGATCAGCCCGCCGTGGAATCCCTTCGCGTCCAGACCCTTGCGAGCCCGCAGTGCGCTGCTGGCCTCGCCGAGGCCCTCCCGGCCCCTCTTGCCCCCCGCCCGCTGCCCGAGCTGGTGGCCTTCGAGACCGCTCCGGGCCAGGCGACCCTCCTCGTCCTGGACGATCTCCTCCTGCCCCAGGCGAGCCCGGCCTGGCTGCGCGCCCTGCCGCGCTGGGTCGTGGTCGTGGCCGCGTCGCAGGCCGCGGCCGAGCGGGCCGACGCAGCGGACCGCCTCTTCCTGCGGCTGCCCGAGGACGCCGACGACGCGCTGCGCCGCGCCCTGCTGCGCGCAGCGATGCTGCACGCCGTGGGCCTGGCCTCCGCCGAGCAGCTGCGCTGCGAGCGGGAGCTGGCGGATCGCGACCTCTTCGAGCTCAGCGAGGTGGGCGCCGCCCTGATGCAGTCGCAGGAGCCCGAGGTGCTGTTGGCGAGGATCCTGACCGAGGCACGTCGCGTGACGGCCAGTGATGCGGGCAGTCTCTACCTGGTCGACGAGGATCAGCTCCGCTTCCGCCTGGTCCAGAACGACTCCCTCGACCTCCTGGAGCCGCCGGGCGGCAGCCTCGCCATCGATCCCACGAGCTTCGCGGGCTACGCCGCCACGACCCGCGAGACCCTTCAGATCCAGGACGCGTACCGCCTTCCAGCCAACGCCCCGTACCGCTTCGATCGTCGCTTCGACGAGGCGAACGGCTACCGCACGGGTGCGGTCCTGGCGGTGCCGATGTGCACGCCCAAGGGCGAGACCATCGGCGTCCTGCAGCTCCTCAATCCCGCGGCGGGTTCCTACAAGCGGCGTGACCAGCAGATCGTGCGCGCGCTGGGGGGGCAGGCCGCGGTCTCGATCGAGAACCAGCGCCTGCGCGCCGATATCGAGCGACTCTTCGAGGGCTTCATCCGTGCGGCCGTGACGGCGCTCGATCAACGGGATCCCGGCACCTCCGGTCACTCGGAACGGGTCGCGGCGGTCACCTGCGCCCTGGCCGAGCGGGCCGACGGCAGCTCCAGCCGCCCCTTCGATCGCGTGCGCTTCAGTCGCGACGAGCTCCGCGAGCTGCGCTACGCCGCACTGCTCCACGACTTCGGCAAGGTCTTCGTCTCGGAGGGGGTGCTGGGCAAGGATCGCAAGCTGCCCCGGGATCGGGAGGCGAGCCTGCTGGGCCGCTTCCAGCGAGGCCACGAGGTGCTGGAGGCGCGCTTCCACGCCGAGCGCGCACGCTACCTGAGCGAGTGCGGCTCCGCCGGCTTCCAGGCCTTCGAGAAGCGCCTGCGTTCCGGGATCGACGCCGAGCGCAATCGGCTGCGCCGCTTCGAGGCTGCCGTGCGCCGGGCCAACGAGCCCCGCGTGCTGCCCGCCGAGATGAGTGCCGATCTGGCCGAGATGGCCGGGCAGGTGCTGGTCGGCGCGGACGACGACGAGTTCGCGCTGCTCGAGGCCCGGGACCTCGACTACCTGGCGGTGCCCCAGGGCAGCCTGAGCCCCGAGGAGCGCCGGGCCATCCAATCCCACGTCGTCTACACCCATCGCTTCCTCGAGCAGATCCCCTGGACCCGCGATCTGGCTCGCGTGGACGCGATCGTCTGGGCCCATCACGAGAAGCTGGATGGCTCGGGCTATCCGCGCCGTCTCGGCGGCGAGGCGATTCCGATCCAGACGCGCATGCTGACGATCGCCGACATCTTCGACGCGTTGACCGCGGCCGATCGCCCCTACAAGAAGGCGCTGCCCGTCGAGAAGGCCCTCGAGATCCTGCGCAGCGAGACCGCGCAGGGTCGGGTCGACGCGGATCTCATGGAGCTCTTCCTGGCCAGCCGGGTCTGGCAGCTCGGGGATTGAGGGGGGCGTTGCCCTTTCCTTTCGGTGGGATCCGGCGCAGCATCGGGTACGGGGGATGAATCAGGAGAGCCCCGATGTCGCAGGACATCGCATCGGCCGTCCGCGAGCGCCTCTGCGGCCTCTACCGCGGTCGCAAGCTCATCCTGGTCGGCGCGGGCCCCGTGGAGGGCCTGGTACCCCTGGCGAGTCAGCTCGACGAGCTCGGGGCCGAGTCCTTCCTGCTGACGAGCATCCGCGGCGCGCGGGTGCCCGGTCGGTGGCCCCACCACGCCCTCGACATCCAGGCCACCGGTGTGGTCGACGAGTTCCGCCTCTTCGAGGCGGCGCTGCGCGATCTGCCCGAGGAGGCCCGGAGGGCTCTCGACGCCTTCGATCCAGAGGGGGAGGCTCGCTTCGTCTCCCTGATCTCTCTCTCGCCGGTCGAAGAGGTCGCGGGCCGCAGACCCTACGGCGGGCGGATCCTCTCCGCATTCGATCTCGAAGACAAGGTCCAGGTGGATCCCTGGTTCCGAGGCGCCGGCGTGACGACGGCACCCGCCGAGGTCGCGGCCGTGGGCGCGCTCGGCGAAGCCCACGAGCGCCTCGACCGGGGCCACGGCACCGTGATCGCAGGCGACGCGCGGGAAGGGCTGCACGGTGGCGCCGAGCGCGTGCACTGGGCGCACAGCGAGGAGGCGCTCCCTTCCGTCGAGAGGGCGCTCGCACCGTACTGTGATCGCGCGCGGGTGATGCCCTTCCTGGAGGGCGTGCCCTGCAGCATCCACGGGGTCGTCTTCCGGACCCGGGTGCTCACCTTGCGGCCGGTCGAGATGATCGTGCTGCGCGCGCCGGGTTCGACGGGCTTCCGCTACTCGGGCTTCGGGACCTTCTTCGATCCAGAGCCGCGCGATCGCGAGGCGATGCGCGACATCGCCTGGCGCATGGGCACCCACCTGCGGGCGCGCCTGCGTTTCCTCGGCCCCTTCACGATCGACGGGGTCCTCAGCGAGGAGGGCTTCCGGCCCACGGAGCTGAACCCGCGCTTCGGTGCGGCGCTCGGTCTGATGGCCGCCTCGGCGCCCGAGCTGTTGCTGGGCCCGCTGGCCCTCGCGGCCACCGAGGGGGAGGAGCTCGACGATCTCGTCGACGACCTGGAGAAGGTGCTCCTCGACGCGATCGACTCGCACCGCTCCGGCCGCGGCTCGTCGAAGATCAGCCATCCCATCGAAGAGCTGACCCGGCATCCCCTGGTCGAGGAGAACGGGGCGTTCCGCGCCGCCGGCGAGGGCGAGACGCCGGACGGCCATCTCCTGCTCGGACCGGCCAGCTTCGGCGGCTTCCTCCGCTACCTGCCCGACCCCGACCGCGTCCCGGCGGGCGAACCGCTGGCTCCCCGCGTGGCCCGTGCCTTCGCCTGGGCCGACCGACACCTCGACACCCGCATCGGCCCCCTCCAGGCCCCCACCCGCGTCCGCTGAAGCGCCGACCGAGGGGTCAGGCCCCTCGGTCAGCGATCGCGACGGCGTCGGTCGTCGAACTCGGCGAACTTGGTGTCGGGGACGGAGACGAAGGTTCCGGTGGCTTCGGCGACGACCTCGTCGTCCACCCGGAGCTCGCCGCTCATGGCGAGGCGCCGGCCCGATTGGGAGTCGAGGCGCGCCTCGACGGTCAGGTCCCGGTGCAGCGGCGTGGGCCGGCGATAGCGGATCGTCAGCTCGCCGGTCATGCCCGGGCCCCCGGAGAAGATCGTCGCCATGCCGAGCGCCTCGTCGAGGACGGCGGCGACGAAGCCGCCGTGGGCGAGGCCGGGCCCGCCTTCGTAGGCGCTGCCGAAGCGGCCCTCGCCTCGCGCGACCCGGGCCTCGGCGTCGGGCCACAGGCGAAAGGGCGGCGCGATCGGGTTGGCGCGGCCGGTGACCGGCCCGCGGTCCATGAAGTCGCCCATGCCCGAGACGTGGGGGCTCTCCGGGCGCTCCCGCGTGCGTTCGGCCAACACCCCGGTCAGGGCGCGGGCGTGAGCAGCGGCCGCCCGCAGGTGCTCGGCGTCGGCATCGGTGGATTGCAGCACCTCGAGCACGCCGCGCAGCGCTTCGCCCAACTCGCGGCGGGCCAGGGTGTGGTCGGATTCGGCCGCGTCGCCGGCCCAGGGGTCCAGGGGGTCATCGGGAGAGTCGGGATTCATGTCGGCTGCGGAGGGTATCGCAGGCAGGGCGCGCTTCTCGTGCCAGGCCGGCGGCGGAGATACCATCCGGATCCCCCCCCACCCCGCCCCCGGAGGTCCCATGAGCATCGACTCCCTGCCTGCCCAGCCTCACACCAATCCCGCGGGTATTCCCGCCCAGGTCGCTCGCATGCGCCGTAGCTTCGACGCAGGTCGTACGCGTCCCCTCGAGTGGCGCACGGAGCAGCTCCGCGCCCTCGAAGCCATGTGCAGCGAAGAGGCCGACGACTTCATCGAGGCCCTGCGCGCGGACTTCGGCAAGCCGCCGATCGAGGCGCTCGCCGCCGACGTCGCCCAGGGCAAGCAGGAGGCCGCCGCCGCGCGCAAGAAGCTCGGGAAGTGGACCCGGCCCGAGCGCGTCGGCGCCATCCCGGGGATCGGCCGCTCCTACGTCCACCGGGAGCCGCTCGGGGTGGTGCTGATCATCTCGCCGTGGAACTACCCGGTCGGCCTGCTTCTCTCACCCCTGGCCGGCGCGATCGCGGCCGGCAACACCGCCGTCCTGAAGCCCTCCGAGGTCACGCCTCACGTCTCCGCCGCTCTGGCGCGGCACGTGGCCCGCTACCTCGATCCCGAGGCGATCACCCTGGTCGAAGGTGGGGTCGAGGAGACCAGCGCCCTCCTCGCCGAGCGCTTCGATCACATCTTCTACACGGGCGGCGGCACGGTCGGCCGCATCGTCATGGAGGCGGCCGCGAAGAACCTGACCCCCGTCACCCTGGAGCTCGGCGGCAAGAGCCCCTGTCTGGTCGATCGAGAGGTGGACCTGAAGACCACCGCGCGCCGGATCGCATGGGGCAAGTTCTTGAACGCCGGCCAGACCTGCATCGCTCCGGACTACGTGCTCGTGCACCGCGACCGGGAGGAGGAGCTGGTCCGCGAGCTCGAGGCGGCCGCGCGGGACTTCTACGGCGCGGATCCGAAGCGCAGCGCCGACTACGCGCGAATCGTCGACCGTCGCCATCACGAGCGGTTGTCGAAGCTCCTGGGCGACGGCGAGGTCGCTTTCGGTGGGGAGACCGATCCCGAGACGAACTACCTCGCGCCGACGGTGCTGCGGCACGTCTCGCCCGAATCGCCCGTCATGCAGCAGGAGATCTTCGGGCCGATCCTGCCGGTGCTCCCGGTCGCCGATCTCGCCGAAGCCATCGACTTCGTGAACGAGCGCGACAAGCCGCTGGCCCTCTACGTCTTCAGCGAAGACGAGGCCGCACAGGACCGCGTCCTCGCCGAGACCAGCTCCGGCGGCGCCTGTGTGAACGGCACCGTCATGCACATCATGGATGCGAGGGTCCCCTTCGGTGGGGTCGGCCCGAGCGGCATGGGCGCCTACCACGGGCGCCACAGCTTCGAGACCTTCAGCCATCGGAAGGCCGTGCTGCGGCGCGGCTTTCGCTTCGACCCGAAGATGCTGTACCCGCCCTACAGCGAGAGGAAGCGCCGGATCCTGCAACGCTTCCTGTAGCCGGGGCCACCCCGTTTCGAGGTGGCTCGACGGGCGGGCTGAAGTCCCGCGGGAGTTCGACCGAAGGGTCATCGCGAACCCCGCAGCAGGAACCCGCCTTCGTGAGGACATCGGACTGGACCCGGCGCGCCTTCCTCCGGGCGGGAGCCACGACCCTGGGTGGGCTGGCGGCCGGCTGTGCGACCCCTGGCGGGCCCGCCCATGGCGGTGGCATC
This sequence comes from Deltaproteobacteria bacterium, assembly GCA_002687015.1. Classification (GTDB taxonomy): domain Bacteria; phylum Myxococcota_A; class UBA9160; order UBA9160; family UBA6930. Next base: position 9,369 of record NYZB01000086.1, read on the forward strand.
GACGCGCACGCCCACGTCTGGTCCGGTCCGGATGCCCGCTACCCCTTCGTGCCGGATGTGGCGGCCAAGCCGATGAACCCAGCCGCCTTCCCGCCCGAGATCCTGCTGGCCCACGGGTCGCAGAACGGGCTGCGGCGCGCCGTACTCGTGCAGCCAGCCTGCTACGGGTTCGACTGCCGCTTCATCGCCGACTCCATCGAGCGTTTCCCGGGCCGCCTGGCCGGCGTCGGCCTCGTCGATTGGCGACACGAGCCCAGGGAGGGACTCGATCGCATGGCCGCCCTCGGGCTGCGAGGGGTTCGGATCAAGGCGCTCCGCGCGGGCCATCAGCGCTGGCCAGAGGACGAGAGGATGTACGCGCTCTGGCGGCGCGCCGCCGACCTCGGTGTGGCGGTCTGCATCCTGCCCGAGCCCTCCGCCTTCGATGCGATCTCGAAGCTCTGCACCCGCCACCCGCAGACGATCGTGGTGGTGGACCACATCGGCTGGCTGGGCGCCCACGAGCGCCCCCGCGACTCGCAGGTCGACGGGTTCCTGCGGCTGGCCGAACACCGCAACCTCTACGTCAAGATCTCGCGCCTGCACCACTTCGACATGGCGAAGCCGCCCTACCTCGAAGCGGTGCCGCTGGTCCGGCGGGTCGTTGGAGCCTTCGGACCGGAGCGAGTCATGTGGGGCAGCGACGCTCCCGGCCAGGTGCGGAACGGGCACAGCATGGCCGCCTCCCTGGACGTGATCCGCCGGCACGCCTCATTCCGCCCCGAGGAGCAGGACTGGCTGCTGGGGCGCACGGCCGAGCGCCTCTTCTTCTCTGCCTAGCCCAGGCCCTGCACGGGCTTCGAGCGGCAGCGGCCTCCGCAGTCGGGATATCCTGGCGATGGAGGTGCCGCCCTTGAGCTACGAGACCCTGGAGACCGAACGCGAGGGCGCGATCCTGCGCGTCTGGCTGAATCGTCCCGAGCGTCGCAATGCGGTGTCGCCGCTGCTGCTCCGCGAGCTCGGTGATCTCTTCAACTCCCTCGAGACCGACTTCGACACTCGCCTGGTGGTGCTCGGCGGTCGCGGGAAGTCCTTCTGCGCCGGGGCCGACCGCAAGCCCGATCCGGCGGCGCGCGAAGCCGAAGCCGCGACCAGCGACCGGGGACGCCGCTGGATCGGCCAGCTCGGGCGCCGCGCCTGCCGGGCGATCCAGGATTGCGAGGCGCTGACCCTCGCCCAGGTGCACGGCCACGCGATCGGCGGCGGCGCCTGCCTGGCCCTCTCCTGCGACTTCCGGATCGCGGCCGAAGATGCGGTCTTCCTCGTCCCCGAGGTCGACCTGGCGATTCCCCTCTCCTGGGGTGCCGTGCCGCTGCTCATCCAGGAGGTGGGCGCCGCGCGAGCGCGGGAGATCCTGCTGCGCTGTCCCTCCCTGGACGGCAAGGAGGCGGAAGGCCTGAACCTGGTCCACAAGGCGGTGCCCGCGGACGCCCTGGCCGGGGAGGTACAGGCCTGGGCCGAGGACCTGCTGACCCGGCCCGAGCTCGCGGTCCACATGACCAAGACCCAGCTGCGCGGCTACGCCCGTCTCTCCTCCCTGGGCGATGCGACTGAGGCCGATGGCGACCTGATCACGGTCGCCCAGCGCAGCGAGACCTTCCGGGAGCGCTTCGCCATGCCGCCGAAGGAGCGCTAGAGGAGGGCGATCCCAGCGTCTATCCTCGCTGCCCTTCCCACCTCGGAGAGCTCCCCTTGAGTGACGCCCGCGACTTCCGACCCTCCTCCCTGGGCACGATTCCCCGGCTTGTCCAGGACTCGTCCCGGCGTTTCGCCGGGCGCGTCGCGTTCGAGGACCAGGGTCGCGTCGTGCGCTTCGATGAGCTGGGCGCGCTGGCGCTCCAGGCCTCCCGCGCCTTCATCGCCGCGGGGCTTCAGCCCGGTGACCGAGTCGGGGTCTGGGGCCCCAACTCCCTCGAATGGGTGATCGCGGCGGTGGGTCTGCAGTCGGCTGGCGGGGTGCTGGTGCCCTTGAACACCCGCTTCAAGGGCTCGGAGGCCGGCTACAACCTGCGCAAGAGCGGCGCCCGCCTGCTCGTCACGGTCGAGGAGTTCGTGGGTGCGCGCTTCGTCGACCTGCTCGCCGATCAGGAGCTGCCGGCGCTCGAGGGCATCGTCACGTGGGAGGGAAGCCACGCGAAGGCTGAGAGCTGGAAGGGCTTCCTGGCCGCGGGCGAGAGCATCTCCGAAGACGCCGCCCGCGAGCGCCTCCTGGCCGTGCAGCCGGGGGACCTGGCGGACGTCATGTTCACGTCGGGGACCACGGGAAACCCGAAGGGCGTGATGACGGGCCACGAGCAGAACCTGCGAGCCTTCGAGTCCTGGAGCGAGGTGGTCGGGCTCCGGGCCGAAGACCGCTACCTGATCGTGAACCCCTTCTTCCACGCCATGGGCTACAAGGCCGGTTGGCTCGCCTGCATCATGCGCGGCGCGGCCTGTCTTCCGCACCGGGTGATGGACGTCTCCGAGGTCTTGCAGAGGGTGGGCGAGGAGAGGGTGAGCGTGCTTCCCGGCGTGCCCTCGCTCTATCAATCCTTCCTGATGGACCCCGCGCACCGGGACTTCGACCTCTCGAACCTGCGCCTGGCCGTCACCGGTGCGGCCCCCGTCTCGGTGGAGCTGGTTCGCCGCATTCGTGAAGAGCTGGGCTTCGAGACGGTGATCACCGGCTATGGCCTCACCGAGGCGACGGGCATCGCCACCATGTGTCGCGACGGCGACGCCCCCGAGATCATCGCCAACAGCTCGGGCCGGGCGATACCCGACGTCGAGGTGCTCTGTGTCGACGACGAGGGCAAGGAAGTGCCCCGCGGCGAGCCGGGCGAGGTGGTGGTGCGCGGCTACAACGTGATGCGCGGCTACTACGACGACGAGGACGAGACGCGGAAGACGATCGACGACGCGGGCTGGCTGCACACGGGCGACATCGGCGTGATGGACGAGAACGGCTACCTCGACATCACCGATCGCAAGAAGGACATGTTCATCATGGGCGGCTTCAACTGCTACCCGGCCGAGATCGAGGGGCTGCTCTTCGAGCACCCCGAGGTGGCCCAGGTGGCCGTCATCGGGATTCCCGACGAGCGCATGGGTGAAGTCGGCGCGGCCTTCGTGGTGCCCGAGCCGGGGGCCCGCCCCGAGCCCGACGCCTTGCACGCCTGGTGCCGCGAGCACATGGCCAACTACAAGGTGCCCCGCCGGATCGAGGTGATCGGTGAGCTGCCGATGAATGCGATGGGCAAGGTGCAGAAATTCCGGCTGCGAGAACGGGTGGGGTGCTGAGCCCCGCCCTCGCTCGCTCTCATCCTCTTCGTCCTGATCCTGGTCCTGCCGCCAAACGCGCCCTCTGCGCCCGGCCGGCACACCTTTGCGGCCTTCGCGGCGATCGCCGAGCATCACTCCGCCGCGAAGCCCCACGAGAGGAGACGCAATGCCGATCGACAGCTCGGTGGTGGGCCAGGAGCTGCCCTCCTCGGTAGAGGACTTGTCCGTGCGCCGGGTGCTCGCCTATGCGGCGGGCCTGGCGGATACCTCGCCCGCGGTCTTCGACGATCTCGCCGGGGATCTCGCGGCGCCGCCCCCATTCTGCGTCTCCCTGGAGTGGCCCGTGGTCAGCCATCCGGAGATCCGCGAGCGCCTGGGTGCGGCGCCGGACGAGCTGCTGCGCGGGGTGCACGCGAGCCAGGACTCGGTCTTCCACCGCGCGATGCGCCCCGGGATGCGTCTCACCACGCGCGGAACGATGGTGGGAATGCGCCAGACCCGGGCCGGTACGCTGGCGACGACGCGTCTCGATACGGAGGCCGAGGACGGGCCCGTCGTGAGCTCCTGGCAGATGACGATGTACCGCGGCGTGGAGCTCGAGGGCGGCGATCGCGAGCTCGAGAGCGGGCCCGCGCTGCCCGAGCCCGCGTCATCCCCCGCGCCGGAGTATTCCCGGATCCGGATCGCCCGCGAGCTGCCCCATGTCTACACCGAGTGTGCGCAGATCTGGAACCCGATCCACACGGAGCGCGCCGTCGCCCGGGCTGCGGGGCTGCCCGACATCATCCTTCACGGCACGGCGACCTGGGCGCTGGCTGGCCGCGAGATCGTCGCCCGCCACGCCGCTGGGGACCCGACGCGTCTCCGCCGCCTGCGCGGCAGCTTTCGCGCCATGGTCATCCCGGGCAGCGAGATCGAGGTCGAGCACTCCGCCAGCGACGCGCCGGGTGGCCAGACCATCGTGAGCTTCAGGGTCCGGAACGCCGAGGGCGAGGAGGCGGTGGCCGACGGCTGGGCGGTGATCTCGCGCGAGGGCGGCTGAGATCGGGCCAGACCCGGCCGCAGAGGGGTCGAGGCGCCGTCGTCCCTTCTCGAAGGGCCGCGCACGCAGCGCGGCTCGGAGGCAGCTGCTACCCGGGCAATCCCTCGAGCAGATCGGCGATGTCGGGCATGCAGGCCGGCCAGAGATCGGGGTCCGAGAGGGCCGGGTCGCTGCCGTCCTCCAGATCCTCGATCCTCTCGGGCTCCTCGCTCACCAACTCGGCAAAGGCCACCAGACCGACGATCGGGCGATGCTCATCGGGAACCCGGCCCGGGACGTGGTGATGTCCCACGGTCCAGCGCAGGAGCTCCGGCAGCTCGCGGGCCTCGGCGAAGCACGTGCCCAGGAGCGGATGGAGCTCGTCGATCAGCTTCTTGATCAGGAGCTCGGTGGGCCGTCCGCCCCGGGTCTTGCGGCGCAGGGCGCTCAGGTTCCGGTACGCGACGACCTTGCCCACGTCGTGGAAGAGCCCCGCCATGTAGGCGTCCCCCGCGCCGCACAGGTCCGTGGTGCGCGCCAGGGAAGCGGCCGTCTCGGCCACCTCGTGGGAGTGGCTCTGGAGGGATCGGGTCTCCCGGTCATAGCCGGGGACCCGGTAGACACCCTCTCCCAGGGCGGCGGCGACCGCCAGGGAGCGCACCATTTCGAAACCGAGCATCGAGACGCAGTGGTCGAGGCTCTGGATCCGCCCCGCGCCCATGGTCGGAGCGTTCGCGTAGCGCAGGATCTGTGCGGCGAGCGCCTGGTCGCGGCGGATCAGGTCCGCGACGTCGTCGTTGTCGAGATCGCTGGATTCCCCCAGCGAGAGCAGGCTGCCGGCCACCTCGGGAAGCACGGGGATGTCGAGCTTGCCTGCCGCGATGCTGGTGGCGAGGCCCTCCAGGCATCGGCGATCGGTGGGATTCACCGCGAGCCCCCTCAGGCCCTCGAGCCGAGCTTCGGCGAACTCGGCGATCTCTTCGTCGGCTGCAGGCGGTACCGGGTGATAGATGCCCTCGCGCAGGGCGCGCTCGGGCGCCGCCCTCTGCCCGGATGCGGGGGCCACGCTCCTCTCCTCCGGAGCCGCCGGTGTGCGGCGCGGGGAGGCCCGGCGGGTAGGACGTGCAGGCCTCGGGCGGCCGAACAATCTGGACAGGATCCCCACGGCATGCGGTGTCGTCGGGGTTCGTCCGTCGCTTGAGCACTTCTGCCCCGCCGGCGTGCTGGCCCCGGTGCTCGGCCCGACACCCGCAAGGGCAAAGCCCCGAGCCTCTCTGGATGGCTTTCCCCAGGGCGACCTTACGAGATCTCAATTGGAGGGCCCGGCTTCTCCCTCCTCGGGGCGGGACGAGTCGGCGCCAGCCGGAAGGCCCCTGCCGTGGACGAGGGAAAAGAGAATCGGAATGACGACGAGCGTCACCAGGGTGGCCGAGAGCACTCCACCGACCATCGGTGCCGCGATGCGGCGCATGGTCTCGGAGCCCGTTCCGGCGCCCCACATGATGGGGAGCAGCCCGATCACGTCGGAGGCGACGGTCATCAAGAGCGGCCTGGCCCGATGGGTGGCGCCCTCGACGATCGCGTCCCATAGATCCTTGCGGGTCCGGAGTCGTCCCTCGGCGAGCACCCGATCGCGAGCCTGATTCAGGAAGAGGAGCATGATCACGCCGGTCTCGGCCGTGAGCCCGGCAAGGGCGAGGAAGCCCGCTGCGACCGCGACGCTGCGGTCGTAGTCGAGGAGCCAGAGAAGGAGGACGCCGCCGATCAGTGCGAAGGGGATGCAGGCGATGACCATCAGCGTGTCGCTCACCCGCCGGAAGTTGAGATAGAGGAGCAGGAAGATGATGCCGAGCGTGATCGGGACGATCAGCAGCAGCCGCGTCGTCGCCCGCTCGATGTACTCGTACTGGCCGCTCCAGGAGAGCGTGTAGCCCGTGGGGATCGTCACTTCGTCCGCGAGCGCGCGCTTCGCCGCGGCTACGTAGCTGCCCACGTCGACGCCATCGAGGTCGATGTAGACCCAGGCGTTGGGTCGAGCGTTCTCGGTCTTGATGGACGGTGGCCCCTTGCGAAACTGGAAGCGCGCGAGCTGGCCGAGCGGCACCTGGGCGCCGCCTGGAATCGGGATGAGGACCCGTTTCAGGGAGGCGATGTCGTGCCGGAGCTCCCGGCTGTAGCGGATGTTGACCGGGTATCGCTCGAGGCCCTCGATGGTCTGGCTCACGTTCATCCCGCCGATCGCGGTCTGGATCACGTCCTGAACGTCGCCGATGGTGAGCCCGTAGCGCGCAATCTGCCTGCGGTCGATGTCGAAGTCGAGGTAGTTCCCTCCGACGACCCGCTCGGCGTAGACGCTCTGGGTCCCCGGCAGCTCCCGAAGCGTCGCCTCGATCCCCTCTCCGATTCGCTGGAGCATGGCGAGGTCCGGTCCCGCGATCTTGATCCCGACCGGTGTCTTGATTCCCGTCGAGAGCATGTCGATCCGGGTCTTGATCGGCATGGTCCAGGCGTTGGTGAGGCCCGGGAAGCGGATCGCCGAATCGAGCTCGGTCACGAGCTTCTGGGTCGTCATCCCCTCACGCCACTCGGAAGGGGGACGAAGGGTGATGGTCGTCTCGATCATCGAGAGCGGTGCGGGATCCGTAGCCGTCTCGGCGCGGCCCACCTTTCCGAAGACCCGCTCCACCTCGGGGAAGCCCGCGATGATGCGGTCGGTCTGCTGCAGCAGATCCTTGGCCTTCGAGACCGAGACGCCAGGGAGCGTCGTCGGCATGTAGAGGAGGTCGCCCTCGAAGAGCGGCGGCATGAACTCGCATCCGAGCTGACGGGCCGGGGGGACGCTCGCCAGGAGCACGAGCAAGGCCGCGGCGAGGACGGCCCAGCGGTGGCGAAGCGCGCCGCGGATCAAGGGGCGGTAGAGCCAGAGAATCGCGCGGTTCAGGGGGTTTCGGCCCTCCGAGAGGATTCGCCCCCGAACCAGCCAGACCATGAGTGCGGGGACGACGGTGATCGAGAGAAGCGCGGCCCCGGCCATGGCGTAGGTCTTGGTGAAGGCCAGCGGCTTGAAGAGGCGTCCCTCCTGGGCCTCGAGCGTGAAGATGGGCAGGAAGGAGACCGTGATGATCAGCAGCGAGAAGAAGAGCGCAGGTCCCACCTCGGTGGCGGCGTCGACGAGGATCTCGAGCCTCGGCTTGTGGTCGCGGTCCCTCTCCAGGTGCTTGTGCGCGTTCTCCACCATGACGATGCCGGCATCGATCATCGTGCCGATGGCGATGGCGATTCCGCCGAGCGACATGATGTTCGCGTTGATGCCCTGGTAGTACATGACGATGAACGAGAAGAGGATTCCCAGGGGCAGCAGCAGGATCGCGACGAGCGCGCTTCGGAGGTGGACCAGGAAGACGAAGCAGATCAGCGCGACGATGGCTCCCTGCTGCATGAGCTTCTCCTGGAGGTTGTCGACGGCGCGTTCGATGAGGGGAGAGCGGTCGTAGACGGGCACGATCTCGACGCCCTCCGGAAGCGTCTCGGCCAGCTCGGCCAGGCGCTCTCGAACGCCCCGGATGGTCTCGAGGGCGTTCTCGCCGAAACGCATGATGACGATGCCGGCGGCCGCCTCACCCTCGCCGTCCAGGTCCGTGAGGCCCCGGCGTAGCTCCGGCCCGAGCGAGACCGTGCCGATGTTCCGGAGCAGGATGGGCGTCCCGTGCTCGTCGGCACCTACGGCGATCTCCTCCAGATCCTGCACCTCCTTCACGTAGCCCCGCCCGCGAATCATGAACTCGGACTCCGCCATCTCCACGAGGCGCCCGCCGACGTCGCTGTTGCTTCGCTCCACGGCGTAGCGGACCTGGCGCAACGCGACGCCGTAGGCGGCGAGCTTGTTCGGGTCGAGCTCGACCTGGTACTGACGCACGTAGCCGCCGACACTCGCCACTTCGGCGACGCCCGGTACGGTCTGGAGCTCGTAGCGGAGCTGCCAATCCTGGATCGAGCGGAGCTCGGAGAGATCGTGCTTCCCCGTCCGGTCGACGAGGGCGTACTCGTAGACCCATCCGACGCCCGTGGCGTCGGGCCCCAGCGTTGGCGTCACGCCCTTCGGAAGCCGACCCGAGACGAAGTTCAGGGCCTCGAGCACGCGGCTTCTGGCCCAATAGAGGTCCGTGCCGTCCTCGAAGATGACGTACACGAAGGAGAGTCCGAAGAAGGAGTAGCCGCGCACCACCTCCGCGTACGGCACCGCGAGCATGGCCGTCGACAGGGGATAGGTGACCTGGTCCTCGACGACCTGCGGCGCCTGCCCGGGGTACTCCGTCAGGAGGATGACCTGCACGTCCGAGAGGTCCGGGATGGCATCGAGGGGCGTATTCAGGACGGCATAGGCACCCCACGCCACCAGCGCGCTGACGCCGAGCGCGACGAAGAAGGGGTTTCGCGCAGAGGCCTCGACGATTCTCCTCAGCATCGCGTCACTCCCCACCCTGGTCCTGGCGACCACCCTGGTGCGCCGAGGGGTCCATCGGGGCCATATCGGGCGGGGATTGGCCGCCCTCGTCGGGCTCTTCCGCCGCGAGCAGCTTTCGGACGGTTTCCTGCAGGTTGCTCTCGCTGTCGATCAGGAACTGGCTCGAGACGACGATCTCCTCTCCTTCGGAGAGGCCGTCGGTGATTTCGAGCCAGCCTTCACCCGAGTCGAGGCCCAGTGAGACCGGGCGTGGCGAGAAACGGCCTTCCCCGAGGGCGACGAAGACGAGGCTTCTCCTACCGGATCGAATCACGGCTTCGGAGGGAATCGCGACGACCGATTCCCTCGGAGCACCCTGGATGATGATGTTCCCGAACATCTCGGGTCGCAGCTCGCCATCCGGGTTCGGAAGCTCGAGCCGGACTTCCGCCGTGCGTGTCTTCGGATCGAGGAAGGGCGAGATGTAGGTGAGGGGGCCCGAGTATTCCCTGCCGGGCAGGTAGGAGAGCTCCACGCTGCCTTGCTGTCCCAGCTCGAGCCAGGGGAGCTCGTACTCGTAGACGTCCGCCGTCACCCAGACCCGGGACAGGTCGGCGATGGTGTAGAGGTTCTGGTTGGGTCCGACCTCCATGCCGGAGCGAACGCCCAGCGCCGTGACGACCCCGCTCGTCGGCGCATGCAGGGTCAGCGTCTTCCGGATCTCGCCCGTTGCGAGGAGCCGGTCGATGTCCCGCTCCGAGATGTCCCAGAGCTCGAGTCGGCGTCGCGTGGCCTCGTAGAGGGAAGCTCCGCCGCCTCGCACGTCCGCGAAGGGGCTCTCTCCCGTGGTGTCCCGGTAGCGAGCCGCGACGAGGAGCTCCTCCTGGGTCGCGACGAGCTCCGGCGAGTAGACCTCGAGGAGCGGCTGGCCGCGTCGGACCGCCTGGCCGACGAAGTCGACGTTCAGCCTCTCGACCCAGCCTTGCACCTTCGTGTGGACGTGCTCGACGCGTCGCTCGTCGTAGGCGATGCGGCCCACGGCTCGAATCGAGCGGCTCAGGTCGCGGCGGACGACCCGCTCCGTCCGAACGCCAATGTTCTGGATGGTCTGCGAGTCGATCTCGACCGCGCCCTCCGTCGGCGCACCGCTCGAGCCCGGACAGACCGGCACCAGGTCCATCCCCATCGGGGACTTGCCGGGCTCCTCACGGACATAGGTCGGGTCCATCGGAGCCTTCCAGTAGAGCGGTTCGGCACCGCTGCAGGGGCCCTCGGCGGCCGCGGACGGCGGAGCAGGGGAAGGAGTGTGCCCTTCGAGCAGACCCCGGCCCCACCAGCCGGCGGCCACGGAGAAGACAATCGCAAGAACGAGTAGGAGGAGCTTCTTCATCATCGCAAGGTCTCCCCGGCAGCGGCCTCGAGGGCGGCGTAGGCCTGTCGTCGGTCGGCTTCCGCGCGAACCGCTCGCAGCTCGGCGTTCAGGAGCCGCACCTGGCTGTCGAGCAGACCCAGGAACTCGACTCGGCCGACCTGGTAGCCGGAGCGACTGGACTCCAAGGACTGCCGGGCCTGAGGCACCAGACCCGTCCGAAGCAGCGTCGTCTCGGAGTCCGCACGGGTGAGCTCGGCGTGTGCAGAGCGAAGGGTCCCGAGGACCGAAGCTCGAGCGTCCCGATAGCGAGCCTCCGAACGGCGGAGCAGGGCCCGCCTCTCGGCGGCCCGGGCCTTCCACTTCGAGCGGTTCAGGGGCAGTCGAAGCGTGACCGAGGCAGCGAGGAAGTCATCGCCATCCACGGTGTCACCGGCAACGCGTCGTCGGACGCGGTAGCCGACGCCCAGATCGAAGTCCGGGTAGCCCTCGAGCTCCGCGACGCGAACCGCGTGTCGGGCCTGCTCGACCTCGGACTCGAGCACGAGCAGCCGGGCGTTCTTCGCCTCCAGGCCACTCGCCAGCGCTCGGAGGTCGGGGACCCTCGAGGCGTCCGAGAGAGCGTCGGTTCGAGGAAAACGGATGGCGATGGAGAGGTCCAGGAGACTCGAGAGCCTTGCTGAGGCTCGCTCGATCGCCGCTTCGCGCCCGAGCTTCTCGTCCAGGAGCGCAGTGAGCTCGACCTGGGCCCGAAGCACGTCCTGTTGGAGCCCTTGCCCCACCCGGTACTTGACCTCGGCGACCCGAACGAGCTGGCGCAGGAGCTCGATGTTGCTCTCCGTGATCTGCAGCGCCCGCTGCGAGAAGCCGAGCTCGGCCCATGCGGCTTCCACCTGGGAGGCCACGGCGAGCTCCCGGTCCATGACGGCGAAGGAGGCCGCCTCGGCGCCCGCCCGGGCCACGGCCTCGCGGTTCGAGAGAAGGCCGGGAAAGGGCAGGCGTTGATTCAGCCCCAGCTGATGCCCCGACAGGGGCGTGGACTCGAAGTCGAGGTCGCCGATCGGGATGTTGCTCGCCTCGTAGCGGAGCCTCGGGTCGTCGAGGGCTCCCGCCGGCAGGATCCGGCTGCTCGCGGCGTCGCGCGCGGCCAGGTCGGCGGCAATGGCAGGGTTCTCGGCAGCAGCGCGCTCGAGGCACCAGGCAAGCGGAAGCGGCGAGGGAAGAGGCTCCGCTTCCCCGAGCGAGGCGAGGAGGGTCGGATCCCCCATCGCGCCCCGTGTCTCGCTGCCGTGCGCCTGGATGCAGGTCGCCGCGAGGGTGATGAACACCCACGCGAGTGCTGCCGCGGCCCGTCCGGTCACGGCGAAGTCCGTTGACCGGCCGGGTTTTCGGGACTCGATGGCCATGTTTCCTCTCCTGAAGTGACGCACCCATCGCGACCGCTTCGCGCGGCCGCACGCAGAGAGAGCGCCGACGGCGAGGGGCGCTCCCGCGAACCCCGGAGACCTGCCCTTCGTGGCCGAGTCTCGGGGTGCGGTCTCTCAGAGAAGGAGCGTCGAGTTCAGGACGAGGATGTCAGGAGATGGGAGGCTCGCGTGGCGCCTCCAGAGCTCCGGCGGCAGGCGCCTGGCACCGGAGATCGAGAACGAGGCGGCGGCCGTGGGCGCTACTGGGACCAGGGAGGTGGCGGAGCCCTTCTTGGCATCGCTCTTGGCCGCGGCGAGCTGAGCCCCGTCGCAATCGCACGAGTGATCGCCGGGCTGCGGCGCTTCCGGGGCTTCCTGCTCGCTCTGGTGGCAAGAACCTGGCCCGCTCGGGTGCGGCTCTGCTGTCGCCAGCGCCACCGCCGGCACGGCGTCCAGGCAGGCGTGGGCGCAGAGCGGCGCCCTGAGCCCGAAGAGGGCCGCGAACGCGACGATGAGCCAGGCCTGCCACTTCATGGGTCGTCTGCGAGCTCTCACAGATCCCCATCGGCCGGCCGACGAGTCGACCTGATACCCTTGGGGGGTATCGGTAATATGATCCCTCCGGGCCGGGGAGGCAAGGGCGGCCACCGCCCTGCGGTATCCTGCGGCGCATGGACAGGGACCCGCGCAGGATCGGTCCGTTGGGGTGGCTCGGCCTCGTCTTCGTGCTCGCCTGCGGCGGAGACGGGCCCACGGCCATGTTCCCGGGTGGCCCCCTCACCAGCGGCGAGTGGATCGAGGAGACCGAGGTCGATTGGTCCTTCGCCAGCGAGATCGAGGAGATCGAGCTCCAGAGCGGTGGAAGCTCGCGCACGACCTGGATCGCCGTGATCGGCGAGCAGGCCTTCGTGCCCTGCAGCCTCGAGTTCCCTCCCTTCAAGACCTGGCACGAGGACGCTCTCACGGATCCGAGCGCCGTCGTGCGGGTCGGGGGCAAGCGCTACCGGCGCACCCTCCAGAAGGTCGAAGACGCGCAGCTCCAGGCGGAGCTCGAGGCCCTGGTCGAAGAGAAGTACGGAGGCTCGCCCGGCGACGGCGGCGTCTGGTTCTTCCTGCTCGCGTCACCGGCGGGCTAGCCCTTGAGCCGGATCTTCGGGGAGCTTCGCCAGAACGCCTACGTCGTCCCCGACATCGCGGCTGGCCCCGGAGCTGCGACCGAGCTGTCCGAAGTGAGTGGAGGCAAGGGGCTCTTCTTCGGGCGGATCCCGAAGGCGGCGGCAAGCTGGTACGGCTCGAACCCGATCCGGCGACGATGACCATGGCCGGAAGCAAGCCGCCGGTCGACTACATCCGCCGCACCGAGGAGCAATACAGCGCCCTGGGCTACCCCGTCTATCGGTGGGTGGAGAGCGAGACGCCGCCGCCCTGGGCTCCGGTCCGCAAGCCGCTCTCCGAGAGCCGCCTCGGCCTCGTCGCGTCGGGGGGCATCTACGTCGCCGGCCAGGTCGCCTTCCACTTCAAGGACGACTTCAGCTACCGGGTGATCGATACCTCGACGCCCGCGAGCGAGCTGCGGGCGACCCACTTCGCCTACGACCTGACGGATGCGCGCAGCGACCCGAACGTGGTCTTCCCCACGGCCACCCTGCGCGGGTTGGTGGCCGAGGGCAAGCTCGGTGCGCTCTCCGAGCGCGCCTACACCTTCATGGGCGGGATCTACTCCTCGCGGAAGGTTCGGGACGTCCTGGCGCCGGCCCTGGCGGACCGGCTCGTCCAGGACGAGGTCGATCTGGCGCTGCTGGTGCCCGTCTGACCCGTCTGCCATCAGTCCGTGGGACTGATCGCAAGGGAGATCGAAGGCCGGGGGATTCCGACCCTCTCGATGACCAGCGCCCTCTCGATCACGCGCTCGGTGAACCCCCCGCGCGCGGCCTTCCTCGACTACCCGCTTGGCCACACCACGGGCAAGCCCCACGAGCCCGCCCTGCAACGCAGCCTGCTCCTCGATGCACTGACCGCCTTCGAGACCCTGGAGGAGCCCGGAGCCGTGCTGGAACTGCCCTACACGTGGGAAGAAGGCGATGCGTGGAAGGACCACGTGATGCGTCCGGATCCGTCGGCCGGGAGTGGAGAGGCGGCCGACGACCGGACGGCCCGCCACGACACGCCGCAGTACCAGACCGAGCGGGACCGGGAGTTGGCTCAGGAGGCGCTTGCCTCCGGGGGTTGCGAGACCTGCGTGTTCCTGTCCGACCCTTGAGCCCGACCCGTCCAACGGCCCTCCCGTCATCGGGTCCGCGACGACTGGCTCTTCCACCTCCGCGAGGATCCGACGGAGCAGGAGGACCTGGCCGCGAGAGAGCCCGAACGGGTGGCCGCCCTGAAGCGGCTCCTGGCCGAGCACAATGCGGAGCAGGCGCCCAGTGCCTGGCCCGGGCGAACCGAGTCGCCCGTCAACATCGACAAGACCCTGCTCGACGCCGATGCTCCGGACAACGAGTACATCGACTTCCCGAACTGAGGACGTGCGGAGGCCGCCATGCAAGAGGACCAGAACAAGAGCGTCGCCAGTCGGCGGAGCTTCCTGCAGGGCATGGCGATGCTGGGCGTGGGCGGGGCGACGCTCCTGCGCTCAGGGGATGCCCGGGCGGCGGTCTTCGCCGCCCGAGCGGTGGTCGGCACGAATCCGCCGCTGCCGGAGCTGGGCAAGCGCACCCTCGGCCGAACGGGATTCGAGGGAAGTCGCCTGGTCTTCGGCTGTGGTGCGGCGCTCTCACAGAGGCCCAACGACGAACTCCTCGAAGCCGCCTTCGAGGCCGGCGTGAACGTCTTCGACGTGGGAACCAGGCACTACTACCACGACGCCGAGAAGAACCTGGCCCCCTTCCTGAAACGGCACCGCGACGAGGTCTTCCTGATCTCCAAGGCCTTCGTCCCCCTCGAGTTGGAGCCGGGGCAGCAGGTCTCCGCGAGCGAGCTCAAGGCCGCGGCGCAGGGCTGGCTCGCCATGATGGACGAGAGCCTCGCCGAGCTCCAGGTGGACCACCTGGACGCCTACTACCTGATGGCCTCGAACAACACCGCGGTCGTCGGCAGCGACGAGATGCAGGAGGCCTTCCAGAAGGCGAAACAGGCCGGCAAGGTCCGTCACCTGGGCCTCAGCACCCACCAGGACGCCGAGCAGGTGCTCGAGGCCGCCATCGCAAAGGGCGGCTTCGATCTGGCGCAGATCGCGATCACTCCGGCCGGCTGGTACGACTGGGGGGACAAGTCGATCCTGAAGGGCACGCCACCGATGACCGAGCTGCAGCCCCTCCTGGCTCGCGCCCGGGAGGCGGGCATCGGCCTGATCGGAATGAAGGCGGGCCGCTACCTGGCCGGTCGCAAGTTCCTGGGCTGGGGCAACCCCGGAGCCTTCGACGAGTACTACGACGCCAAGCTGCTGGGTGCGAAGCTCTCGGCCTTCCAGCGCAGCTACGCCTACGTGCTCGAGCACGGCCTCGACGCCGTCAACGCGGACAGCCAGAGCCTTCCCCACCTGCACGAGAACCTGATTGCGGCGGCAACCTCGGCGGAGTACCTCGCCTAGACGGGTTCGATGGGAGCTCAACGCAGCGAGAGGACCATCCTCTTCTCCATGGGGATGCCCTCCTTCTCGTTCAGCTCCGGGCAGCGCGTCTCCGCCATGCACGTGAATCCCATGCGTTCGTAGAAGCCCACCGCGGGGTTGTCGGAGAGCACGTCCAGATGCAGGGTCCGGTACCCCTGCTCGCGTGCCCCATCGATCGCGTGCTGTAGCAGCTGGCGGCCCACTCCCCTCCCGCGCGCCTCCGGCCTGTTGGCGAGCGCCAGCACGTAGTAGGCGTCTGCGGCCATTCGCGGGAGCTGGAAGTCGTTCTTGTAGGAGGCACGGCCGGCGTGCCTGGCCTGATCCACGGTGGCTTCGCCCCGTTGGAGCAGGCCCGCCATGACCTGGGCGCCGACCCGGCCCGTCTCGTAGAAGGCCCCGCTTCCGTAGCCGACCTCGATGCCGAGCACGCGCCCTTCGGCCCGGACCACCGAGGTCTGGTCGTGCGGGCACAAGGAGCCCGGGGTTCCCCACGAGGCCCGGACGAAGTGATCGAAGAAGGGCCGCGAACGAGCGAACAGGTAGTCGTAGACGGCGGGTGCGGTCGAGTGGACCAGGTCGGGAATCTCGGCGGCGTCCTCCGGTCGGCCGGGTGTGATCTCGGCTTCCGTGGTCGGCATGCTGGGCTCCGGTGCGGGCGTGGTGGTGGCTATGCTGCGCCCATGATGCTGCACCTCGGGGGTCGCCCGCTCGGCTTCATCGCCCTTCTCCTCTTCTCCCTCCTTCTGCTCTCGGCTTGCGGCCCCACCGAGCGCGTGCGAGAGCCCGCCCACGGTCTGATCCTGATCGTTCTCGACACGGTGCGCGCCGATCGATTGGGCGCCTACGGGCACTCCGTCGATACCTCGCCCGAACTCGACCGCCTGGCGGAGGAGGGTGTGCTCTTCGAGCACGCGGTGAGCCATGCCTCCTGGACCCTGCCGGCGGCGATTGGTCTCTTCACCGGCCACTACCCTTCGGCTCGAACCTACCGCGACGGCCGCCTGCAGGTCTCTGCCGTCGAGGGATTGCGCGCCCGCGGCTACCGCACGGCGGCCTTCACCGAGGGCGCCTTCTTCTCGGCCCACTTCGGCTTCGACCGCGGCTTCGATCTCTACAGCGAAGAGGAGGGAGCGACGCGTCTACTCGTTCGCAAGGAGGTCCGGGAGGGAACCGCCCCCGGCGAGGGGGAGGGCGGGATCGAACGCACCTTCGCCCAGGCATCCGAGTGGCTGGCAGAGAATGGCGAACATCCCTTCTTCCTCCTGCTGCACACCTACGAGGCGCACACCCCGTATCGCCGACGCGACTTCGCGTCCGGGTCGCCTCCGGGCTTCGGGGAGACCTTCGAGCAGGAGGACGTGGTCCGACTGAGGGGCCGGAGCCTCGTCCCCGACGAGGCGGGGATCGACTACGTGCGCGCTCTCTACGACGGTGGCATTCGCGCGGCCGACGCCCATGTGGGTCAGCTGCGCCGGAGGCTCGCGGAGCTGGGTCTCGCCGACCGCACGGTCCTCGCCGTGACCGCCGATCACGGCGAGGATCTCGGCGAGCGCCAGGTGCACGCCCTCGGGCAGCACGGCCACACACTCCACCGGCCGCTCACCCACATACCCCTGATCGTCTTCGATCCGCGCCAGCCCTGGACCGGCCGCAAGGTGGAGGCCCAGGTGCGCCTGATCGACGTGATGCCCACCCTGCTCGAGCTGGCGGGAACGGAGCCTCTCGAAGGGACCACGGGACGCAGTCTCGTTGCGCTGATGGAGCGCAGCGAGCGCGAGAGCCGCCTGGCCTTTGGCGAGGTCAGCCACAGGGAGACCGGGAGGAACCTCCAGAGCGCCATTTCGGACGGGGAGTACAAGCTCATCGTGCGTCCCCGGGCCACGCCAGCCCGGAGGCTGGGGGGCGGGCCGCGCCGGGAGATGTACCGCATCTCGGTGGACCCGGAGGAGCGAAACGACCTCTCGGGCAGCGACCGGGCAAACCTCGCGCGCCTGGCCGCCGAGCTCAGGCGCCACCAGAAGGCCATCCAGGTGGAGGGTGCCGTGGCCACGGGGGGTGGAGACATGCCCGCAGAGCTGAGGGAACGGCTCGAGGCCCTGGGTTACGTCGAGTGACCCGGTCTCTTCAGGGCCGGGGCTGACGGCGCAGCTGCTGCAGCTCAGTGAGCTGCCGCTTCAGATGGCCGTCGAGGGGGCCACCGTAGTCGATGGCGCGTTCGAAGTAGAGCGCGGCCCGATCCAGCTCGCCGAGCGCCAGGTAGCCCATCGCGATCCCCCGAAGCTCGGCCTGGTTGGGCGCCGCGATGGCCTCGAGGCCCTGGATCGAGTCGCGAAGGATCGCGCCGAGCGCCTTCTGGAAGCCCGGATCGGAGATGTAGGGCTGGAACACGGGGTTCGCGGTGATCGCGTCGAACTTCCGGAAGCCCCGCTCGTGGAGCTTCTCGAGGGCCCGCACCACCCCGTCGCGATCGCCGTGGGCGGCGGCCGTGCGCGCCTTCTGCAGCTGCGCGGGGACGCCGTCGGGAGAGTGCCGAACCGAGTCCATGGTCAGTGTGGCTTCCGAGCGCCAGACCCCGGCCCGCGCCGGAAGCCGTGCAGCGAAGCCGACGAGCAGGGCGACCCCCAGTGCGAGGGCGCCGAGGGAGACCCCGCGTCGCCGACTGGCCGGGAGTCGGTGGATCGCATCCCCGCCGGCGACGAGGACGAGGCCGATCAGGGCCGGGAGAGGGAAGTAGAGGTAGCGGTCGGCCATCACGTAGTTGAAGGGAAAGAACTGGGCGATCGGTAGCCAGGCGGTGACGAGCCAGGCCCAGTAGATCGCCTCGTCCCGCTTGCGGACCAGGCTCAGGACGGCGCGGATCCCGAAGGCCGCGATTCCGATCGACCCGGCCAGCCACCACGGATCCAACCAGCCGAGGGCCCGCGGCGTGTCCTGGAAGGCGGAGACTCCCAGGGAGGTGAGGCCCATCGCGACGTAGCGTGCCGCGATCGCCGGAATGGTCCGCGCCGCGACCAGCGGGTCCGGATGCAAGGGCAGCGCGGCCTCGCCGACGCGCTGGAAGGCGGCGAACTGCGGTGCCAGGTAGAAGAGGAAGAACCCGATCCAGCCCGCGATCCAGATCCACTCGCGGCGGGTCCCGCTCCGGACGATCAGGACGGTCACGGCCGCCGGGAGCGCGAAGATGGCGAGCGCCTTCGTGAGCAGGGCGAGGGCGAAGCAGAGAAGGGCCAGGAGCGGGCGCTCGCGCTGCAGGATCAGGGCGCCGACCGCGAACACGAGCGCGCCCGTGGTCTTCAGCTGGGACATCCAGGCCACGGCTTCGACGTTGGCGGGGTGGACCAGGAAGAGAAGTCCACCGAAGAGCGAGGCCAGGGCCGAGAGCCCCCAGTGCCGGAACAAGGCGACCAACAGCACCGAGCCGAGGGCGTGGACCACGATCTGCACGACGTGGTACCCGAAGACGGCGGACCCGAAGGCCTGCCACTCGAGCGCGTGCAAGAGCATGTGGATGGGCGCCCAGTTCGCGACGTTGGCGGAGAGCTCGCTCCACGGGTTCACGAGCTGCGCCAGGGTCTCCAGGTCGAGCTCGTGGATCTGCAGATTCCCGAGGATGTAGGGGTGATCGTCGGCGACGAATTCGCCCTGGAGCGCGGGGAAGTAGAGCGTCAGCAGCAGGCCGATGGCCCCTGCAAAGAGCACGGCGTAGGCACCGGCGCCCGACAGGGCGGCCGCGACCTGCGACTCGATGTCGCCCAGAGCCTCTCGCCGGCCATCCGACACGCGCACAGGCTAGGAGCCCCGGCAGCCGAAGACCATCCCGCCTCGCGAATGCGGGGGGTGGCTCATTCTGGCAGCTCCGCTCGACCTGGCTGGGCTAGGCTCCGACGGGGCTCGCTTCATGATCGACTTCGATCCCTACTCCCATCGCTTCCAGGACGACCCCTATCCCGTCTACAGACGGCTTCGCGACGAGGCGCCGGTCCATTGGTGTGCCCGGGCGAGGGTCTTCTCCGTCACGCGTCACGAAGACCTGCGCCAGGTCTTCAAGGACCCGGAACGCTTCTCGTCGGAGACGCGCAGGCTGAACCGGTTCGGGCGTTCCCAGACGACCGCCGCCCAGCGGGTACGCATCCTGTGGAGGGTGCTCACGCAGATGCGCCAGAACCCGCTCAAGATGCGCGATTCGCGAATGCTGATCATGGAAGATCCGCCCGTCCACGGTCAGATGCGGAGCCTCGTGAACCGGGGCTTCACCCGTCGACGCATCGCCCAGTGGGAGGGCCGGATCCGCGAGCTGGTCGACGAGTGCATGGAGCGCATACGCCAGCAGGAGAGCTTCGACCTCGTGACCGAGCTGGCCATCCCCCTGCCGGTGACGGTCATCTCCGAGCTGCTCGGTGTCTCCGCCGAAGACCGCCACCTCTTCAAGCGATGGAGCGACAACCTGATCGAGGGGGCCACGGGCTCGGCCATCGAGAACCCCATCGAGTCGGGGATCCTCGATACCCTGGCCGAGCTCACCCGGTACATGAAGCCGGTCATCCGGGCGCGTCGAGAGAAGCCCAGGGAGGATCTGATCAGCGTGCTCGTCGACGAAACCGCGGACGATGCGGGCCTCGACGAGTTCGAGATCGTGATGTTCATCCTGCTGCTGCTGGTCGCCGGGAACGAGACTACCACCAACCTCCTCGGGAATTGCGTCGACGCGCTGCTCGATCCCCCCGCCGAGCTCGAGAAGGTGGTCGCCGATCCCTCCCTGGTCCCCGCGCTCGTCGAGGAGACGCTGCGCTTCGACGCGCCCGTCCAGCAGCTGCGGCGAGTGGTGCGTGGGGATACGGAGCTGGCCGGCGTGAAGCTGCCGGCGGGGAGCGAGCTGCTGCTCTTCATCGGTTCGGCGAATCGGGACGAGCGCATCTTCGAGGATCCCGACCGCTTCGACGTGGGCCGCGATACGCGTGGGCACCTGGGCTTCGGCCTCGGAAACCACTTCTGCCTGGGCTCCAATCTCGCACGTCTGGAGGCGAAGGCCGCGCTGGAGGCCCTGGTGCCGGAGCTGCCGAAGCTCGCGCGGCTGCGCAGCGAGCGCGACTTCATCGATTCCTTCACCATCCGCGGACGGGCACGCCTCGAGCTGCGAAGAGCGGCCTGAGCCCCGCCAGCTCGAGCGCGCCGTGCGAGCCATGGAGCTGCACGGAGAGCCCCCGTCGGGTCGGGTCCGGGTCAGCCCCGTCTCGCCTCCCAGGCCTCTCGCTCGATCCGGTAGCGGTTGCGCCGAAGCGCGGGCACCCAGTCCAGGAAGCGGAAGCCGTTGCGTTCGAGCACACGGATCGATGCGGGGTTGGCGGGCTGCGCGAAGGCATCGACGACGGGCAGGCGGTGCTCTGCAAAGGCCAGGTGCAGGGCGGCCGCGGTGATCTCCGAGGCGAGACCGCGACCCCAGTCGTCCCGGCGGATGAAGTAGCCGACCTCCGGCCCCCACCCGGGATCGATCGGATCCTGGTTCAGGCCGCCCCAGCCGACGCCCCGATCGTCCTCTCTCGACGTTGCGGTCCAGGGCGCGTAGCCATCGAGGGCGCCCCGGGCCTGGTAGGCCAGGAAGCGCTCCTCCGCGGCCTGGCGATCCGGCGCGCACCAGGTGTAACGCATGGTCTCGCGGTCGCCCTGGATCTCGAACAGGGGCTCGAGATCCTCGGGCTGCCACGGGCGCAGCAGCAGCTGACGGGTCGTGACGGTCGGGGGACGGGTCATGGCAGGCCCTCGGAGCGAGACTATCGCAAGCCGGGCCAGCGCCTGGCGCGGTGGGCCTAGCGCTTGGGCAACGCCTTCACCGCATCGATCAGCTCTTCCCGCGTGACGATGCCGCGCTCGACGAGGGTCGCGACCACTCCTCGCACCAGCATGCGGCGCGATCCCCCGTTGGGCGGAGCCTTGGCTCCCTTGCCCTTCGGCAGCTCGACGGCCGAGCCGATCGCCGGCTTCACCTCGCCGACCACGAGGGGGCCGTGCTCCCCGCGGCGGAGGGCCTCGAGGGCTGCGCTCACCTGGTTCGGGCCCGCCAGGACCGGACGCACGATCACGCCCGTGCTGAAGCTCATGTCGTCGAGGGCTGCGACGTCCGAGGGGTCGCTCATCCCCACGTAGAGGGTCGTCACGGTGCCAAGGCGGTCCTGCCGGAGCGGCACGCAGTGGTACTTCTCCGCCAGCACGGTCGGCAGGACGTCGGCCAGGGCGGGATCGAGCGGCTTCCCCTCCAGGTTGACCCACGGCACCTTCAGGCGACCGGACATCCATCGGACCAGATCGATCTCCGAGACGAAGCCCAGCTTCTGGAGGTTCTCGGCCAGGGTGCCGCCGAAGTTGGCCCGCTCGGCGTGGGCGGCCTGGATCTGCAGACGATCGACGAGCCCATCGGCCATCAGTCCCTGGGCGATCTCGTCGTCTCGCATCTCGTTCCCCGGACGGTGTTGGGGACCATCGGCATGGCCCGGGCCATGCTTGACCAGGCCGCCCCTGGACCCGTCGGCAGATCGTTCAAGCTCCTTGAACATGATAAAGTGAGTTGAATTCGTTATATCCGCGACATGGACCTGGTGACCGAGCAGAAGCTCGAGCGGCGCGAGCGGATCATCCGCGAGGCCCGGGAGCTGATCGCCGAACGGGGCTACCAGAATGTCACGGTCCGGGAGCTCGCCGAGCGCTGTCGGGTCTC
Organism: Deltaproteobacteria bacterium; assembly: GCA_002687015.1. Classification (GTDB taxonomy): domain Bacteria; phylum Myxococcota_A; class UBA9160; order UBA9160; family UBA6930. Next base: position 31,228 of record NYZB01000086.1, read on the forward strand.
CGTGCCCACGCTCTACAACCTCTTCGGCGGCAAGGGCGAGCTGCTCCAGGCGGCGGTCGAGTCCCAGCTGCACGACGTGCTGGCGACCTTCGAGCCTTCCGAGAGCGGGCAGGGTGGCCTTCCCCTGGTCGATCTGGTCGAACGCTGCGCCCAGGAGATGGCCCGCCTCTCCGACTACCACCGCTCCCTGCTGCGGGCCTTCGCGGGCGCAGGCGAGACGGGCCAGCTTCAGGAGACCCTGGCCGGTCGATTGGCGGCTGCTCTGGCCAGCGAGCTCCGCGCCATGCAGAAGCAACGCCAGCTCGAGCCCTGGGTCTCCGCGGACACCCTGGCCGGTCAGCTCACGGCGGCCTGCATCAGCTCCTCGGTGATCTGGGCCCACGGTGGCCTCGGGGATGCCGGCCTGCGCGCGTCGATGGTCTATGCGGCTTGTCTCCTGCTGCTCGGTCCGGCGCGTGGTGCCGCCCGAAAGGCGCTCCGCGAGCGGGCCGAGGCGGCCCAGGCGGCTCTCGAGGATGAAGTCGCCTCGCGTAGCGCAGACCGCGCGCTCGGCTGAAACGCGGGCAGGCAGCGCGCCCAGCTCCTACCCTCCCCTCGATGGGGGCTGCTCTTCCGGTCGAAGCCGTCGGCCTGCACAAGCGCTTCGGCCAGCGCACGGCCGTCGAGGATCTCTCTCTCCGCGTCGAAGAGGGCAAGGTCTACGGCTTCCTGGGCCCGAACGGCGCCGGAAAGACCACCACGATTCGCATGCTGCTCGGCCTGATCACGCCGAGCCAGGGATCGGTCCGGATCTTCGGCCGCGACATCCGCAAGGACTTCAAGCGGGCCGTCTCGCAGGTGGGGGCGATGGTCGAGGGCCCGGCCTTCTATCCCTTCCTCTCGGCGCGCAAGAACCTGCGTCTCTTCGGCCGCCTGTCCGGCGGCATCGCGGAGGGGCGCATCGACGAGGTGCTCGCGCAGGTCGGCCTCAGCGCCCGGGCCGAGCAGAAGGTCGCCGGCTTCTCCCACGGGATGAAGCAGCGTCTGGGCATCGGCCTGGCCCTGCTGGAAGAGCCGCGTCTGCTGGTGCTGGACGAGCCCACCAACGGGCTGGACCCCCAGGGCACGCGACAGATCCGCGAGATGGTGCGGGCGATCCGGGACGATGGACGCACGACGGTCTTCCTGTCGAGTCACCTGCTCGGTGAGATGGAGCGGATCTGCGACCGGGTGGCGATCCTGTCCCGCGGACGGATGCTCCGCGAGGGCTCTCTCGACGAGCTCCTCGGCAGCGATGCGGGCGTGATCCAGCTGGAGGTCGACCTCGAGCGGGATGCCGTGGCCCTCGATCTGCTCGCGGCGCGTTTCGGGGCCACACCCCGCCTGGTGCGCCGTGGTCATCTCGAGCTCGAGGCGGAGGGCATCGGCCCTGCCGAGGTCAACCGCGCACTCCACTCCGAGGGCATCGCGGTGCACGGTCTGGGGGCCAGGCGCCGTACTCTCGAACAGGTCTTCGTCGCGCTCACGGGGGACGCCTCGGACATCCAATGACCGACCCTCTCGATTTCGGTCGCACCGTGGCGCGGCTCGTGCGGGCCGACGTCACCAAGCTGAGCCACTACTGGGTGGTGCTGATCGGCTTCTGCGCGATCTTCGTCCTCGCTGTCCCCGGCACCATGCTCTTCCACTGGGCAGAGCAGGCCGCCAACGTAGCCTCGAACTCGGGCTACGACTTCGCGCTCTCCGTGGTCAACCGGCTGGTCGATGCCGCCACGCCGATCGTCTACGTGCTGATCTGCATCCTCTTCGCGATCGACGTGTCGAACTCGACGCTCAAGTGCATCCTGACCCGCCCCGTCACGCGCATGGAGCTGCTCTGCTCGAAGTACGTCACCGCCCTCGGGATGGTGCTCCTGATGGTGACGATGCTCTGGGTGGTGGCTCTCGGGGCCGGTGCCTTCTACCACGGGCTGGGCGACCTCACGGAGAACGACTACGTCATCTTCGAGGGCAGCTACGTGCTGGGCCAGTTCGCGATCGGGACCGGCTTCGTCCTGCTCTGCCTGTCTGCGGTCGCCGCTCTCGGGGTCACGGTCTCGACCTTCTCGAGCACGATGGGTGGTGCCATCATCATCGGGATGATCCTGTTCTTCTTCTTCGACATGGCCAGTGTGATTCCGGCGAGCCTGGGCTTCACGCTCTCACTGGGCGGAGAGCCGCTCCACGTCCCCCTCAGCACCCTCGGCTTCACGAACCAGCTACTGGTTCCCCTCGACCTCCTGGGTGACCTGCCCACCGGCATTCCGATTCGCACCTGGTGGACGCCGGAGATCCTGCGCATGGTGGTCACGTGTACGACCTACTTCTGGATCTTCTTCGCGATCTCCGCAGTCGGCATTCGCAGAAGGGACTTCACCCTGTGAGCGCCTGCTCTCGACGGCTGACGCTGCTGCTGCTCGCCGTGGCGACCGCCGCGGCGAGCCAGGAGGCCGGGCCCTTCCAGCGGACCAAGTTCGAGTTCCCCGGCACGATCCAGGACCAGCTGCTCGCCGATGTCGACGGGGACGGGCGTCTCGACGTGCTGATCATCCACGGCGCCGCCGGCAATCTGGATGACCATCGGCTCGCGATCTGTCGGCAGGACGACTCCAAGGGTTTCTTGCCCTGCGTGTTCGAGGACCTTCCGGATACGGCTCGCGCTCTCGACGTGGGGCCCCTCGACACCGCTCCCGGGGCCGAGCTGGTGCTGCTCACGGACGAGGGGATCCTGGTCTCGTCCTGGCAGGGCTCCGGATTCGGGCCCCCCGCCGCGCTCGAGGCCGCGGCCACGATCTTCGCCGGTACGGATCAGGACGTACCCCGGCCGATCGATCTCCTCTTCGACCTCGACGGCGGAGGCGGGCGCGAGCTCGTCCTTCCGACCCTGGAGGGGCCCACCCTCGTGCGGGCTGGCGAAGCACCGCAGGTCCTCGCGAGCCCGGCCGAGGTCTCCTACAGCGCCGGCTCGCGAAACGGCGACATCAACTCCTTCCTGCGCCGTCACTACCAGCGCCGGATCACCGCCCAGCACCTGACCCCCGACGTCTTCGTGGAGGACTACGACGGCGATGGGCGCAAGGACGTGATCACCATGCTCGACAACGTCCTGCGGGTCTTCCTGCAGGACGAGGAGGGCGGGCTCCCGACGACGCCGAGCCTCATCGAGGAGCGCAGCACGATCGGAGACGACGAGCTCCGCTCCGAGTTCACGGGGGAGGCCACCACCTTCGCCCAGCTCGATGGGGACGAGCGAGCCGATCTGATCGTCATGAAGTGGGGCAGCTCGGAGAAGCGCACGCGCATGGATCGGGCGATCTTCTATTCGAGGGAAGACGGCGGCTTCTCCGATCGGCCCGACCAGGTCGTGCGCTCCGAGAGCGTCTTCCCGGATTTCGACATCCTGGACCTGAATGGCGACGGACGCCGCGACCTGGTGATCCCCTTCTTCCACGTCGCGCCGGCCCAGGCCGTGCGGGTGATGACCCAGAATGCGATCAAGATCCAGTTCCGGCTCTTCTTGATGCGTCCGGACGGGCGCTACGCGCAGGGGGAGGGCAAGGCCTTCGTGCGGGTCGATCGCCGGGTGGTTCTCGACTACCACCTCGACATCCTAAGGCTGATCTTCGGCAACGAGGCGGCGCCGACGGGTCGGATCGCTCCGCTGCTGGACTTCGGGGCCGACTTCAACGGCGACGGCTACGCCGACCTGGCGGCCGACGACGGCTCCGATCGGCTGCGGATCTACTGGGGCAACGAGCAGGTTCGCTACGGAAACTCACCCGATCTGGTCCTGCCCTTCGAGAGCACCCTCTCCTACGACCTGATCGACGCCGACGGCGACGGGCGGACCGACCTCTTCGGCTATCACGGCACCCGTCCCGTGCGCGAGGAGATCGGCGGGCGCCACCACGCCGTGAAGCGCAAGCGCAGGGAACGCGAACGGGCCCGGCGCGCCGAAGCACGCCGAGCCCGCGAGGAAGGCGAGGAGAAGGCGCCCGAAGAGCGCGTCCGCCTCGAGATCCTGATGAGTCGCTAGAAGCGTCGGCCGCCGCCGCCGCCCCCACCACCGCCGCCACCGCCGCCGCCACCGCGACGATCCTGGGCCTCGTTCACGCGAAGCGGGCGGCCGCCCAGGTCAGTGCCGTCCAGGGCCTGCATGGCCTTGTCGGCATCTTCGCCGTTCTCGAACTCGACGAAGCCGAACCCGCGGGAGCGGCCGGTCTCACGGTCGGTGATGACGCGAGCCGACAACACACTGCCGTGGGTGGCAAAGATGTCGCGCAGTTCGTCGTCGTTGGTGCGGAAGGGCAGGTTGCCCACGTAGAGCTTCTTGCTCATAGGGTCTCCGGTCTGTTTCAGGTTCCGTGGTTGGTGATTCCGGCCAGGGCTCTCGCAGCGACCGGAATCGGAGGCTCGAATCGAGGGCAACCGTGGACCTGGGAAACCCGGGGGCCTGGGATCGCTTCGAAGGGAGTCCTCTGACGCCAGATACGCTAGGCCCTGCCCCGGGGAGTGCAACTCCGCCCCGGCCCGGTTCTCGGTAATCGCGGTTCTGCCGGATTGCCGGCTGGGATCGACGGCGTTGCCAGGAGTGGGCGTGCCTTGGCACACCCCCCTCCCCCGGTGGCTGTGACCTCTCCGGGCGGGCCTGTCGTACTCTCCCCTCGGTGGCCCGACCGTTCATCCCTCGTCGCCTGGAAGAGCTGACGCCGGAGTGGCTGGCGGGCCTGCTGGGGGGTGGGTCTCCGCCACCTGATGTGTCCGGGCTCCACTGGGACCGCATCGGCGAGGGTGTGGGCATGATGGGTCAGGTAGCCCGGCTCCACCTGGCGCCGGCCGGGGTCGACGGAAGGAAGACGGCGGTCGCCAAGCTGCCCGCGGCCCACCGGGGCAACCGCGGCCAGGCCGAGCTGCTGGGCCTCTACGAGCGGGAGATCCTCTTCTACCGGGAGCTGGCCGGGCGAGTCGGCTACCGGACACCGGAGCTGTTGGGCGCGGCCCTCCGGCCCGGGCCCAAGCCCGACCCCGACGCGGGGGAGCAGCTCGGCCGTCTGCCCGACTGGCTGATCCGCATCCTCACCCGTCTCGGCCTGTTCCTCGCCGGCCGGCTCGGTCGGCCTTCGGTGCTGGTGCTCGAGGACCTTGCGCCCGCCGTTCCGGCCGACCAGCTGGGTGGGCTCGATGACGGGCGCCTCGAGCAGGTGGTGCGCGCCGTGGCCCGCGCCCACGCGGCTTCCTGGAATGCCCCGGCGCTCCAGGAGCTCAGCTGGCTCCCCGCCGTCGACTCGGCTCCCGCCCTGCTCGGCGCGATGTACCGGCTGGCCCGGCGCCCGCTGATTCGCGCCCTGGGCCCGCAGGTCCCTGCGGAGATCCTCGAGCTGGCCGACGCGGCCAACGCCCGGGTGGCCGCCCTGACCCGCGCGTTGGCCGGGCCACCGTGGACCCTCCTGCACGGAGATCTGCGCGTCGACAACCTGTTCCTGGCGGGGCCCGCGCCGGAGGACGTGATCTTCACCGATTGGCAGGTCCCCGCGCGGGGTCGCGGCGTCTACGACCTGGCCTACTTCCTGTGCGGAATCCTCGAGCCGACGGTCACGGCTCGCGAGGAAGACCGCTGGGTGGACCTCTATCACCGCGAGCTGCAGGACGCCGGGGTGCGAGACTACGATCGCTCCGTCTGTCACACAGACTACCTGCGGGCCATGCTGCAGATGCTCCCCCGCGTGCTCACGGCCAGTGCCTCGGTCGACTTCACGAACGCCCGAGGCGCGGCCCTGCAGGAACGCTGGCTCGAGCGTCTCATCGGGCGGGCGCGAGCGCGGGCGAGCCAGGAGTGGCAGATCGTCCTCGGGGCGCTGCCCGACCTTCCGGCCGCGACGTGAGCGGAGGCGGGCGGCTCCTCGAGGGCACGCGACAGCTCCTGGCCACTCCGGTGCAGGGTGGGCTCTAGTCGCGCGGGAGCAAGCGCAGGTAGGGATCTCCGCTCCCGGCGCGATCGCTCTTGATGAATGTGCGCTCTTGCCAGCCGTACTTGGCCAGGAAGGCCTCGTCGACGCGTTGGCGCTCCGCGATGTCGGTGATCGGCACGGCGCGCAACCGGTACTCAGCGCCCGCCGCGCGCAGCCGGCAGCTGGGGTTCCGCTGCAGGTTGGCCCACCAGCGGCTGTTGCCGGTGCGGATCACGCCGGTGCCGTCGTCCACCACGAGCCAGATCCGGATCGAGCGCTCGGAGCCGTCTGGGTCCTCGGTCACGATGAAGACCGACCAGGGTTGGCCCGCCTCCGTCCAGTCGACGGGCTCCGTCGCCGGGGGTACGGCTCCGCCGGCGCAGGCGAAGAGCAGGGCTGCGATCGCAGCCGCGAGGGTCCGGTGCGACATCGCGCAGAGGGTAGCTCCGGTGGTCCGAAGACAGTTCCACTAACATGGAAACATGGAAACCGACGACGTCGTACGCGTGCTGGCCGCCCTCGCCCAGGAGACGCGCCTCGAGGCCTTCCGCCTGCTGGTCCAGGCCGGACCCGAGGGGCTGCCCGCCGGAGAGATCGCCGAGCAGCTCGACGTGCCGGCCCCGACCCTCTCCTTTCATCTGAAGGCCCTGGCCCAGGGCGACCTGGTTCACGTCCAACGGGACGGACGCTCTCTCTTCTACGCTCCCAACTTCGCGACTTTGAACGAGGTTCTTGCGTTCCTGACGAAGAACTGCTGCGGGGGTTGACCTGGACTTATAATTCTATATATTTGGAATTATCAAATCAAGGAGATCCCCGATGCGACTTCAGCTCGCTCTCAACGTGAAGGACCTCGACGCGGCCATCGACTTCTACGGGAAGATGTTCGGAGCCGAGGTGCACAAGCGGAAGCCCGGCTACGCGAACTTCGCCATCGACGAGCCCCCCCTGAAGCTGGTGCTCTTCGAGTCCTCCGACGCGCCGGATCGGATCAATCACCTCGGCGTCGAGGTCTTCGCCGACGAGCAGGTCGGCCAGGCCACCGATCGCCTGAAGGCCGCCGGCCTGGAGACCAGCGTCGAAGACGAGGCCACCTGCTGCTACGCCAAGCAGAACAAGGTCTGGGCCACCGAGCCCGACGGTCTGCGCTGGGAGTGGTACAAGGTCGTCGAAGACAGCGAGACCTTCTTCGCCGATTCCGCCGCCAAGGCCGATTCCGAGCCCGCCCGGGGGGCCGCCTCCGAGAGCGGGGGCGCCGGGTCGCTCGGCTGCTGCTGACCCCCGCGCCTGCGAGCTCCGCTGGGGTCCGCAGGGCCCGGGAGCCCGGCCGCCGGGGCGCTCTTCCGCCATCTCGGTTCGCGGTACCCTCCCCAGGCCCCGCCTCGGGAGAACCGCTTGCCTTCCACGAGCCCTTCCATCGAGACCCTCGCCTTCGGCTACGGCCTGATCGAGGGCCCGCGCGTCGACGACGAGGACCGTCTCTACTTCAGCGATGTCCACAGGGGCGGTGTCTACCGGCGCTCACCGGAGGGATCGATCGAGACGGTCGTCCCCAAGCGCCGCGGCGTCGGGGGCATCGCGCTCCATGCGGAGGGTGGCATCGTCTGCTCGGGGCGGAACATCTGCCACGTTCGCGACGGAGTGACCCGCGTACTCTTCGAGCTCGAAGACGTCCCCGGCTTCAACGACCTCTTCGCCGATGCGCAGGGCAGGGTGATCACGGGCTCCATGCGGTCGAACCCCTTCGACCTCGCCGCACCCCGCGTGACGGGCGAGTGCTACCGCATCGAGGCCGAGGGCAAGGGGGCCCCCCTCTACGACGACGTGAGCCTGAGCAATGGCATCGGCTTCTCTCCCGACGGCCGGATCCTCTACCACAGCGACACGGCTCCGAATCGCGTGATCGCCCACGATGTCGACGAAGAGGGTCGCTGCTCGGGGCGGCGGGTCTTTGCGAGCACGCCGCGCGGCATGCCCGATGGTCTCGCCGTCGACGAGGCGGGCTGCGTCTGGGTGGCGGCCTATGGCGGCGGCTGTGCGACCCGCTTCTCGCCCGATGGCCGCGTCGACCTGCACGTCGAGGTCCCGGCGCGGGAGGTCGCGAGCCTCTGCTTCGGGGGGCCCGACCGGCGGGACCTCATCATCGTGACGGCAGACAACACCGACGACGAATCACGCGCAGGTACGATCTTCAGGACGCGGGTCGAGACGCCGGGCCTTCCCGCACCCTTGGCGCGCATCTAGCCCGTCGGGAGTCCCCCCCGGCTCTGCCGGGGAGGCGCTCAAAGTTTGACA
>NYZB01000087.1 GCA_002687015.1 Deltaproteobacteria bacterium
CACTGCGTCCACGCAACGCCGGAAGTAGAGCGTCCCGGCCGAGCCATGAGCGTAGGGTGCCCGCCGCCCCGTGATCCCAAGAGGAGGAGCGAAGCGGCCCTGCATCCGTCGAGGGGCCGGATGGGCGGAAACACGGAGAGAGCGTCCCCTTCCGGCCCCCCTAGGGCGTCAGACGGAAGGTGCGGCGGTCGACCACATCGTCTTCGAAGAAGGCTTCGACCCGCCAGATTCCGTGCCGGGTGCTGCGGGTGGCGTCGAGCTCCAGGGTGGAGCCCACGGTGGGCCGTCGCAGGGAGTCGGCCGGGGTCTCCTGGACGAGCGCGCCACTCGGGTCGAACCAGCGCACCTCGATCTCGGCGCGGCGCCCGGCGTAGCTCGGCGCGATCCAGGCCCACCAGACGACGCGCTCGTCGCCGGCACGGAAGGCCGTGCGCGAATGTCCGGCGGGCGTGTCGGCGCCGGGTGCGTCCTCGCCGTCGCCGAAGCCGCCGCGACTGACCACGGGGAAGCTCAGGCGGTGCAGCTGCTCCTCGGTCTTCCGGCGCAGGGTTCCCTGGCCCTCGAAGCGGCGCATCGCCTGCTCCAGGAAGAAGGTCGCCTGGACCCGATCGCCCATTTCCTTGTGCACGAGTCCGAGCCGGTAGAAGTTGAGGGCCACGCCCGGATCGAGGATGGCCGCGCGCTGGAAGGCCTGCGCGGCCTCGCGGAGCCTTCCGCTCCTCTCGAGGAGCGTTCCGCGCTGGAAGGGGAGCCGGGGGTCGGCGGGGATGCGCGCCTCGGCCTCTTCGAGCAGCGCGATCCCGGCGGCCGGGTCGCTGGCTTCGATCGTGGCCAGGCGGGCCAGGGTCGCATCGGCCTGTCGGTCCGGTGCCCCGAACGCTTGCTTCAGCTCGGTGCGCCGCGTCTCGAGCAGAAGCGCCAGCCTGTATTGGGCCGCCCGGAAGCTGCGCTCCAGGCCAGGGGGTGGCGTTCCGGTGACCGTGACGTTCTCGGCGCGCTGCAGGGCGGTGGCCCGCCGGCTCTCGACGGCCGGGTGGCTGTACAGGTAAGGAGGGATCTCGATGGTCGGATCCTCCTTCTCCGCCAGGATGCGGTCGAAGAAGGGCACCATCGAGTCGGCCGGGTAGCCGGCGCGGGCCAGGAAGGCCCCGGCCAGGGCATCCGCCTCGGCTTCGAACTCGCGCGAGTAGCTCAGCTGCAGGGCCACGTTGACGCCCTGGGCGATCAGCAGCGGCTCGGCCTGCCCCGTGGCCGCCGTGGCGGCGATGCCCGCGAGCTGGGCCAGGATGCTCGGGATCGCCGCCTGCTCGACGCCGCGGGCGTAGTGGCGGGCTTTGACGTGGGCGATCTCGTGGGCCATCACGCCGCCCAGCTCGCCGAGCTGCCCGGCCTTCAGGATCGTGCCCGCGTTGAAGTAGATCGCGCCCCCGGGCAGCGCGAAGGCATTCAGCTCGGGCTCGGCGACCACGCGGAACCGGTAGGTGAAGGGCTGCTCGCCGAGGGTCGCCACCATCGATTGGCCGAGCTCGTTGATGAAGGCGAGGACCAGCGGATCCTCGATCAGCTTGTGGCTGGCGCGCAGGCCGGCCTGGATCTCGCGGTCCGCGCGAAAGCCGACCTCCCGTTCGGCATCGACACTGACCGTCCCCACGCCGGAGAGCGGGTTGCGGGAGCCGTCGTTCTGGACGCAGGCCAGGCCCAGCAGGGCCAGCAGCAGCCCCGCGAAGAGCTGCGCCCGGGCTACTCCTTCGGGTCGGGCTGCCAACGGAGCACCGGCCTGCGGGCGGCCCGCGTCTCGTCCAGGCGGGAGAGGCGCGTGCGCTGGGGGGCGGCCATCACGGCCTGGGGGTCCTCATGGGTCTCCCGGACGATGTCCAGCAGGGTGTCCGCAAAGCGGTCCAGGCTCTCACGGCTCTCGCTCTCCGTCGGCTCGATCATCAACGCTCCTGCCACGACCAGAGGGAAGTAGATGGTAGGGGGGTGATAGCCGTGGTCGATGAGGCGCTTTGCGACATCCAGGGTAGTGACGCCGGTCTCTGCGAGCAGGCGGTCGGAGAGCACGCACTCGTGCATCACGCTCCCCTCGAAGGGCACGTGGAAGGCGCCGCGGAGCCGGGAGAGCAGGTAGTTGGCATTCAGCACGGCCATCTCGGTGCAGCGCCGCAGGCCTTCGGGACCGAGCGAGCGGATGTAGGCGTAGGCACGCACCAGCATGCCGACGTTGCCGTGGTTGCCGTGGAGGCGGCCGATCGTCTGGGGGCGTTCCTCGTCCCAGTGGTACTGGCCGTCGGCGTCGCGCGCGACGAGAGGCACCGGCAGGAAGGGGGCCAGGATCTCCTTGACGCCCACCGGGCCCGCTCCGGGGCCGCCGCCGCCGTGCGGCGTCGAGAAGGTCTTGTGCAGGTTGAAGTGCATCACGTCGATGCCCATGTCACCGGGCCGCGAGTGGCCGAGAAGCGCATTCAGGTTCGCGCCGTCGCCGTAGACCAGCCCTCCGCCAGCGTGCACGATCTCGCAGACCCGACCGATGTGGGTCTCGAAGAGACCGAGGGTGTTGGGGTTGGTGATCATCAGGGCCGCCACATCACCGTTCATGGCCGCCTCGACCGCTTCCGGATGGAGCAGGCCGTCGCTGCCCGAGGGCACGGAGACGACGTCGTAGCCGTTCAGCGCGGCGCTCGCCGGGTTCGTGCCGTGGGCCGAGTCGGGGATCATCACCTTGTGGCGAGGCTCACCGCGGCTCTCGTGGTAGGCCCGGATCATCATGATGCCGGCGAGCTCGCCCTGGGCGCCCGCCGCGGGCTGGAGGGAGACCCGGTCCAGGCCGCTGATCGCCGCGAGGGAAGCCTCCAGCTCGTAGATGAGCTGGAGCAGGCCCTGCACCTGCGCGGCCGGCGAATGCGGATGGGCCAGGGCAAAGCCCGGCAGGCGCGCCAGCCGCTCGTTGATCTTCGGGTTGTACTTCATCGTGCACGAGCCGAGCGGGTAGAGCCCCAGATCGACCGCCGCGTTCCAGGTCGAGAGTCGGGTGAAGTGTCGGATCACGTCGACCTCGGACAGCTCGGGAAGCTCGGCGGGCTCTTCGCGGAAGGCCTGACCCAGGAGCGCGGCCGCATCGACCTCGGGCACGTCCAGGGCGGGCAGGTCCACACCCCTCCGACCCGGCTGGCTCTGCTCGAAGAGCAGGGCCTCTTCGTAGGCGAGACCTCGGGTCGCGTTCCTCACGAGGCGTTTCCGCCGAGGGCCTGCACGAGGCGGTCGATCTCCTCGCGCCGGGCGAGCTCGGTGATGCACACGAGTACGGCGGGGCCGAGCTCGGGGTGGTGGGCAGCGAGGTCGAGGCCGCCGACCAGGCCGGCCTCTCGCGCCCGCGCGAGCGCCGCTGCGCCATCGTCCGGGACGCGCACCGTGAACTCGTTGAAGGTCGGGCCCTCGTGCGCCAGCTCGAGAGCCGCGCTCTCGCGGACCCTGGCCTTCGCATACTCCGCCTTCGCCAGGTTCTGCAGGGCGACCTCGCGCAGCCCGGAGCGTCCCATCAGCGCCAGGTAGATCGTCGCCATCGTGAGACACAGGCCCTGGTTCGTGCAGATGTTGGAGGTCGCCCGCTCCCGGCGGATGTGCTGCTCCCGGGTCGACAGCGTGAGCACGAAGCCGCGCTGGCCCGCGCCGTCCTGGGTCTGGCCGACGAGGCGCCCCGGCATCTGCCGCATGAACTTGCTGCGCGTGGTCAGGAAGCCCAGGTGAGGGCCGCCGAAGCTCATCGGCACGCCGAAGCTCTGGGCCTCTCCGCAGACGATGTCGGCGCCCCAATCGCCGGGAGGGCGCAGCAGGGCCAGGGAGAGGGCTTCGCCGACCGTCGTCACCAGGAGCGCACCCGCCGCCCGGGCGGCGGCCGCCGCCTCTCCGAGATCCTCCAGCGTGCCCAGGAAGGAGGGCTGCTGCAGGATCAAGCAGGCCGTGTCGTCCCGGAGGGCAGGGATCTGGCAGCGGCCATCCTCTCCGACGGGAAGGGTCTCGATCTCGACGTCGAGGCCGCCGAGGTAGGTGGCCAGGACCTGGCGCGTGTGGGGGTGCACGCCGGCCGCGACCGCGATGCGGCTCTTCCGTGTGATGCGCATCGCCATGAGAGCGGCTTCGGCCGTGGCGGACGCTCCGTCGTACATCGAGGCGTTGGCCACCTCCATGCCCGTCAGCGCACAGATCATGGTCTGCCACTCGAAGATCGTCTGGAGCGTGCCCTGGCTGATTTCGGCCTGGTAGGGCGTGTAGGAGGTCGTCAGCTCGGCGCGGGAGACCAGGGCGTCGATCGCGCTCGGGATGAAGTGGGCGTAGGTGCCCGCGCCCAGGAACCAGGGGGTCGCCGCGGCATGCTCGTTGGAGCGGGCCAGCCCCTCCAGCAGGCGCTCGACTTCGAGCTCGCCGAGCGCGGCGGGGACCTCGAGAGGGCCCGTCCAGCGCAGCTTCTCCGGGATCGTCTCGAAGAGCGCGCCGATCCCGGGCTGACCGACGGCGGCCAGCATGTCGCGGATCTCGTCGTCGGTGTGGGGGATGTAGCGCAAGGAGGGCGCCCTCGAGAAAGCGAAGCGGCCGCGAGGCGCCGCGCCTACTGGTCCTGGTCGGCCCGGTCCTTGATGTGCTGCAGGTAGCCGGCCCGGTCGAGGAGCTCGCTCTGGTCGGCCGGGTCGGCGATCGAGATCACGACCATCCAACCCTCGCCGTAGCAATCGTCGTTGACCGACTCGGGGGCTTCGACCAGCGCCTCGTTGATCTCCAGCACCTCGCCGGAGAGCGGGGCGTAGAGGTCGGCCACGGTCTTGACCGACTCGATCACGCCGAAGGGCTCGCCCTTCTCGAGGCTGCGTCCGACTTCGGGCAGCTCGACGAACACGACGTCTCCCAGCTGCTGCTGGGCGTAGTCCGTCACTCCGATCGTGACGCGGCCATCCTCGCTCTTGGTCCACTCGTCCTCACGGGAGTAGCGCAGTTCTTCGGGAATCTCGTAGTCGCCCACGGCGCCGGGCTCCTCTTCGTTGTGCTCCGCTGCCCGCCCCTAGACAAACGGTGTTTCAGCGACTCGGGCCTCGACGGCCCTGCCTCGGATCACGATATCGAGCCGCTCGCCCAGGGCGGCCAGCGCCGGCGGAACGTAGCCGAGGCCGATGGAATTTCCGAGGGTGGGGGAGGGTGCTCCCGAGGTGACGACGCCCACCGCCCGGCCGTCCCGCGAGATCGGATAGCCGGCGCGCCCGATCCCGCGTCCGACCATCTGGAAGCCCACCAGCTGCCGGGAATGCCCGGCCTCGCGGCGGGCGCGGATCGCCTCGCAGCCCAGGAAGCCGCCGGCGTCCAGCTTCACGAAGCGGTCCAGCCCCGCCTCGAGGGGCGACGTGGTGTCGTCGAGCTCCTGGCCGTAGAGGGGAAGGGCGGCCTCGAGCCGAAGTGTGTCCCTGGCGCCCAGGCCGCAGGGCCGTGCGCCGGCCGCGCACAGGGCCTCCCAGAGGGCGACGGCGGCGCCGGAGGGGAGGTAGACCTCGAAGCCGTCCGAGCCCGTGTATCCGGTCCGCGAGATCAGGGCGGGCGAGCCGACCAGCTCGGCCTCCACGAAGCGGAAGCGCTTCAGCTCCGCCACGGCGGTCGCGCCCAGCGCGCCCAGCGTCGCGGCGCTGGTCGCCCCCTGGAGCGCGAGGAGCGCGGTCTCGGCACTGCGGTTGCGCACCTCCGCGCCTTCGGGGGAGTGCCGGACGCACCAGCGGTAGTCCTTCTCCACGTTGGCGGCATTGACGCACAGCATGAGCTGCTCGTCGGCCGCCCGGTAGACGGTCACGTCATCGACGATGCCGCCCTCCTCGTTGCACAGGAGCCCGTAGCGCACGCGGCCAGGCTCGAGGGAGGCCACCTTGCAGGTGAGGAGACGCTCGACGGTCTCGACGGATCCCGGCCCCGTGAAGTGGATCTGGCCCATGTGCGAGACGTCGAAGAGGCCCGTGCCCTCGCGCACCGCCGCATGCTCCTCCTTGATGGAGCTGTACTGGACGGGCATGTCGAAGCCCGCAAAGGCGACCATGCGCGCGCCCAGGGCGACGTGGGCGGCATGGAGGGGCGTGCGCTGGAGCTGGCTCACACGGCGGTCCGCGCCCGGTAGGCCAGCAGCGTATTGTGCAGCAGCATCGTGATCGTCATCGGCCCGACGCCCCGGCGATGGGGCGTGACCAGCGCGGCGATGCCCTTCACGGCTTCGAGGTCCACGTCGCCGACCAGCTCACCGTCGACCTCGCTCACGCCGACGTCGATGACGGCCGCCCCCGGCTTGACCCAGTCGGCCTGGACCATGCGCGGCCTGCCCACCGCGGCCACCAGGATGTCAGCGCTGCGGCACAGCTCGGCGAGATCCCGGGTGCGCGAGTGGCACATCGTGACCGTGGCGTTGCGGCGCTGGAGGAGCAGGGAGATGGGCTTGCCCACGATCATGCTGCGCCCGATCACGACGGCGTGGGCGCCCTCGATGGGGATCTCGTGGTGGTCCAGCACTTCGAGGATGCCGAGCGGCGTGCAGGCGAAGAAGCCGGGCTCGCCCATCAGGAGACGCCCGGCATTCAGCGGGCCGACGCCGTCCACGTCCTTGTCGCCGGAGATGGCCTCGGCGACCGCGTTGGCGCGGATCTGGGGCGGGACCGGGAGCTGGACGAGGATGCCGTCGACGTCGTCGTCGGCATTGAGGCGGTCGATCAGGGCCAGCAGCTCG
Organism: Deltaproteobacteria bacterium; assembly: GCA_002687015.1. GTDB lineage: Bacteria > Myxococcota_A > UBA9160 > UBA9160 > UBA6930. The sequence continues at coordinate 6,743 of NYZB01000087.1, forward strand.
TCTTCGCGGGTCTCCTCGGGGAGATGGTGCTCGATCGACTCCATCCCGATTCGCTTCGCCGCGCGGCGCTTCCCCTTGATGTAGGAGGCGCTGGCCGGATCGTCACCGACGCGCACCACGGCCAGGCAGGGCGCGCGCCCCCCGGCCGCGAGGATCTTCTGGATCTCCTCGCCCATCTCGCCGCGCAGCTTCTGGGCGAGCGCCAGACCATCGAGGACCACCGTCTCCACCGCTGACGATTCCGCCACCAGGACCCCTCCTCGGCCAAGGAAGGGCGAACCATAGCAATCGGGCAGCGGGCGCCGGTGGGAGCTGCCCTCCTGGCGCGACGGTGCCGGCGGCGCCGGGCTAGGCGGCGGCCTGGCCCTTGGTCTTCTTCTTGGAGCCGCCACCGTCGGACTTCTTCGCGGCCTTCTTGCCCGAGTCCTTGCTGTCGGTCTTGGAGTCGCTCTTGCTCTCCGAGGCGCCCTCTGCCGGGCTCTCACCGCCCGCGTCCTTCTTGCCAGCGCTCGAGGAGTAGAGGTCGTTGTACCAGCCGCTGCCCTTCAGGACGAAGTTCGTCCGCGAGATCAGGCGCTTGGCCTTCATCGTGCCGCAGGAGGGGCACTTCTTGACCGGGTTCTCGGTGATCCGCTGGTCCTTCTGGAACTCGTGGCCACAGCCCTTGCACTCGTAGTCGTATGTGGGCATCGAGACAGGTCCTCCCGGCGGGGGGGAAGTAGCCGACTCGCCCTGCGGTCGCCAGCGCCTGGCCGCGCCCCTAGCTCTCGGAGATCCGCCGCGAGGACGCGCTTGCCAGGTAGGCCACCTTGCCCTCGGCCTCGTCGTCCGTCTCCTCGACGGCGGAGATCGTCTCGACCAGGGCGAGATGGGTCTCCAGGGTCTGGCGCAGCGCGGCCGAAAGGCGGCCGCGCAGGGCCTTCATCTCGCGGATGTCCTCTGCGATGCGCGCGGCCCGACGGTGAGAGGCCTCCAGGATCTTCTCGGCCTGCAGCTCGGCCTCTGTCACCCGGATCTCGGCTTCCCGCATCGCGGTCTTCTTGAGGTCTTCGCTCAAGCCTTGTGCCGTAACTAGCGTGTCTTGAAGCATTTTTTCGTTCTGGGTCAGCTCCTGGTTGCGAGCTTCCAGCTGCTGGAGCCGCTCCTGCAGGCGGTCGCGTTCCCGGAGCAGGGCCTCGTAGTCCTCGCTCACGAGCTGCAGGAAGGCCTCGACCTCGATCGGGTCCGCCCCCCGCATCCGCTGGCTGAAGGTGTGCTTCTGGATGTCGAGCGGCGTGAGCTTCACGACGGGTCCTCCCCCGACGCACGAGGGCACTCGGCGTCGCGCAACTCATCGACCCAAACCCCCGGGAGCTTGAGTGATCGGGGGCACAGAGGTCCGGGCTAGCCCTCGCCCAGCTCCCTGGAGCGGGCCGTGGCCGCGGCGACGGCCGCGTACACCGCCGCCCGGAGGCCCCCCTGCTCGAGGGCTTCGAGGCCGGCGATCGTCGTACCACCCGGGGAGGTGACCTGGTCCTTCAGGGCGGCAGGATGGCGGCCGCTCTCGATCGCGAGCTTGGCCGCGCCGTAGACGGTCTGGGTGGCCAGGGCAGCGGCCGCGTCGCGCGGCAGGCCCATGCGCACACCCGCGTCGCTGAGCGCCTCCAGCAACACGAACACGTAGGCCGGGCCGCTTCCCGAGAGACCCGTCACGGCGTCGAGCAGAGCCTCGTCCGGGGCCTCCCAGGCAAGGCCTACGGTCTCGAAGAGGGCGAGGGCACGGTCCCGGTCCTGCGCCTGGCAGGCGGCATTGGCGACGAAGGCCGTCGCGCCGGCCCCCGCCAGGGCGGGGGTGTTGGGCATGGCGCGCACCACCCGGGCGCCCGGCGGAAGGGCGGCCTCGAGAGTTTCGAGCCGAACGCCCGCGGCGATCGAGATCCACAGGACCTCCCCCGCTGCGCGCTCGTCACGCACGCCCGCGAGAACGGCATCCACCAGGCCCGGCTTCACCGCCAGGACGACCAGATCGCTCGCGGCCACGACCTCCCGGTTGTCCGTGCCGCTGCGCAGGCCGATGCGTTCCTCCAGGGCCTTGCCCCGTTCGGGCACCGGGTCGGCCGCGCGCAGTCGGGCAGGGTCCACGCCCGCGGCGCAGACCGCCGCGGCCAGCGCCTCGCCCATGGCGCCAGCGCCCAGGAATCCGATGCGGAGGTCGTCGAGGCGGACCAAGCTCAGTTCTCCCGCGGACCGAAGATCGCCGTCCCGACCCGTACGATGGTGGCGCCCTCCTCGATGGCCACCTCGAAGTCGCCCGACATGCCCATGGAGAGCTCCTGCAAGGTTCCCCCTTCGGTCCCGGAAGACAAGGTGTCGCGCAGGGCCCGCAGCCGGGCGAAGGCCGGCCGCGCCTGCTCCGGGTCCGTTCCGGCCGCCGGGACCCCCATCAGCCCGGTGACGCGCAGGTGCGGCAGCGGCGCGGTCGCAGCCAGCAGGCGGGGGAGCTCCTCCTCGCGGACGCCCCCCTTCTGGGCCTCCCCACTCAGGTTCACCTGCAGCAGCACGTCGAGGGTCCGTCCCGCCTCGCCCGCCCGGCGATCGAGTGCGACGGCCAGGCTCTCCCTGTCCACGGACTCCACCAGGTCGAAGTGGGGCGCCACCAGCCGAGCCTTGTTGCGCTGGAGCTGGCCGATGAAGTGCCAGCGGGGCGCGGGCGCGCCGCGCTCGGCCAGGGCCGCGAGCAGGGCGGGTCGCTTGTCGCGGGCTTCCTGGGCGAAGTTCTCCCCCAGGTGGCGGAGCCCAGCCGCCACGGCGGCCACGACCCGCTCCTGCGGCTGGCGCTTGCTCACGCCGACCAGGGTGATCGCGGAGGGTTCCCGCGCGGCGCGACGCGCCGCGACTGCGATCCGTTCGTGCACCGCCGCGAGCTGCTCGGAGACGTCGTGGCTCACGGGGCCTCCGGGAGGGCCTCGGGGAGCCGCGGGGAGAAGCCGAGCTCGCGCAGCAGGGCACAGGTCTCGTCCAGGGGCAGTCCGATCACGTTGCTCTCGCTCCCCTCGACGTATTCGATGAAGCGACGACCCTCGCCTTGCAGGGCGTAGGCGCCCGCCTTGTCCAGCGATTCGCCGGTGGCGACGTAGGCGCGTAGCTCCTCCTCGGCCGCACTGCGCATCGCCACGCGACTCTCGACCGAGAGCACGTCGGCGCGGGCGCCGCGCTCGCTCACGAGAGCCACGCCCGTCAGGACCCGATGGGTGCGCCCGGTCAGGCGTCGCAGCAGGGCCACGGCGTGCTCCGGGTCGCGGGGCTTGCCGAGGATGTCGCCGTCGAGCACGACGGCCGTGTCCGAGCCGAGCACGACGACGTCCTGCTGCGAGCGTTCGGCGATCGCTCGGGCCTTCGCCTCGGCCAGGCGTTCGACGAGCGAGCGAGCGTCCTCCCCCGGCATGGCGTGCTCGGGAATCCCGGCCGGCCGGACCGCGAAACGCAGGCCGGTCGGCTCGAGCAAGGCACGCCGACGCGGCGATGCGCTGGCCAGGATGAGGGGCGGGGGAGGGCCGGAATGGGGCATGGCGCCGGAGTACACAAGCCGGCCCGGTCCGCGTCAACCGCTGCGGCCGGCTCGCGCTGCGGGGCGGCGGCCGGTAGCTTGATCGGATGATCGCGGGGGAGCCCCGGCGACCGATGGGTGTCTTCGCTGCGACGGTCATCGTGGCGGCGGCCTGGCTCTTCGGCTGCGCCAGCGGCTGGCAGCGCCAGGGGGACCGCTTCGTTCTACCCTCCGAGGGCCTGTCGATCGGCGCTCCCGCTTCGGGGACCTGGAAGCCCGTGCCGGTGGAGGGCAGCACCTTGACCCTGCGCCGGGAGGACGGCGCCACCCTCAGCTGGCTGCGCCAGTGCCAGGGCCGCGAGGTCCGGGCACGGGTGGCCTCCCGGGAGCTGCTGCGCGGCATCGCTGAGCGGGAGATCCTGGACGAGGGGCCGGTCGCCGTCGATGGGGGCGAGGCCTGGCGCGTCGCCGCACGGGTCCACGATCCGGCCGGCGCCGCGGAGCTCCGGGCCGTGACCCGGGTCGGCGATGGCTGTACCGACGACTGGGTGCTCGCGGCGCCGGCGGGTACTGCCGCCGAGGGGCTCCTCGACGCCTGGTGGTCCTCCTTCACCGGCCCGGAGGTCGCAGCCGGCGGCGGAGCCGAGACGCCATGAGCCGCGTCGCGTGCTGGAGCACGGAGAGGCCATGAGCACGGTGGCGGGGAGCCCGCTGACCCGGCTCGGGGATCGCGTCCTGCGGGGGGGCGACGGCCTGGGCGAGTTCGGTCTCCTGGCCTGGGGGACCGTGAGCTCCCTTCGCGCGCGGGGGCTGCCGCTGCGTGAGACCTTGTTCCAGTTCGAGGCGATCGCCGTTCGCTCGACACCGATCGTGGCGGTCACGGCCCTCTTCACCGGCATGGTGCTGGCGTTGCAGACCGCCTTTGCCCTCTCGCGCTTCGGCGCCAAGCCCTACGTGGGCAGCATCGTCGGCCTGGCGATCGTCCGCGAGCTCGGGCCGGTTCTGGCAGCGCTCATGGTGGGCGGCCGGGTGGGAGCGGGGATCACCTCCGAGCTGGGCTCGATGCAGGTGACCGAGCAGGTCGACGCGATCCGGGCGATGGGCGCCGACCCGGTGCAGAAGCTCGTGATTCCGCGCGTCGTGGCCACGACTCTCGGCCTCCCTCTCCTCACCCTCTTTGCGATCGCCCTGGGCGTCTTCGGGGGGCTGGTCGTGGCCGATCTCCAGTACGGCATCACGCCGAGCTTCTACCTGCAGACGATCACCACCACGGTCACGGTGGGCGACTTCTTCGCCGGGGTCATGAAGACCTTCGTGTTCGGCTGGACGATTGCCATGGTCGGCTGCTTCACGGGTCTACGCGCCGAGGGGGGCACCGCCGGCGTGGGAGAGGCCACGACCCGCTCCGTGGTCACCGCCTCCATCGCGGTCCTGGTCTCGGACTTCTTCCTGACCAAGCTCCTGATGCTCGTGCCCGGCGAGCAGATCCTGGCGTGGCTGGCGCGGGGGCTGGCATGAGCGGAGAGCTGGCCGTCCGTTTCCGCGGCGTCGAGAAGGCCTTCCGGGGCGAGCCGGTCCTGCGGGGTGTCGATCTCGAGATTCCGGTGGGTTGCACCTTTACCATCCTCGGGGGCTCGGGCTCTGGGAAGTCCGTCTGCCTCAAGCACATGATCGGCCTCCTGCAGGCCGACGCGGGCCAGATCGAGATCCACGGGCGTGACGTCACGCGCCTCGGCGAGCGGGGCTGGGTGGAGGAGCGCAAGCGCTTCGGCATGGTCTTCCAGGGCGCGGCGCTCTTCGACTCGCTGTCGGTGCTCGAGAACGTCGCCTATCCCATCCGCGAGCACCGGGGGGATTCCGAGGAGGCCGTACGAGCGCGGGTCGCCCGCTGCCTCGAGGCGGTGGGCCTGCCCGGGATCGAGGCGCTGTTTCCCGCCGAGCTCTCGGGCGGCATGCGCAAGCGCGTAGGGGTCGCCCGGGCCATCGCCCTCGAGCCCGAGGTCATCCTCTACGACGAGCCGACCACCGGCCTCGACCCCGCGAACTCGCGGCGGATCGGACGCCTGATCCGCCAGCTCCAGGGGGATCTGGGCCTGACCTCGATCGTGGTGACCCACGACATGGAGCTCTGCCACGCGGTGTCGGATTGGATCGTCCTGCTGCGCGAGGGCAGGATCGTCGCCCGGGGTGAGGCCGCCGTGCTTCGCGATTCCGACCACCCGGAGCTGCGGGCCTTCCTCGAAGGAAGTGACGACCTGCCGCCCCCGGCGCTCGCGGGGCGGCAGGCGCCGGGAAGGGAAGAAGCCGATGTCTGACCAAAGAGTCCGGAGAACGGGGAGGGGAGCCGATGCCTGAAGGCCGTCACTTGAGTCTGTGGGTGGGCCTCTTCGTGGTCGCGGCCCTCGTGGTCGGCGCGCTCTCGGTGCTCTTTCTCGGAGCGCGCGGCGGGATCTTGAATCCACGCTATCGCCTGGTCACCTACTTCGACGACGTGCAGGGCCTGGTCAGTGGCTCCCCGGTCCGGCTGGCGGGCCGCGACGTGGGCTCGGTCGAGTTCGTGAGCTTCGCGCCGCTCACGGGGGATCTCCCGCCGGTCCGGGTCGTGATGCAGGTGGACCAGGACGTCCAGGATCGGGTGCGCAGCGACTCCGTCGCGCGGATCGCCACGATCGGGCTGCTCGGCGACAAGTATGTGGAGATCTCGATGGGCACGGCCTTCGGCCGCGTCCTGCAGGACGGTGACGAGCTCGCCTCGGTGAGCCCCCTGGATCTCGGTATGGCGGTGGCCCGCGGCACCGAGGCCATCGACAACATCGCGACCCTTGCGGACAACGTGAACCGGGTGGTCGCCGAGTTCGGCGAGTCGATGGGGGGCAAGAAGGTGGCCCAGGCCACGGGCTCGCTCACGGCCATCGTCTCCGAGATCCAGGACGGTGACGGCCTGCTCCACAGCCTCATCTACGATCGCTACGAGGGCAGCGGCGTCGAGAGCATCGAGAGCTCGCTCGCGACGCTGGAGGACATCCTCGACGAGATCGCCACCGGCAAGGGGGTTCTCCACCAGATGATCTATGGCGGCGCCGAGGACCAGGACGTCCTTCGCGACGCGCTGGCCGCTGTGGCGCGGCTCGACTCGATCCTCGCGAAGGTCGACGGTGGGGAGGGTACCCTCGGGCTCCTGGTGAACGATCCGGGTCTCTACCAGGATCTCCAGGAGCTGGTCGGCGGCGCCCAACGGAGCCTGGTGGTGCGCTCGCTGATCCGCCTCTCGACCGAGGAGGAGTAGCGCTGTCCCGTCAGTGGAGTCTCGAGGCCGCCCGGGAGATCCTTCCCGACGTCCGGGATCGCACGGCTCGCGCCGTGGCCAGGGTTGCGACCCTGGAAGCGGTCTGCGAACGCGCCGCTCCGGGGAGCCGCGAGCGAGCCGAGGCCCTGGCCGAGCAACGCAGCGCCGTGTCCCAATGGATGCGCGACATGGAAGCGCTGGGCCTCGCGGTCGAGGGCCTGTGGCGCGTCGACTTCGAGATGAGCGAGGGCGCCTACTGCTGGGGATGGCCGGAGGAGCGGCTCGCCTTCTTTCACACTCCGGAAGCGGGCTTCGAAGGCCGGGTGCCGATCCAGTAGGGGCGGGCCAGCCCGACGCGCGAGAGGGGTGGTGGCTCAGCCGCGTGCACGCGGCGGGGCGAAGAGATCGATGCGCAGGGGGGTGGCCGCCTCGCTGATCACGACTCGGCAGCTGCCGTGCTCGGCCTCGATCTTGCGGGCCGTTTCCTGGACCAGGGCCAGGAGCTCGGCGAGCAGGTCCGGGGGAGCATCCAGGAAGGCTGCACCGGGGACCGTGGGCTCGGCGATGTGGTGGCCGGGGGCGCGCGGGTGAGCGGGGCGGAGCAGGCGGACCTTGCCGCGGGTCCGAACCACCTTGTCCTCGTCACCGACGTCTGCGCGCGGCAGGTCGCCCAGGGGTTGGAGCTCGGGGCAGCCGCCCTCCAGGTCGGCGGCCAGGCTCGCACGCGTGTCCGCGGAGAGCTCGCAGCGCGCCTGGTAGGCGGGATGATCGATCTCGATGGTGAGTGCGGTCCCGGGCCGCGAAAAGGCCTCCCGCGCTTCTTCCGGTAGCGAGAACCGCACGTAGTGCACGGCCGAGATGCGGTCCTCGTCCATCTGGGACGGGTCGAAGGTGGCTCTCACGAGGTCGTCCCCGACCCGTAGGGCCACGCGCTCGTCCATGCCGACCAGCCGATCCAACTCCTCCCGGACCTCAGCCAGATTGGTGATCTCGATGAACAAGGTGGCCGAGAGCTCGCCCGGGCCCGGCAGGAGGGCGTTGTAGACGTCCAGCTCGTGCTGGATGGCGGCGGGCTCGGTCAGACCCTCGACCCGACACATCTCGAGCACCTGCCAACGCACGGTCTCCCGGTTCTCGAAGACCAGGGTCACGCGATCGCCGATGGCGACCCTGCGCGCGGCCTTGTGGGCGATCACGGCCTGCCGCAGCGTGGGCCGGATCTGGGCAAAGGCGGCCGCGGAGGGAAGCTCGGAGAGCAGCAAGGGCTTCATTCGGCCGAGATTCCGTAGGCGTGGCGCAGCAGCACGACCGGGTGCACGGCCGGGCGGCCGAGCCCCTCCTCGATGCGCAGTGCCGAGAGTGGACAGTCGGTGGCCACGTGGTCGGGTTCGCTCTGGTCGACCCGTTCGAGCATCTTCTCGGCCACCCCCATGGACGCCTCGTGGAAGCGGGCCTGCATGCCCCAGGTGCCGTCGACTCCCGAGCAGGCGTCGATGAGCACGACTTCGTCGGCTGCGAGCTTGAGGAGGTCCCGGGAACGGAAGCCGATGTTCTGGGCGCGGAGGTGGCAGGGCGCGTGGTAGGCGACCCGCCCGAGCGGGCGCTCGAAGTCGCGCTGCAGCTTCTTGGCCCGCGCCAGGTCGTAGAGGAACTCCATCAGGTCCTGGGTGGCCTCCGCGACCCGGTGCGCCTGATCGGTGCCGAGGAGACGGGGCACCTCCTCCTTCAGCATCAGGGAGCAGGAGGGGCCGGGCACGAGCACCTTCGCCCCGGCTTCGACGTGGGGCAGCAGCAGGGCCACGTTCTGCTCGGCGTTGCGGCGAGCCGCCGCCAGGTCGCCCGTGTCCGTGTAGGGCATGCCGCAGCAGCGGTCGTAGGCCAGCTCGACCCGTACATCGCTGTGCTCCAGCACCAGGATCGCCGAGCGCCCCGCGATGGGATCGCTGTAGTTCACGGAGCAGGTCGTGAAGAGGACCGCCTTGCCGTTCGTTCCGACCGCCTGTGCGCCGCCCCGCTTGGCGAACCAGCGCTGGACGGTCTCCCACTGGTAGCTGGGTTGCACCCAGTCCCTGTGGATCCCGATCGTCTTCTCCATCAGGACCCGGGAGGCCCGGTTCTTGTTGGCGAAGTTCATGAGCGGCGCGGTCATCGACCCCAGCTTGCCGATCAGGTCGGTCTGGGTGGTGAGCTTGCGCGCCAGGGGGATGCCGTCGCGCCGCGCCCGGGCCAGCTGATGGCGGCGCATCAGCGCCGGGAAGTCCAGGTCCCACTCGTGGGGAGGATGGTAGGGGCAGTGGTTGAAGCAGAGCTTGCAGTGGTAGCAGAGCTCACCGACGCGATCGAAGCCGTCCATGGTGACGCCCTCGATCTCCTCCTCCGTGGCGTCCACCAGGTCGAAGAGGGTCGGGAAGGAGGGGCACAGCGGAAGACAGCGCCGGCACTGGTGGCACACCTCGCCGACGCGCCGCAGCTCGCGCTCGATCTTCTCAAGATCGAAGTAGTCCGGGTGCTCGTAGCCGAGCTCTTCGCTCGGCGTTTCCGGGAGTTCGACCTTCATGGCCGCGGCGACCTCGGCGGGCGGGGCGCGGAAGCGGGCGCCGCCTCCAGGCGGCGCCCGCAGGGAGCAGACGTTCTAGAGGGTCTCCAGACCGTCCAGCGCCTTCTGGAAGCGTCCCGCGTGGGACTTCTCCGCCTTGGCGAGAGTCTCGAACCAGTCGGCCACGTCGTCGAAGCCTTCGTCCCGCGCGGTGCGGGCCATGCCCGGATACATCTCCGAGTACTCGAAGGTCTCGCCGGCCACGGCGGCCTCCAGGTTCTTGTCCGTCGAGCCAATCGGCTTGTCGGTGGCGGGGTCGCCCGCGGGCTTCAGGTAGTCGAGGTGCCCGTGGGCGTGGCCCGTCTCGGCCTCGGCCGTGTCGCGGAAGAGACCTCCCACGTCCGGGTATCCCTCGATATCCGCTTGCTTCGCGAAGTAGAGATAGCGGCGGTTTGCCTGGGACTCACCCGCGAACGCGTCCTTGAGGTGCTGCTGGGTCTTGCTGCCCTTGATCTCGGCCATGGTGCCTCCCTCTGTGAAACGAAGCGCCCATGGTAGACAGCGGTCCCGCGCCGGGCCAGCCAATCTGGCCGAGAAAGTGAATCACCCGGACCGGTGGGTCTCAGGTCACCCCCCGCTGGCGCAAGGCCCGGCGCTCCTCCTCGTCGATTCCCAGCTCGTCGAGGATCGCATCCGTGTCGGCACCGAGGGCGGGTGCGCCGCTGCGCACGCGGGTCGGCGTTCGCGAGAACTTGGCCGCCGGGCCCACGACGGGGACGCGCGGGTGGCCCTCCACCTCGACGGGCTGGAGCATCTCCCGGTCGCCCACGTGGGGGTCGCGTGCCGCCTCGGCGTAGCTGCGCACGCGATCCAGGGGGATGCCCTCGGCGCGAAAGGCGGTCTCCGCCTCCTCCATGGTCCGTTCGGCGAGCCACCCGCCGAGCAGCTGGTTGAGCTGGTCGCGCCTCTGCAGACGGGCCGCGGTGGTCGCGTAGCCCGGGTCGTCGGCGAGCTCCGGCCGGCCGATCACGCGAGCCAGCTTCTTCCAGTGGGCGTCGATGAGCACCCCGGCCATCACCCGCCCGTCACTGCAGGCATAGGTGTTGGCGGGCGCGGCGATCCGGAACTCGTTGCCCATGCGGGGCAGGTCGACGCCCATCGCGCCCAGGGTGAGATAGCCCGTCGACTGGAAGAGCATCGAGTCCAGCAGCGCGACGTCGACGTGCTGGCCCTCGCCGGTGCGATCCCGGTGATGGAGCGCGGCGAGCGCCGCCAGGGCGCCGTGCAGGCCCGCCAGGTCGTCACCCAGGAAGGTCGGCGACTTCACGGGCTCGCCCTCGGGGGAGCCGTTCAGGGAGAGGAACCCGCTCGCGGCCTGGGCGAGCGGGTCGTAGCCGACGCGATCGGAGTCGCGCCCGAACTGCCCGTAGCCGCTGATCGAGACCAGGACCAGGTCGTGGCGCATCGCGCGGAGCTCACTCCAACCGATGCCCCACCCCGAGAGGGTGCCGGGCCGGAAGTTCTCGACCACGACGTCCGCGCTTGCCGCGAGACGAAGGAAGAGGTCCCTTCCCGCCGCGTCGTGAAGGTCCAGGGTCAGGCTGCGCTTGTTCCGGTTGACCGTGGCCTGCATGAAGGACACCGGCGGATCGGTACCGGGGAGGAAGGGCGGCGAGCGGCGCGCGACCTCCCCCGCCGGATGCTCGACCTTGATGACGTCGGCACCGAAGTCGGCCAGCAGGCAGCCGCACATGGGGCCTGCCCAGGTCGTGGTCAGCTCGACGACCCGAGTGCCCGCGAGCGGCCCCTTGTGGTGGGCGCGGGCCTCGCGATAGAAGTCGGATCGTCGGCGCGTGCTCAATCGGACCCTTCTCTGGCCTTCACGCGCCGGGCCGGCCGGCCCGCAGCCGCGCCAGGGCCTTCTCGACGGCGCGGCGCAGGTCGGGGTCCTCCGGAGCGGTGGCGAAGCAGCGCTCCAGCTCGGTCTGGGTCTCGACGGGCACGCGCTCCGAGTCCTGGGCACCGATCTCGCCCAGGGCGAGGGCGGCCAGCCGGCGGGCCGGGCCGTCGGCGTCGCCCTGGAACGTGGCGAGCAGCTGCTCGCCCACCCGGGCAGGAGGCCCCTGCAGCGACGCCATGGCCGTCAGCGCGGCGCGGCGGACTTGGAGGTCGTCGTCGTCGGCCGCGTCGAGCAGCACGTCGGCAGCCTCGGAGCGATCCGGGGCCAGCTCGCGCAGCGCGAAGGTGGCCATGCGGCGGACCACGGGGCTCTCGCCGGAGCGCACCAGGCCGATCAGAACGGCCAGCACCTCCCCGTGCAGACGACCCATGTCGACGATCACCTTCGCCGCCGCCCAGCGCACGTCGCCGTCCCCGCTGGCCAGGCCCTCCACGAGCGCGGGCAGCAGACGGGGGGTGGGCGGCTCGAGGCGCGCGGCGGTGAAGGCGGCGCGCCAGCGCCGGGCCGGGTGGTCGCTGTGCAGGGCGAGGCGAACCGCACCGTCGACGCCCTCTCCCGGCCCGTCGGCCGGAGCGGGGCTGCGGGCGATCTCGACCAGCGCATCGGAGGCGGCCCGACCCACGGCCTTGACCGGGTCTCCGAGCGCCGTGGACAGCGCTTCGGTCAAGAGCGTCGCGGACGGGTCCTGGGCGGCGGCGAGGCAGGCGGCGCGACGCTCGCTCGGATCGTTGCTGGCGAGTCTTTCGAGGATCGGATGACTCATGGGATCAGTCTCCACAGGGCTTGGGTGGGTTCTCTCCCCTCCCGTGTCGCCCGACCTTCCCCTTCCAGTTTCATCAGGTGCTGGGACACGGACTGCGCGGCGGCCGGGTGCAGGTTCTCCGGGTAGGCCGCGTAGACCACCTTCACGATGTCGATCGGCCGCCGGGGCCCCCCGGTGAGGGCGGTCACGATCTCACCCTCCCGCTCGTGCCGGTGGGCGATGTACTCCTCGAGCTTGCCCACGCCGTCCTCGATCTTCGGTCCGTGAGCGGGGTAGATGCAGGTCGGCCGCTCCTCGAGGAGCCGATTCAGGGAAGCCATGTACTGGAGCAGGTCGCCGCTCTCCGAGGGGATCACGGTGGTACCCACGCCGAGCACGTTGTCCCCCGACATCAGCGCGCGCTCCTCCTCGATCATGAAACACAGGTGGTCGGGCGCATGACCGGGTGTGTGGATGGCGCGCAGTGTCAGCCCCTCGGTCTCGATGACCGCTCCGTCATCGATCGGGCTGAGCTTCAGGTCGAAGCGCTCGTCGATGCCCGGCCAGGGCTTCTTCGAGACCTTCATGTCGCCGAAGCGCCCCAGCACCTGCCGCACTCCCCCGATGTGGTCCGGGTGGGCATGGGTGAGGACGATCTCCTGGAATCCCTCGCACTGGCACCTCTCCATCGCGGCTTCGAGCACGGGCAGGTAGCTCTCCACACCCTGGCCCGGGTCGAGGAGGATCTTCCGGGTGCCCGTGCCGAGCAGGTACGTGTTCGTGCCCGGGCCCGAGAAGGCGCTCGGGTTCTGGCCCAGGGCCACCGCGACCCGTTCCGACCAGACGTCGACGTCCGGCAGGGTCATTCCCAGCATCACGGCCGGCTTGGACATTCCTGCTCCCGCCCGGATGGGCACTCCTCGTTCACTCTCCTGCCACGGTCATGCGGGCCACGCGGAGCGGCGGAGCCGCCACGCTGCCCAGCCAGAGCAGCTCCTCGCCGACCGCGTCGACGTCCGACAGCATAGTCCGGAGGTTGCCTGCGATGGTGATCTCTTCGACGGGGAAACAGCGCTCGCCCCCCTCGATCCAGAACCCCTTCGCCCCGCGGGAGAAGTCGCCCGTCACGGGGTTGAATCCGTGGCCGAACATGCCTGTTACCAGCAGGCCTTTTCCCATGTCGGCCACCAGCTCGTCGAGGCTCCCCTGGCCGGGCTCCATCCAGAGGTTCGTGGCGCCGACGCCCGGCGCGCTGCCCGCGCTGCGCGAGGCGTTGCCGGTACTGCCCAGGCCGAGCTTTCGGCCCGAGTAGCTGTCGAGCAGGTAGGAGCCGAGCACTCCAGCTTCGATCACCGTGGTGCGCCGGGTGGGCTGGCCTTCGCCATCGAAGGGCCGGCTGCCGAGGCCGGCCGGACGCCGGCCGTCGTCGATCACGGTGACCCGGTCCGAGGCGATCCGCTCGCCGAGCTCGCCCGCCAGGAAGGAGCTCTTGCGGTAGATCGCGTAGCCCGAGAGGCAGCCGGCCACGCTGGCCAGCAGGGAGCGTGCCGTCGGCCCATCGAAGACGACCGGGAACTCGCCCGTCGCGATGCGTCGCGCGCCGAGCTGCCGGAGCGCGCGCTCGGCCGCCTGACGTCCCACGGCCTCCGGCTCGTCGAGCCCGGCCAGCGACCGCGACACCGAGTACCAGAAGTCGGTCTGCATGCTCCCCTCCGCGGAGGCGATCGGCGAGCAGGCGAGGGAGTGGGAGGCGCTCTCGTAGCGCCCCTCGAAGCCGGCGCTGTTGGCGTAGTGAACGGCACGGAACTGCGAGCCCGCGTCCGATCCCTCTGAATTCACGATGCGGGGATCGAGGGCACGCGCCGCCCTCTCGGCACGGCGGGCGGCTTCGACGTGGCGGTCGAGGCCGGCCCGTCGGTCCTCCGCCACCACCAGCTCCAGGTCGGGCAGATCTTCGGCGAAGCCACCCTCCGGCAGCCCCGCATCCGGATCCGGCGCCGTCGCCCGTGCCAGGGCCACGGCCTCGCTGGCCATGCGATCCACGGCCTCGTCCGAGAGGTCGCTGGTCGAGGTGATGGCCTGCCCGAGACCCCCCTTGCCTCCGACGAGCACGCGCAGGCCCAGGGTGCGCTCCCGCGATTGCTTGACGTGCTCGATCTCCTCGCCGCGCACCCGGACCTCCGTGGCCTCGGCCACGATCGCGACGGCGTCGGCAGAATGGGCGCCGCCCCCGGTGGCCCGGGCGAGCGCTCGCTCCACGGCCTGCTCTTCGCTCAACCCCCGGTCCCTCCGACGGTCACGGCATCGAGGCGGATCGTGGGGAGGCCCACGCCGACCGGGACGCCCTGGCCGTCCTTGCCACAGGTGCCCACACCCTGGTCGAGCTCGAGGTCGCGTCCGATGCGCGACACACGCGTGAGCACGTCCGGGCCATTGCCGATCAGGCTGGCGCCCTTGACCGGCGCCGTGATGCGACCCTTCTCGATCAGATAGGCCTCGCTGGCGCTGAACACGAACTTGCCGCTGGTGATGTCGACCTGGCCACCGCCGAAGGTGACCGCGTAGAGGCCCCGCTCCACGGACCGGATCACGTCCTCAGGCTCCTCCTCGCCGGCCAGCATGAAGGTGTTGGTCATGCGCGGCATCGGCAGGTGGGCGTAGCTCTCGCGTCGGCCGTTGCCGGTGGGCTCGTGGCCCATGAGCCGCGCGTTCTGCCGGTCGTGCATGTAGCCGCGCAGGATGCCGTCCTCGATCAGCACCGTGCGGCCGGTGGGGGTGCCCTCGTCGTCCACGTTCAGGGAGCCGCGTCGACCGGGGAGGGTGCCGTCGTCGACCACCGTGACGCCCGGTGCCGCCACGCGTTCGCCGATCCTGTCCGAGAAGGCCGAGGTCTTCTTGCGGTTGAAGTCTCCCTCCAGTCCGTGACCGATGGCCTCATGGAGCAGGACGCCGGGCCAACCCGGGCCCAGCACCACGTCCATGGTGCCGGCAGGGCAGGGCCCGGCATCCAGGTTGACGAGGGCCAGACGCACGGCCTCGTCCGCCAGGGGCTTCCAGGCGTCGGGCGTGAGATAGGTGTGGAGCTCGGTCCGGCCGCCCGCACCCTGGTAGCCGGTCTCCCTGCGGCCGTCCTGGCTGGCCGCGAGCACCTGGATGTTGAGGCGCACCAGCGGCTGCACGTCGGCCACCCAGGTGCCGTCGCTGGCGGCGATCATGACGTTGCGGTGCTGGCTCACGACGCTTGCGATCACCTGCTCCACGCGGGGGTCCCGAGAGCGCGCGTAGGCATCGATCTCGTAGAGGAGGGCGACCTTGTCGGCCACCGGGACGTCGGTGGGGGCCAGCACCACGGGATAGAGATCGTGCGTGGGCGCTCCACGGCCCCGCACGGCGACGGCCCTTGCGTCGTCGCCGGTCTCGGAGATGGCCCGCGCCGTGCCGGCGGCGAGCTCGAGGCTCTCCACGGTGATGTCGTCCGAGTGCGCATAGCCCTGCCGCTCACCGGTCTGCACCCGCACGCCCGCACCCTGGACCAGGTGCCGATCGCCGCTCTTGACGATCCCCTCCTCGAGCACCACCGAGTCCTGACTGGTGTACTCGAAGAAGAGGTCCGCGTGGTCGACCCTGCGCTCGAGCGCGCGGCCGAGGGTGGCATCGAGGGCGCGCTCGTCGATCCCGAAGCGATCCCGGAAGAGGTCTGCCGGGCCGCCGAGGGGTTCTCCCGGGGTGGTCTCGGGTTCCCGCGTCATGCCAGCTCCTTCTCCAGGGCCTCCACCAGGGCCGGAAGCTCGGCGAGGGTAGCAAGCTGGCGCACGTCGATCGGGTGCAGGCCCGCCGTCCTGGAGCTCGCGAGGTCTTCTTCCGCCCGATCCCCGACGTAGACACAGCGGTGGTTGGCGATCCCGAGGCGCTTGAGGCAGACGTCGAAGATCTGGCGCGCGGGCTTCGCGGCGCCGGCATCGGAGGGCAGGGTGACGGCCTCGAAGAGATGGTGGATGCCGAGCTGGCGGAGCAGGGGGCGCAGGCGTTGGTCGAAGTTGGAGAGGACCGCCAGCATGAGTCGACGCTCGACCAGCTCGTCCAGGGCTTCCCGGGCACCGGGCATCAGCTCCCAGGCTTCCGCGCAGGCGTAGTGGTCCCACAAACGGTCGAAGAAGGCATCGAAGTCGCTGAAGGCCGCCATGCCGTCGGCCGCCCGGAAGGTCTCGCGCACGCGGGCCCGCCACCACCGGCGCTCCAGCTCCGCGGAATCGGCCAGGGTCTCCCCCGGGTGCACGTTGGGGGGGGCGGCCGCGAAGATGCGGCCGAAGGCCTCGTCCAGGCGTGAGGCGGGGACCTCGGCTCCGTAGGCCCGGGCCATGCGGCCGTAGGTCGCGCCCACCGGCTCGCGCGTGCGGATCAGGGTGCCCGCGGCGTCGAAGACCACCGCCTGGATCGGACGCAAGCCCGTCATGCGCGCCGCTGCTCTCCTCGGTCCCGCCTGACCCGCGGTCGGGGGTCACTCCTCTTCGGGATCGTAGGCCAGGTTCGAGGCCAGCCAACGCTCCGCGTCGGCGACATTCCCGTCGCTTCGCCGGGCGTAGTCCTCCACCTGGTCGCGCCCGATCGCGCCGACGCTGAAGTAGCGGGCTCCCGGGTGGGCGAAGTAGAGACCGCTCACGCTCGCGGCCGGATGCATCGCGCAGCTCTCGGTCAGCTCGAGGCCCAGCGCCTCCGCCCCGAGCAGGTCGAAGAGGGTGCGCTTGGGTCGGTGATCCGGGCATGCCGGGTAGCCGAAGGCAGGGCGGATGCCCCGGTAGCGTTCGGCGATCAGATCCTCGTTGTCGAGCCTCTCGTCCCCTGCGAAGCCCCATGCGAGCCGGGCCTCCCGGTGCAGCCATTCGGCGAAGGACTCGGCCAGCCGGTCGGCCAGGGCCTTGGCCATGATCGCGTGGTAGTCGTCGCCTTCCTCCTCGAAGGCCTTCGCGAGGGCGTCGGCGCCGAGCCCGGCGGTGACGGCGAAGGCGCCGATCGAATCGGGCAGACCGCTCGAGAGCGGTGCCACGTAGTCGGCGAGGCAGGCGGTGCGTCCATCCTCGCGGCCGCGCTGCTGGCGCAGCATCGGGAAGCGGCAGCGCTCGGTCTCGCGGCTCTCGTCGGTGAAGAGCACGAGGTCGTCGCCGTCACTGCCCGCGGGCCAGAACCCGAAGACGCCACGGGCGGTCAGCAGCTTCTCCGCGACGATCCGATCGAGCAGCCGGTTGCCGTGCTCGTAGAGCTCGCGGGCCGCCGCGCCCTGCTCGGGATGGTCGAGGATCTTCGGGAAGCGCCCCTTCAGCTCCCAGGCGGAGAAGAAGAAGGTCCAGTCGATGGTCTCCCGCAGGCTCTCGAGGGGGACCTCCTCGAAGACCCGGGGGCCGAAGAAGGAGGGCACGGCCAGGTCCGAAGCGGCCCATGCGGGCGCGCTGGTCTTTCCGCGGGCCTCCGCAAGGGAGAGCAAGGGCTTCTGCTTCCTGGCCTCGTGGAGCCCGCGCAGGCGCTCCTGCTGCTCGCGGTTCTTCCGATCGAAGTCCGCCTGGAGCTCGCCGTCGAGCAGGGAGGCCGCCACCCCCACGGCACGCGACGCGTCACGCACGTGGACCGTGGGCGGCCCGTAGGCCGGGGCGATCTTCACGGCGGTGTGCTGGCGGCTGGTCGTGGCGCCGCCGACCAGGAGGGGCAGCTCCAGCCCGCGGCGCTGCATCTCCTTGGCGACGTTCACCATCTCGTCGAGGGAGGGGGTGATCAGGCCCGAGAGCCCCACGAGGTCGGCGCCCTCGGCGACCGCCCTGTCGAGGATCTGCTCGGCGGGCACCATCACGCCCAGGTCGATCACCTCGTAGCGATTGCATCGCAGCACCACACCGACGATGTTCTTGCCGATGTCGTGCACGTCGCCCTTGACGGTCGCCATCACGATCTTCGCCCGGCTGCCGCCGCCCTCGGCGCCCTCCACGTCGATGAAGGGCTCGAGGTGGGCCACCGCCTTCTTCATGGCCCTGGCACTCTTGACCACCTGGGGCAGGAACATCTTGCCGGCGCCGAAGAGATCCCCGACCCGGTCCATGCCGGCCATCAGGGGGCCCTCGATCACCGAGAGTGGCTGGTCGTACTTCTGCCGGGCCTCCTCGGCGTCGTCCACGATGAAATCCACGATGCCGTGGATCAGCGCGTGGGAGAGGCGCTCCTCCACGCTCCCCTCGCGCCAGCCGAGATCCAGCTCGCGCTTCTTGCCCGTGCCGCGCACCTGCTCTGCGAGCTCGACCATCCGCTCCGTGGCGTCCTCGCGCCGGTCGAAGACGATGTCCTCGACGTGCTCGAGCAGCTCCTTCGGGATGTCCGCGTAGACTTGCAGCTGGCCCGCGTTGACGATGCCCATGTCCATGCCCGCTTGCGTGGCGTGGAAGAGGAAGGCCGAGTGGATCGCCTCGCGGACCGTGTCGTTTCCGCGGAAGGAGAAGGAGAGGTTCGAGACCCCCCCCGACACGTGTACGCCCGGGCAGTGCTCCTTGATGATTCGGGTGGCCTCGATGAAGGCCTTGGCATAGCTCGCGTGCTCTTCGATGCCCGTGGCGATGGCCAGGATGTTCGGGTCGAAGATGATGTCCTCGGGGGGGAAGTCGGCCTGCTGGGTCAGCAGCCGGTAGGCCCGCTCGCAGATCTCGACCTTGCGCTCCGTCGACTCGGCCTGTCCCGCCTCGTCGAAGGCCATCACCACCACCGCGGCACCGTAGCTGCGGATGCGCCGCGCCTTGTCGAGAAAGTCCTCTTCGCCCTCCTTGAGGGAGATCGAGTTGACCACGCTCTTGCCCTGGCAGCACTGCAGCCCCGCTTCCAGAACCTCCCACTTGGAGCTGTCGATCACGATCGGGATGCGCGAGATCTCGGGCTCCGAAGCGATCAGGTTCAGGAAGCTGCGCATGCAGGCCGCCGAATCCAGCATGCCCTCGTCCATGTTCACGTCGAGCAGGTTGGCACCCCCGCGCACCTGGTGGAGGGCCACCTCGAGGGCGGTCTCGTAGTCCTCCTCCTTGATGAGGCGGCGGAAGCGTGCCGAGCCCGTGACGTTGGTGCGCTCGCCGATCATCTGGAAGTTCGAATCCGGGCGGATCGTCAGGGTCTCGAGTCCGGCGAGCGAGGTCGGCCGCGGGCCGGGCTCCGGGAGGGGGCGGGGCGCGACACCGCGCACGCGTTCGTCGATCGCGCGGATGTGTTCCGGCGTCGTGCCGCAGCAGCCGCCCAGCAGGTTGACCAGGCCGCTGTCGGCGAACTCGCCGACCAGACCGCTCATCACCTCGGGGGTCTCGTCGTACTCACCGAAAGCGTTCGGCAGGCCCGCGTTCGGATAGCAGGAGATCGGGCAGTCGGCGATCCGCGCCAGGGCGGCCACGTGGCCGCGCATCTCGCTCGCGCCGAGAGAGCAGTTCAGGCCCACGGCCGCCGGGTGGGCATGGCGGATCGAGTGGTAGAAGGCGTCCAGGGTCTGGCCGGAGAGGGTGCGGCCGCTCGCATCGGTGATGGCGACCGAGACGATCAGGGGCACCCGGGTGCCGCTTCGCAGGAACTCCTGCTCGATGGCGAAGAGGGCGGCCTTGGCGTTCAGGGTGTCGAAGATCGTCTCGACCACGAGCAGATCGACGCCGCCCGCCAGCAGGCCTCGGGTCTGCTCGGCGTAGGCGTCCACCAGCTCCTGCCACTGGATGTCGCGGAAGGCGGGATCGTCGACCTCGGGCCCGAGTGAGAGGGTCTTGTTGGTCGGGCCGATCGAGCCGGCCACGTAGCGCGGCCGCTCCGGTGTGCGTTCGTTCCAGCGGGCCGTCGCGGTCTTCGCGAGCGCGGCCGAGTGGCGGCTGATCTCCTCGGCCAGGTCTTCGGTGCCGTAGTCGGCCTGGGAGATCCGCGTGGCGTTGAAGGAGGTGGTGCCGAGCACGTCCGCGCCCGCCGCCAGGAACTCCTCGTGGATCTCGACGATCAGCTCCGGCTGGGTGAGCACGAGCAGGTCGTTGTTGCCCTTGAGCTCATGGGCATGGTCGCCGAAGCGCTCGCCGCGGTAGTCCTCTTCGGCGAGGCCGCGGCGCTGGATCATCGTGCCCATGGCGCCATCCTTGATCAGGATGCGCTCGCCAAGGCGTCGAAGCAGCTCGTCGTGGCCGAGGCTCATCGGTTCTCCTGGGGCCGTGTGGCGCTCGCGAGGAAGGTCTCCGGCAGATCGGCGCCTCGAGCCGCGGAGGCCTGCTGCTCGATGCGGATCTCTTCGAGCCCGGCCGCCTCGAGGGAATCCCGGATCTCGTCGGGCGGGAAACCCAGCCACTGCACACCGAACTCCTCTCTCATCCACTCGCGATCGTGGCGCGCGAAGTCGATCACCACGACCCGACCGCCGGGCTTCACGACCCGAGCCATCTCGT
Organism: Deltaproteobacteria bacterium; assembly: GCA_002687015.1. Lineage (GTDB taxonomy): Bacteria > Myxococcota_A > UBA9160 > UBA9160 > UBA6930. The sequence goes on from NYZB01000087.1 coordinate 27,219, forward strand.
GCAGGGCTTCTCCCGGCGAGGCCACGTACTGGAGCACCATGTGGGCGAAAGCCGCGTCGACCTCTCCGTCCGCCAGGGGTAGGGCCGAGGCCTTGCCTTCGCGCAGCTCGATCCCGGAGACGCCGCGCTCGGCGATCTTCTCGCGCGCTGCGTTCAGCATGGCCGGAGAGTGATCGACGGCAATGACCTCGAGCCCCGCCTCGGCCAGCTCGAGGGCCAGTACCCCCGTGCCCGTGCCCACGTCTGCCACCCGCAGGCCGGCCGGCACCAGCCGGCCGAGAGCGCGCGCCCGAAGCATGTCGTCGCCCCACACCTTGCGAAGCGCATCCCACTCCGGGCCCACCGCGTCGAAGAAGGACCGGCTGCGGGCGGCTCGGGCTTCGATCACCTGCGCTACGGCCAGACCGTCTCGACGTGCGGCCCGGTCCTCGCGCAGGTTCCGCTCCACCAGCGCCCAGGCATCCCGCCAGGCCGGATCCTCCGGCTCGCGGAAGCGGTAGAACACGAAGGTGCCGTCGCGCCGATCGCGGAGCAGCCCCGCCTCCCGCAGGATCCCCAGGTGCCGGGACACCCGGGACTGCGCCATCCCGAGCACCTCCATCAGCTCCTGGACGGCCAGCTCCTCCCGCGCCAGGAGCGCCAGGATGCGCACCCGGGTCGGGTCGGACAGGGTCTTGAAGACCTTCTGGAGCTCATCCGCACTCATCGACGCCTCATCGGCAGCGGGCCATCCCGCCTTTATCAGGGCATCAGGATAAAGGGATACAGGAGGCTAGCCAAGGGTGGGAAGCCGGGACCCGTGGTCCCCTTGGGGATATGGGTCCGAGGTTACCTCGCTCGCTCGCCCAGCCGGGCTGCCAGAAGGTTGTTGAGGGCAGGGGTCCTGTGGTGCCAAAGGGGCCGACGGTCGGGCTCCTTCGCCCGGGGGCCGGCGAGGTCGCCAGGTGGCCGCGCTGGAGCTCCTGCTCGGTCTGGGCATCCGGCGGGGTCGGGCAGGGCCCCTTACGCATCCCGGTGCGTGCCTGCCGAACGCGAGGCGGTGCAGCAGCGTGGTCGCCGGAAGGTTGGTGAGGGAAAAGGGCCTTGGTGCGGGGTGCACCGGCCGGGGAGCCGGGCGTTTCCAGGCTGGCGAGGCCGCCGGACGCAGCTCGCTTGGTCAGCCCGGGCACTCCGCTGGATCGAGTAGCCCCCCACCTTCACGCCACCCCTCCTGGAGCAGCC
>NYZB01000088.1 GCA_002687015.1 Deltaproteobacteria bacterium
GGCTCGGCCGGGGCAGGGTGGCCCGCGCAGCGGCGTGGACAGCGTGTCGCCTACGCGGCTCTCGCCGCAGGCGACCTTGCCGACGACGGCCAGGTAGCCTGCCTGCGCTTTATTTCCTCGGAACGAACCCCGCCCCGCCGCGCTCTTTCGAGGTGGATATCCACCTTGGTGCTGATCGTGGGGCGGTGGGCACCCGTAGCGAAGTAAAGCGCAGGCAGGCTCGCAGTCCGCTGGGCCAGGTCGCCTGCGGCGAGAGCCGCGGAGGCGACACTGCGTCCACGCAACGCCGGAAGCACGCTGTCCCGGCCGAGCCATGAGCGTAGGGTGCCCGCCGCCCCGCGATCCCAAGAGGAGAAGCGAAGCGGCCCCGAATAAGGGGCTCTAGTTCTCGACGAACCCCTTGAGCATCTTGCTCCGGCTGGGGTGGCGCAGCTTCCGCAGCGCCTTGGCCTCGATCTGCCGGATCCGCTCGCGGGTGACGTCGAAGTCCTGGCCCACCTCTTCGAGGGTGTGGTTCGCGCGCTCGCCGATGCCGAAGCGCATCTTGAGGACGCGCTCCTCGCGGGGCGCCAGCGTCGCGAGCACCCGGCGCGTCTGGTCCGAGAGGTTGGCCTCGACCACGGCCTCGGCCGGGTTGACCGCATTCGGGTCTTCGACGAAGTCGCCCAGGCTCGAGTCCTCTTCCTCGCCCACCGGCGTCTCCAGGCTGATCGGCTCCTTGGCGATCTTGAGCACCATCCGCACCTTCTCGAGGGGCAGCTCCATCTTCTCGGCCAGCTCCTCGGGGGTGGGCTCGCGGCCCAGCATCTGGACCAGCTGCTTGGTGGTGCGGCCGAGCTTGTTGATCGTCTCGATCATGTGCACGGGGATGCGGATCGTGCGCGCCTGGTCCGCGATCGCGCGCGTGATCGCCTGGCGGATCCACCAGGTGGCGTAGGTGGAGAACTTGTAGCCACGGCGCCACTCGAACTTCTCGACCGCCTTCATCAGGCCGATGTTGCCTTCCTGGATCAGGTCGAGGAACTGCAGGCCACGGTTCGTGTACTTCTTGGCGATCGAGACCACCAGGCGGAGGTTCGCCTCGGTCAGCTCGCACTTGGCCTGGTGGGTCTCCTCGTAGGCCTCGCCGTACGCGGAGCGAAGCACCCGGAAGGCCGGGCTGGACATCTTCGTGTCCGCCTCGAGCTTGCCCGCCTCGGCGCGCACGGCCTGGAGCTTGACGCCCACCTGGGCCAGCCGCTCGGTGTCTCCGCCGAGCCGTTCGAGGGCTTCCTTGCCCTTCTTGCTGCGCCGGCCGGCCAGGGTCACCAGGCCGTCGAAGTCGGCGAGCTTCACGCCCAGGGGGCGAACCGCCCGAGCCGCGGCGCGGTCGAGCGTCTTCATCGCACTGGCCGCCTGCAGCACCTGGCCCTGGATCACGGAGAAGGCCTTGCGCGAGAAGCGCTGCTCGATCACGAGGTCGACGGCCTGGCGGTAGCGCTCCTGGATCTCCTGCTGGAGGCGCTTGCGCGTGTCGTCACCGGTGCGTGCATTCGCCACGGCCGCCTGTCGCTTGGCGATCTCGGCGTCGATCTTGCGCACCTTGGTGATCGCCTGCAAGAAGTTCCTGCGCCGCTCCTCGGGCGTGAACTTGGGCTCCTCCTCGTCGAGACCCGCCAGCAGCACCTTCGGCTCGATCTTCTCGCGGCGCAGCAGGTCGGCCATGGCCAACAGCTCGCGCATGCCCTGGGGCGTGCCGACGGTCGCGTAGAGCAGCTTGTGCTCGCCGGCCTCGATGCGCTGTGCGATGGCCACCTCGCCCGCCTTCGTGAGCAGAGAGACCTGACCCATCTCGCGCAGGTACACCCGCACCGGGTCGGCACTGGGCGCGGTGTCCTCCTCGGCCTCGTAGACGGGCTGAGGCTCCACCCAGCGTCGCACCGGGTTCGGCGAGTCGACGACATTGATGTCGTGCTCTCCGAAGAAGGCCATCAGCTCGTCCGACTGCTCGGAAGAGAGCGAGTCCACGGGGATCGCGCCGTTCAGGTCTTCGACGGTAAGGAACCCCTTCTTGCGCCCCTCGGCGAGCAGGCGTTGGACGGCGCCGTGCTGCTGTACGCCGACACTATCGAAGCCCTCCCAGCCGGATTGACCGGAGGATTGATCGGCGGGAAGCTCGGCGGGTGTGGTCTCGCCGATCTTCGCCGCACTCTTGGCAAGAGTCGGTCGGCTTCCGGGCACGCTCGAAGCCATGGGGGTCTCCTTCCGATCACACAGCAGTCAGTCGCTGTCTCCGGTTCAACAACTCAGCATTCTTCTCTGCGAGGAGAGAGGCATCGTCGGCGAGCCGACGGTTCAACTGGTCCTGCTCGCCCCGGGAGCGGATCGAGCGGACCTTGGCAAGGGAATCCGCGAGCGCACGCGCGGCCAGCGCCTCTTCTTCGAGGTCGCCCAGCTCGCGCGCCGCCAGCTCGGAGACGCGCGCGCGGGCGTCGCCCTCCAGGCGGTCCAAGAGGCGGTCGGCACCGACCCCGGTCGCGATCTCGCCGGCCACGTCGGCCCAGACCGGGTCGGGCGCCAGCTCGACCAGGTCGGGCTGCGCGGCGGCCAGCTCCGGGTGGGCGAGCAGCACGCAGAGGGCCAGCTCGTAGTGCCGGTCCTCGGGCCCGCGCTGGCGCGGCCCGGCGGGGATGGCCTCGCCCGGGTCTCCCCCCTCGCGGGCTTTGCGAAGCGCGGCCTCGACGTCCGCCAGCTGGGCACCCGTCGCCATGGCGAGGCGCCGGGCGAACTCGCCCCGCTCGACGGGGTCGGGCACCAGCACGAGCAGCGGGATGACGGCCGCGACCGCGTCGGCGCGCTCCCAGGGCGTGCTCACTCCGGCCGCCACCGCGCGGGCGATCGCCACGTCGAGGGCCGGCCCGGCGCCGTCGATCAGGACGGCCAGGGCCTCGGGCCCCTCGCTGCGCAGCAGGTCGTCCGGGTCCTGGCCGGGGGGCAGGGCGATGGCCGCGACGCGCAGGTCCTGGGGGAGCAGGACCTCGAGGCCGCGCAGCATGGCGCGCTGCCCCGCGTCGTCGCCGTCGAAGAGCAGCACCACGTTGCGGGTGCGGCGGCGGAGGTTGCGCGCGTGCTCCTCGGTGAGCGCGGTCCCGCAGGTGGCCACGGCCTCCAGGACGCCCGCGCGCGCGAGCGCGATCCAGTCGAAGTAGCCCTCGACCACGACCGCGCGATCCTGCTTGCGGATCGCTTCGAGCGAGTGCGGGAAGCCGTAGAAGGCCTGGCGCTTGCGGAAGACCGGGCTCTCCGGCGAGTTCAGGTACTTGGGCTCCTGCTCGGCGCCGATCGCCCGGCCGCCGAAGCCCACCACCCGGCCGCGCACGTCCTGGATCGGGAAGGTGATGCGCCCGCGCAGCATGTCGTAGTGTCCGCCGCTCTGGCGCTCCTTCAGGAGCCCGGCCGTCTCGCCGATCGCCGCCGGGATGTCGGCGTGCTGCAGCACCGTCGCCACCGCGTCCCAGCGGTCGGGCGCGAAGCCGATGCCGTAGCGCTCGGCGGTCTCGCGATCGAGTCCGCGCTCGACCAGGTAGGAGCGCGCCACGGCGCCCTCGTCGCCGACCAGCGCCCGCGCGTAGAACTCCTGAGCGACCTTGTTCGCCTCGAGCACCTTCTCGCCCAGGCCGCGGTCGCCGCCGCGGTCGCTCTCGGGGATCTCGATGCCGAGGTCGGCCGCCAGACTGCGAACGGCCTCAGGAAAGGTGAGGCCGTCGTGGTTCATCAGGAAGGTGAAGACGTTGCCGCCCTCGCCGCAACCGAAGCAGTGGAAGGTGCCGCGGTCGGGGTGGACGTTGAAGGACGGCGTCTTCTCTTCGTGGAAGGGGCACAAGCCCTTGAAGTTGCGCCCCGCCTTCTTGAGGCTGACGGACCGGCCCACCACGTCGAGGATGTCGACGCGGTCCCGGATCGTTTGAATCGTGTCTTCGGGGATTCGAGCCATCCGCCCCTGGCTTCCCCCGCGGCTGTGGCTGCGTCAGCGAACCATCCGCTTGAGCTTCTTGAGGGCTCGCTTGCGCGCTGCGGCCGCCTTCTTCTTCTTGCGAATACTCGGCTTGTCGAAGTATTCGCGGCGGCGAAGCTCGGTGAGGATGCCAGCCTTCTCCACCTGCTTCTTGAAGCGCTTCAGCGCCACCTCGAAGGGCTCATTGTCCTTGACCTTCACTACCGGCATGCGGTTGGATACTCCTGGAAGATTCCCACGGACCGTTGCCGAGCCCCACGAGGCGTGCCCGGGCCCCCCCATGGACCCGGAACAACCCGTCCTAGTGAAGTGGCCCGGCAGGGGCCCGCGTGTCGAGTTGCACGAAAAAGAAGACCCCCCCGCCAGGTCCCGTCGGGATGAGGGGGAATCGGGAAAACCTCTGCGAAATCGGAGAATTGGGGGCCATCAAAGCAGACCTACGAGGCTAGCCTACGGCCTCTGGGCCTTCAACCGGCGTTCGAGGGGCCCTGACTGGGATTCCCAGGGCCCTGAGCCGGGCTTTGACCGAGCCCACGGTCTGCTCCTTGAAGTGGAAGATCGAGGCCGCCAGGGCCGCCTGGGCGTGGCCACCCTCGGGGCCGTCGTCCAGGGCCGCCGCCAGGCTCTCGGGGGTTCCACCGCCTCCGGAGGCGATCACGGGGATCGAAACGGCGTCCGAGACGCCCCGGACCATCTCCAGGTCGTAGCCGCTCTTGGTCCCGTCCCGGTCCATGCTGGTGAGGAGGATCTCGCCGGCCCCGGCCCGGGCCATGCGCTGGGCCCAGGCCACGGCGTCGATGCCGGTGGGCTTCCGGCCGCCGTGGGTATAGACCTCGAAGATCGCGTCGGGGTCGTTCTCGGTGGGCCGCTCGCCGGCCCGGACCCGGTAGTCCTCCCGGTCGTCGATGCGCCGGGCGTCGATGGCCACGACCAGGTTGGCGCTGCCGATCTTGAGGGCGGCCTCCTCCACGAGCTCCGGGTTCTGCACCGCGGCCGTCATGATCGAGACCTTGTCGGCCCCCGCATTGAGGAGGTCGCGAATGTCCTGCAGGCCGCGCACGCCGCCGCCCACGCAGAGCGGCATGAACACGGTCTCGGCGGTGCGCGCCACCACGTCGAGGATGATGCGGCGCCGCTCGTGGCTGGCGGTGATGTCCAGGAAGGTGATCTCGTCGGCTTCCTGCTCGTCGTACATGCGCGCGACCTCGACCGGGTCGCCGGCGTCGACGTGGTCGATGTACTGCACGCCCTTCACCACGCGGCCCTGGTCGACGTCGAGGCAGGGGATGATCCGTTTCAGGAGCACGAGGCGGCCTCCATGGCGTCGGCGAGCGCCAGCGATCCGTCGTAGAGGGCGCGGCCCACGATCACGCCGGCCACGCCGCGGGGAGCGAGCGCGGCCGCAGCGCGGATGTGCTCGAGGGAGCCCACGCCGCCCGAGGCGATGACCGGGATCGACACCTCCTCCGCCAGTGCGGCCGTCGCCTCCAGGTTGGGTCCGGTGCCCATGCCGTCGCGCGCGATGTCGGTGTGGATGAGCGCGGCCACGCCCGCGTCTTCGAAGCGCTGGGCGAGCTCGAGCACCGGCACGTCGCTGGTCTCGAGCCAGCCCTCGGCCGCGATGCGACCCTCCTTCGCGTCCACGCCGACGGCCACGTGGCCGGGGAAGCGGCGCGCCGCGGCCTTGACGAGAGCGGGGTCGCGCAGCGCGGCGGTCCCGAGGATCACCCGCTCGACGCCGAGCTCGATCCACTCGGCCGCGCTCTCGAGGGTGCGGATGCCGCCGCCCAGCTCGACGGGCACGCCCTTCATCTCGGCCAGGATCGCGCGCACCGCGTCGCGGTTGCAGGGGCGCCCCTCCCTGGCGCCGTCGAGGTCGACGACGTGCAGCCGGCGCAGGTCGTGGGCGGCGAAGCGCCGCGCGACCGACGAGGGGTCGTCGTCGTACACGGTGACCTGGTCGTAGCGCCCCTGGGCCAGGCGCACGCAGCGACCCGACAGGACGTCGATGGCGGGGATCAGCTCGAAGTCGGTCATGGGGGGAGTGGGGTCAGTAGAGGGGGATGGAAAGCGTGGTCTGCTCGGCGCCCCAGACGAGCAGCTCTTCGGCAGTGAGCCAGCGCGAGCCACCGCCCGGGTAGCGCGAGGCATCGAGGACGTTCTCGGAGAGTGGGCGCTGGGTCTCGTCGACGTTGCCGGTCCACAGGCGCGCCCCACCGGGCGCACCCCGCAGGTCGGCCTGGAAGCCGATCGTGGCGCCGCGCATGGCGCCCGCCGCGCTGCCCTCGCGCTCCACCAGGCGTCGCAGCTCGCCCATCAAGACGGCGTCGGCGCCGAACTCCTGGGCCACCAGCGCCGCCACCTGCCGCGGGATCAAGCGGCCGCTGACACCGGCCGCGACCAGGGCCCGGGCCACGTCGGAGGGCGGGATCACCTCGACGCCGCGATCCCGGAGCCGCTCGGCGAACTGCGCGCCCAGCAGCTCGGCCCCCACCGCGGGGTCGAGCGCGCCGGGCCTGGCCGAGCCGATCAATCGCTCGGCCACCGCGAAGGGCGCCACGGCGACCTTGCGGATGGGCTCGGTGCGCTCGCGCAGCGCCGGGTGGGCCTGGCCCTTGACCGTCTGGACGCAGCCCAGGGCGAGGAGCAGCAGACACGGAAGCAGGAGGAGTCGGGTCTTCAACATGCGTCGATCCAACGGGCGAAGGCGTCCAGCAGGCGCCGGCCCGAGCTCTGGCTCTTTTCGGGATGGAACTGGACGGCAAAGGCCGAGCCCGAAGCCGCCGCCGAGCAGAAGGTACGGCCCCCGTACTCGGTCGCCCCCACGCGCTGCGCCGGGTCTGCCGGCACGGGATGGAAGCTGTGGACGAAGTAGTACACGTCGCGCTCGGGGAGCCCCTCGAGCATGGGGTGGCTGCCCTCGAAGCACACCTCGTTCCAGCCGATGTGCGGCACGCGCAGCGCGCTCTCGTCCGCCGCCCGCTCGGGGAAGCGCTGCACGCGGCCGGGCAGCAGGCCGAAGCCCGCGTTCTCGCCGTGCTCCTCGCTCGCGTCGAAGAGGAGCTGCAAGCCGAGGCAGAGGCCCAGGTAGGGGCGGCCGCTTTCGATGCCCCTGCGCACGGCGTCGTCGAGCCCCTTGGCCTGCAGGCTCTGCATCGCATCGGCGAAGGCGCCCACCCCGGGCAGCACCACGGCGTCCGCCGCGGCCATGCCCGCCGCATCGCCAGCCACCTCGGCGCGCAGACCGCTGCGCTCCAGCGCCTTGGCGACACTGCGCAGGTTGCCGGCGCCGTAGTCCACGACGGCGACCTTGGGGGAGGTCTGTGCCATGGCCTAGAGGGCGCCCTTCACCGAGGGCACGTCGTCGTGGCGCGGGTCGAGCTCGAGGGCCTGCCGCAGGGCGCGGGCCAGCCCCTTGAAGATCGCCTCGACCACGTGGTGGGGGCTCTTGCCGTAACGCTGCTCGACGTGCAGGTCGAGCCCGGCGTTCTGGGCCAGCGCGTAGGCAAAATCCTCGGCCAGCGACGCGTCGAAGCCGCCGATCCGCTCGTTCGCGAGATCGACCCGGTACACCAGGTAGGCGCGGTTGGAGATGTCCACCGACACCTCCACCTTGGCCTCGGCCATGGGCAGCACCTGGCTGCCGTAGCGGCGGATGCCGCGCGCGTCGCCGAGCGCCTGGCGCAGCGCCTGGCCCAGCACGATGCCCACGTCCTCGACGGTGTGGTGCAGGTCGACCTCCAGGTCGCCCTGCGCCCGCAGGTGCAGGTCGAAGAGCCCGTGCTTGGCAAAGGACTCGAGCATGTGGTCGAAGAAGGCGACCCCGGTCTCGACGTCGTACTGGCCGGTGCCGTCGATGTCGAGCGAGAGATGGATGTCCGTCTCCTTGGTCTTGCGCTCGATCGTGGCCTTGCGTTCCGTGCTCATAGCTCGATCTCCGCCTCGCGGGCCGCTTCTCGCTCGCGCCTGGCGCGGCGAATCTTCTGCAAGCGCAGCTCCACGCTGGCCCCGTGGCCCGTGAAGCCCTCCATCTCGGCCAGGCGGATCACGTCCGCCCCGAGCTCGCGCAGCTTCGGCGGCTCGAAGCGCACGAAGGCCGTGCGCTTCAGGAAGTCCTCGATGCCGAGAGGCGAGAAGAAGCGGGCGGTGCCGCCGGTGGGCAGCACGTGGTTCGGGCCCGCCAGGTAGTCGCCGACCGCGACCGGGGTGTAGTGCCCGAGAAACACGGTGCCCGCGTTCTCGATGCGCTTCAGCGCCGCGTCCGGCGAGTCGATCGCCAGCACCAGGTGCTCGGGCGCGTAGCGATTCGCCACTTCGATGGACTGGTCGAGATCCTTGGTCACCACGATCACGCCGTTCGCCTTCAGGGCCGCACGGGCGATCTTCTCGCGGGCGAGGCCCTTCAGCTGCTTGGTGATCTGGTCCTGCACCCGCGTCGCGACCGACTTCAGGTGGGTGACGAAGATCGCGCTCGCGCCTTCTTCGTGCTCGGCCTGCGAGATGAGATCCGCCGCCACCCAGGCGGGCGTGGCCGACTTGTCCGCCACCACCAGCACCTCGGTCGCGCCGGCCTCGCTGTCGATGTCGACCTCGCCGAAGAGCTGGCGCTTGGCCTCCTGCACGTAGGCGTTGCCCGGGCCGACGATCTTGTCGACGCGGGGCACAGTCTCCGTCCCCAGGCTGAGTGCGGCCACCGCCTGGGCGCCGCCCATCTTGAAGACGCGGTGCACGCCGGCGACCTTCGCCGCCATCAGCACCTCCTTGCGGATGCTGCCGTCGGGCTCGGGCGGGGTCGCCATCAGGATCTCGGGCACCTCGACGACCGAGGCGGGAACCGCGTTCATGATCACCGTCGAGGGGTAGCTGGCCTTGCCACCGGGCACGTAGATGCCCACGCGCCGCAGCGCGCGCACGCGCTGGCCCATGAAGCCACCGCCCTCTTCGCGCATCTCCCAGCTCGAGGGAATCCGCTTCTTGTGGAACTCGCGCACGCGCATGGCGGCCTTGCCGAGAGCGGCCCGGTCGGCGCCGTCCACGGCCTCGCAGGCCTCCTCCCACTCGTCGCGCTTCACCTCGAGCTCGTCGAGCCGGGCGCCGTCGAACTTCTGGGTCAGCGCCAGGACCTCGGCGTCGCCGTCGTCGCGAACCGCAGCCACGATCCTGGCGACGACCTTGCCGACGCCCTCTTCGCGGTTTTCGCGCCGACGGCACAGCTTCTCGAAGGCCTTCTCGAAGCCGGCCCCCGACGCGTTCAGCGTCGTCATGGGTCCCGCTTTGGTCGTTCGGCTCGCCATCTCAGTCCTCCCCGCGCGGCTTCCGGCCCGATACCACACGCGCCCGGTTGCCCAGGTCCCGGTGCGTCTCGATCGATTCGAAGCCCGCCTGGTCCAGCCAGTCGGTCACGGTCTCGGCTTGCGCCGGCGCCAGCTCCAGGGCCAGCCAGCCACCCGGGCGCAGCTGCTCGGGCGCAGCCTCCACGATGCGCGCCAGCACCTCGGTGCCCAGCGGCCCGGCGAAGAGCGCTTCCTTCGGCTCGTGGGCCAGCTCGAGCGCGAGCTCGGCCGCCTCGGCCTCGGCCAGGTAGGGCGGGTTGGAGACGACGGCGTCGAAGACCCGCCCCGCCACCGGCTCGAAGAGATCGCCCTGCAGGAGCTCGACGCGCTCGGCCAGCTCGAGGCGCTCGGCATTGCGCCGCGCCACGTCGAGGGCGGCCGCCGAGCGCTCCACGGCCACGACCCGGGCCTGGGCCCGCTCCTTCGCCAGGGCCAGGGCGATCGCCCCGGAGCCCGTGCCGAGATCGAGGATGCTGAGCTCCCCGTCGGGCAGCGCGTGGAGCGCCGCCTCGATCAGGGTCTCGGTATCGGGTCGCGGCACCAGGACATCGGGAGTCACGAGGAGGGGAAGGGACCAGAACTCCTTCGCGCCCGTCAGCAAGGCGACGGGGACCCGCTCGTCGGCGCGGCGCTTCACGAGCTCGCGGTAGCGCGCGCGCTCGTCGGGCGTCGCGGGCTTCTCGAACTCGAGATACAGACGCAGCCGCTCGGTGCCGAGGGCGTGCGCGAGCAGGCACTCGGCGTCGAGCCGCGCGCTCTCGATGCCCTTCTCCTGGAAGTAGCCGGTGGTCCACAGGATCAGCTCGAGTACGGTCCAGCGCTTCTCGCCACCGCTCTGGGTCGACACGGGTGCGCTCATGCGGCCGCTCCCTCGGAGAGCGCCGCGTTCAGCTTCTCGGCGATCGAACCGTGCACGCCATCGAGCAGCTCGTCGATGTCGCCCTCCATGCAGGCCTCGAGCTTGTGCAGGGTGAGGCCCGCGCGATGATCGGTGATGCGGTTCTGTGGATAGTTGTAGGTGCGGATCTTCTCGCTGCGCTCGCCACTGCCGACCTGGGCGCGGCGCTCGTCGGCCCGCTCGCTGTGCTGGCGCTCGAGCTCGGCCTCGAGCAGCCGCGAGCGCAGCACCTTCATGGCCTTGGCCTTGTTCTTGTGCTGGCTCTTCTCGTCCTGGCAGGTCACGACCACGCCCGTGGGCTCGTGGGTGATGCGTACGGCCGAGTCGGTGGTGTTGACGCTCTGGCCGCCCGGCCCCGAGGAGCGGAACACGTCGACCCGCAGGTCGCTCGGATCGACCTCGATGTCGACCTCTTCGGCCTCGGGCATGATCGCCACGGTGACGGTCGAGGTGTGGATGCGCCCCTGGCTCTCGGTGGCGGGCACGCGCTGCACGCGGTGCACGCCCTTCTCGTACTTCAGCCGGCCGAAGGCACCGCTCCCGGCGATCGACACGACGGCCTCCTTGATGCCGCCGCCGTCGCTCTCGCTCATGCCGATGGGCTCGATCTTCCAGCCGCGCGCCTCGGCGTAGCGCGAGTACATCCGGAACAGGTCACCCGCAAAGAGCGCCGCCTCGTCACCGCCGGTGCCGGCGCGGATCTCCAGGATCGCGTCCTTGCCGTCGTTCGGATCCTTGGGAACGAGCAGCAGGCGGATCTGGCCCTCGAGCTCCTCGAGCTTCGCCTCGAGCTCGGCGAGCTCGGCCTCCGCGAGCTCGCGCATGTCCGGGTCGTCCTCGGCGAGCATCTCACGCGCGTCGGCAATGCCCTTCGTCGCCCCGGTCCAGGCGCGGCCGGCCTCGAGCAGCGGGCGCAGGTCGGCCAGCTCCTTGCCCAGACGGGCGAGCTCCGGAGGATTCCTGGCCACCTCGGGGTCGGCGAGCCGGCTCTCCAGCTCGGTGCTCCGCTCCTCGGCCTGTCGAATCTGCTCGGTCCAGTCGGCCATCGCGCTAGTGGCCCTCAGAAACCCGCCCTGGGGAGATCGGCTCCCAGGCCGGGCTCCACGAAGAAGATCAAGTGCTTCGGGGGGTTACAGGAGGCCGGCGCGCCCGTGGAGATGACTCCGCCCATGGGGATGGGCGAGACAGACGCCACGGAGGGGCGACAGAGACTCACGCGCGCACGGCATGAAAGGAAGCTCGCCGATCGGCAGGCGCGGCGCAAGTGCCTGACCGAAAAGAGGAAAGTGGCGATCGCGGTCAGTCGGATCGGATGGGGGGCCGCTTCGCTCCTCCTCTTGGGATCGCGGGACGGCGGGCACCCTACGCTCATGGCTCGGCCGGGACGTCTTACCTCCGGCGTTGCGTGGACGCA
>NYZB01000089.1 GCA_002687015.1 Deltaproteobacteria bacterium
AGACCAGCACCTCCTTCCTCGTGGAGTCCATCCTGGCCGAGGCGGGGACGCGCACGGGCCTGATCGGCACCGTCGAGGTGCGTTTTGGCGACGTCGTGCAGCGCGCCGTCAACACCACCCCGGAGAGCCTCGACCTCCAGCGCACCCTGCGTGCGATGGTGACGGGTGGGGTGGAGACCGCCGTCATGGAGGTGTCCTCCCACGGGCTGGCCCTCGGTCGCGTGGACGGCTGCCGCTTCGCCGTAGCCGCGGTCACCAACCTCAGCCAGGACCATCTCGACTTCCACCCGAGCATGGAAGACTACGCCGAGGCCAAGGCCCTGCTCTTCCGGCGACACCTGGCGCCGGAAGGATCGGCCGTGGTCCTGCTCGACGACCCGAGCGCTCCGATCTTCCTGCGGGCGGCCTCCGAGGCGGACGCCCGCCTCGTGCGCGTCACCCGTCGGCCGGAGCTCGAGGCCGAGGTGCGGGTGGTCTCCGCCGAGGTCGCGATGGACGGCTCGCGCGTGCAACTGGAGCTTCCCGACGGCCCTCGCGAGCTCCTGCTCCCCCTGATCGGCGACTTCAACGTGGAGAATCTGGTCGTCGCCGCGGGGATCGCCGTGGCGTTGGGGCTTCCGGGCGACGCGATCGCGCGGGGCGCTGCGCGGTGCCGACAGGTACCCGGACGCGTCGAGCGCGTAGTGGGGGAAGAGGACGCCCCCACCGTGATCGTCGACTACGCCCACACCCCCGATGCCATCGACAAGCTGTTGGCCACACTCCGACCGCTGGCGCGCGGGCGACTGATTGCGGTCTTCGGCTGCGGCGGGGATCGAGATCCGACCAAGCGCGCGCCGATGGCCGAAGCCGTGGCCCGCCATTGCGATCGCGCGGTCGCCACCAGCGACAACCCGCGCACCGAGGACCCCGCACAGATCCTCGAGGACGTCGTGAAGGGACTCGACAGCCTCACGCGCTGTGAGGCCGACGCCCTCGACGGGACCGACCACGGCTACGCGGTCCTCGCCGACCGGCGCGAAGCAATCGCATGCGCCATCTCGATCGCGCGGCCCGAGGACATGGTCGTGCTCGCCGGGAAGGGCCACGAGGACTACCAGATCCTGGGAACCGAGAAGCTCCCCTTCGACGATCGCGAGGAGGCTGCCCGCGCCCTCGCTCGGAGGGCGTCGTGAGCGAGCCCTTCACCGTGGGAGACGTAGTGGAATGGACCGACGGCCGGCTCCTGGGCGGAGCGTCGGACACGGTGTTGCGGGCCGTCTGCACCGATACCCGCGCGGTGCTTCCGGGCTCCCTCTTCGTGGCCATCCGGGGACCCCGCCACGATGCCCACAGCTTCCTGGATGCCGCCCTGGCCGGCGGCGCAGCCGCTCTCCTGGTCGAACGAGCCGACGCGGTCCCGAGCGACTGCACGGTCCCGGTGACCGTCGTCCGCGACACGACGGCGGGCCTCGGCTCCCTCGCGGCCGGTCACCGCGGGCGATTCCACGGCCCGGTCATCGCCATCACCGGAAGCAACGGCAAGACCACGACCAAGGAGATGCTCGCCGCCATCCTGTCGGTGACGGGCCCCTGCCTGAAGAACCGCGGCAACCTGAACAACCAGTTCGGGCTGCCGCTCACCCTGCTCGAACGGGAGGCCGAGCACCGGGCACTGGTCGTCGAGGTGGGCATGAACCACCGGGGCGAAATCGCACCCCTCGCGGCAATCGCCGCACCCACCGTCGGCGTGATCACCAACGTGGGCACGGCCCACATCGAGCACCTGGGCAGCCAGGAGGAGATCGCCCTCGAGAAGGGAGACCTGATTGCCGCGCTCCCTCCGGAGGGCGTGGCCGTGCTCAACGCAGACGACCCCCGGGTGATGGCCCAGGCGCCGCGCACTCCCGCCCGGGTGATGAGCTTCGGCCGCAGCGAAGGAGCCGACTTTCGTGCGGAGGCCGTCCAGGCCCTTCCGGAAGGCGGCTTCGCCTTCGACCTGCGCTGGGAGAAGGCCCACTACGAGGTCCGTGTTGCGGGCCTGGGGGAGCCGACCGTCATCAACACCCTGGCCGCGGCAGCGGCCGCCGTCGCGGCCGGCGCCAGGCTCACCGATGTGGTGCGCGGCCTGGCCGCCTACCGGGGCATCCAGGGGCGCATGGCCCGGGTCGACCTTGGTGACGGTCGCGTGTTGATCGACGACACCTACAACGCCAACCCTCAATCGACCGAGGCCGCCCTGCACAGCCTGGCGCGCTGGTCGGAGGGCGGTCGCGCCCTCGCCGTGCTCGGCAGCATGGGTGAGCTCGGAGATACGGCCGAGCAAGCCCACCAGGAGATCGGCCGCCTGGCCGCCGAGCTCGGCCTGGAGCGCCTGTTCACCTACGGAGACCACGCCGACGAGCTCGCCGCCGGAGCCGCTGCGGCTGGGCTCGCCAGCGATCAGGTGGTCGTGGCCCACAGCCACGAGGAGCTCACGGAAGCCGTGATCGCCGCCCTCCGGGAGGGCGACTGGGTGCTGGTCAAGGGATCCCGCGCCATGGAGATGGAGCGCGTCGTCGAAGGCATGACACGCGACGTCAAGGGCTCGGAGGACTGATCCGCATGCTGTTTCACCTGCTCGTTCCGCTCGCCGAACAGTTCTCGGCCTTCAACGTGTTCCGGTACATCACCTTCCGCACGGCGGCCGCTACGTTGACGGCGCTCTTCCTGTCCTTCCTGCTCGGCCCGCCGATCATCAGGGCCTTGGGCCGACGACGGGTGGGCCAGCCGATTCGAGAGATCGGGCCGGACCACCAGGAGAAGGAAGGCACGCCGACCATGGGCGGCCTCCTGATCCTCCTCTCCCTGGCGGTCTCGGTGCTGCTGTGGGCCGACCTCACGAACCGGGCCATCTGGATCGTGCTGGGTCTCACCCTGGGCTACGGCGTGCTCGGCTTCATCGACGACTACCGCAAGGTGAGCGAGGGGCACAGCGACGGGCTCTCGGCGCGGGTCAAGTTCTTCTGGCAGTGGCTGCTGGCGATCGGTGTGGCACTGCTCATCTACGCGGATCCCGCTTTCGACGGCGAGCTGGCCGTGCCCTTCTTCAAGGACTTCACTCCCCAACTCGGTTGGCTCTACGTCCCGCTGGCGGCCTTCGTGATCGTCGCCGCGAGCAACGGCGTGAACCTCACGGACGGACTCGACGGCCTGGCCATCGGCCCGGTGATGATCGCCTCGGCCACCTTCCTGGTCCTGGCCTACGCGGCGGGGCACGCGACGATCGCCGACTACCTCGCGATCAAGGCGGTGCCGGGCAGCGGCCAGCTGGCCATCTTCTGCGGCGCCCTGGTGGGGGGCGGCCTGGGCTTCCTGTGGTTCAACACCTACCCGGCCCAGCTCTTCATGGGCGACGTGGGCGCGCTCGCGCTGGGCGGCGCCCTGGGCGCGATCGCCGTCGTGATCCGTCAGGAGATCCTGCTGGCCGTGGTCGGGGGCATCTTCGTCGTCGAGACCCTGTCGGTGATGATCCAGGTCATCTCCTTCAAGCTCACGGGCCGGCGGGTGTTCCGGATGGCACCCGTCCACCATCACTTCGAGCAGATCGGCTGGGCCGAGCAGCAGATCGTGGTCCGCTTCTGGATCGTGTCGATCATCCTCGCGCTGGTCGCGCTCTCCTCGTTGAAGCTGCGCTGATGACGAAGAAGGGACGAGGCACGCGATGAGATCCCGGGAAGGCACAGCGGATGCCGGCCACGGCGCGCTCGAGGCGGG
This sequence comes from Deltaproteobacteria bacterium, assembly GCA_002687015.1. GTDB lineage: Bacteria > Myxococcota_A > UBA9160 > UBA9160 > UBA6930. Next base: position 3,736 of record NYZB01000089.1, read on the forward strand.
CGCGGCGGTCGTGGCCGCGGTGACCGGGCTGGCTGCGCTGGGCGCCGTGGCCGTGTTCAGCGCCACCGCTCCGCTCGACTTCGAGAGCGCGATCCCTCCCCACTTCCTGCGCCACGGAGCGGCGCTCGCGATGGGTGCACTGCTCGCGTGGGTGGCGTCGCGTATCCCGCTCACGCTCTGGTACCGCAGCGCACCCGTCCTGTGGCTCGGCAGCGTCGCGCTGCTCGTGGCCACGGCCGTGATGGGCCACGACGCCAACGGCGCCCAGCGCTGGCTGATGCTCCCAGGCGTCGGCGTCGCCTTCCAGCCGGCCGAGCTCGCCAAGCTGGCCACCCTCATCGCGGCCGCCGCCTGGCTCTCGGGGGACGAGGGCCGAGCCGCGCTCAAGAGACGCGGTGTCTTCGGAGCCCTCGGTCTCGCGGCCGTTCCGGCCGGCCTCTGCCTGATCCAGCCGGATCTCGGCAATGCCGTGCTGCTGCTGGGCCTCACGGGGCTCCTGCTCTTCGTCGGGGGCGCACCGCTGTCCATCCTGATCCGACCGGCCGCACTGAGCGCGGCGGCGATCGCCCTCTACAGCGCGTTGCACCCCCATGCGCTGCGCCGCTGGATCGGCTTCATCGACCCCTGGGGTCGCGCGCACAGCGAGGGTTTCCAGCTCGTCCAGTCCTTCGTGGCCTTCGGCCGCGGCAGCTGGTTCGGAGTCGGCCTCGGCGACGGGCGCCAGAAGCTCTTCTACCTCCCGGAAGCCCACACGGATTTCATCCTCTCGGTGGTCGCCGAGGAGCTGGGCCTGATCGGCGTGCTGCTGGTGCTGGGCGCCTTCGCGGCCCTGTGGATCGCGGGTCTGCGCATCGCCCTCCGGGCCCGCCAGCGCTTCCCGATGCTCCTGGCCTTCGGAATGAGCGCCCTGCTCGCGGTGCCGGCGGCGATGAATGCCGCCGTGGTGATGGGCCTGCTGCCGACCAAGGGGCTCACTCTTCCCTTCCTCTCCTATGGCCGGACCTCCCTACTGATGTCCTGTCTCGCGGTCGGCATCCTGCTCGGCGTCGCAAGGGGCGAATTCCCGAAGCGGCCCAAGGAGCGGGCGCGATGAACCCGCGCGAAGGTGACGTGAACCTGCGCTGGGTGATCAGCGGCGGCGGCACGGGGGGCCACGTCACGCCGGCCCTCGCCCTGGGCGAGGTTCTCCGGGAGGACGGTGACGACGTCCTCTTCGTGGGCACCCGGCGTGGCATCGAGAACCGGCTGGTGCCCGAAGCGGGCTTCTCCCTGGAGGCGCTCGACTCCCGGCCCCTGGTCGCCCGGTCCCTCTTCGAGAGGGTCGCAGGGATCGTGGCACTGCTCTGGAGCACCTGGCAGGCCCGCCGGCTCCTGGCGCGCTTCGACGCGGACCGCGTGATCGCGGTGGGCGGCTACGCCTCGGCGCCGGCGGCCCTGGCGGCAGCGTGGCGAGGCACGCCCATGGCGCTGGTGAACACCGACGTCCTGCCGGGCGCTGCGAACCGGCTCCTGGCGCGCTTCGCCCGGCGTATCTTCGTCGGTTTCCCGCGCGCGACCGAGAGCTTCGGGCGGGCCGCGGATCGGGTCGAGGTCTCGGGTGTGCCGCTGCGCCGTGCCCTGTGCTGCGCCTTCGCACGGCCTCCCGATCCGAGGGAGCCCGGTCCCGGCCGCCGGCTCTTCGTCTTCGGGGGAAGCCAGGGAGCGCGCCAGATCAACGACGCGATGATCGCCGCCCTTCCCTCCCTGGCGAAGGCCGAGCCGCCCATCGACGTCGTGCACCAGACCGGGGAGGCCGATCGGGAGCGTGTGAATCAGGCCTACCGGGAGGCCGGTGTCGCCGCGGAGGTCGTGGCCTTCGAGTCGGACATGCCCGCCCGCTACCGCGCCGCCGATCTGGTGGTGTGCCGGGCCGGCGCGATCTCGATCGCCGAGCTAGCCCTGGCGGGGCGCCCCGCCGTGCTCATCCCCCTGGCCCACGTGGGCGGAGGGGAGCAGTTCGCCAACGCCCGGGTGCTGGAGGAGATCGGGGCCGCTCGCAGCCTCGACTCGCGCGACCTCGACGCGCAGGCCCTCGCCGACACGCTGCGCGCGCTTCTCGCCGATGATGAGGCCCTCGCCCAGATGGGTGCGGCGGCGGCCAGCCTGGCGCGACCGGACGCCGCTCGCAGGATCGTCGAGCGCTGCCGGCAGCTCGGGGAGGAACCGGCATGAAGCGGCGCTTCCGAGGCATCCAGCGAGTGCACTTCGTGGGCATCGGCGGGATCGGGATGTGCGGCATCGCCGAGCTGCTCCTGGGCCTGGGCTACACGATCAGCGGGTCCGACCTCGCAGAAGGCGCCACCGTCACGCGCCTGCGGGAGCTGGGAGCGAGCGTCGTGACCGGACACGACGAGGCGCACGTGGGAGAGGCAGACGTGGTCGTCGTCTCCTCGGCGATCCGAGCGGGCAATCCGGAGGTCGAGGAAGCGCGGCGACGCGGAATCCCGGTCATTCCCCGAGCCGAAATGCTGGCCGAGCTGATGCGTCTGCGCGACGGCATCGCCGTGGCGGGCACGCACGGCAAGACCACGACCACCTCTCTCGTCGCCCATGTGCTGACCCACGCGGGTCTCGATCCCACGGCCGTCGTCGGCGGGCGGATCGCGGGCACGGGCGGCCGCAGCGGTGCGCGCCTGGGCGAGGGCACCTTCCTGGTGGCCGAGGCCGACGAGAGCGATGGCTCCTTCCTGCGCCTCCAGCCCGTGATTGCGGTCGTCACCAATGTCGAGCCCGAACACCTCGACCACTACGGGAGCGAGGAGGCGCTGCAGGACGCCTTCGTACGCTTCGCGAACCAGGTGCCCTTCTTCGGACTCTGCGTCCTCTGCCTCGACCACCCCGGCGTGCAGGAGCTGCTTCCGCGCCTGACCCGGCGGCGCACGACCTATGGGTTCTCGCCCCAGGCCGAGTGGTGCGCGAGCGACCCCGAGCTGCACGCGGAGGGCGCGCGCTTCGCCGTGCGCCACGGCGGGCGCGCGCTGGGCGAGATCGCGCTGCCCCTGGCCGGGCGACACAACGTCCTCAATGCCATGGCGGCCCTGGCCGTCGCCGACGAGGCCGGGGTCGGTTTCGAGGTCGCTCGCGAGGCCCTCGCCGCCTTCCCCGGGGTCGAACGCCGCTTCGAGCTCAAGGGCGAAGCGGCCGGCGTCCGCGTGATCGACGACTACGGTCACCACCCGACGGAGATCCGGGCCACCCTGTCCGCGGCGCGGGCCGTGCACGAGGGCCGGCTGGTGGTGATCTTCCAGCCCCACCGGTACTCGCGCACCCGCGACCTGTTCGAGGACTTCGCCGCGGCCTTCCACGACGCCGATCTGCTCGTGGTCACGGAGATCTATGCCGCCGGGGAGCCCAAGATCCCCGGTGTCGAGAGCGCCGAGCTCGTGCGCGCCGTGGCAGAGAGGGGCCACCGCGGCGCGCGGCTCGCCTCGGACCAGACCCTCCTTCCGGAGAGCCTGGCGCCCGAGCTGCGGCCGGGCGACTGGGTGATCACGCTGGGCGCCGGCGACGTGACGAAGATCGGACCCCGGCTGCTGGCCGCCCTGGAGACCCGCTCGTGATCCCGGCGCCGGCCCGGGAGGCCCTGCGGCAGGCGCTCGGCGGAGCGATTCGCTTCGACGCCGAGACTCGGCGCCTGACCTCCCTGGGCGTGGGTGGGCCCGCCGACGCCCTGGCCACACCCGGGGATCGCCAGGCCCTGGCTCGTCTCCTGGCCCTGTGCGCGGACCACGGCGTGCCCTGCCGCCCCATCGGGCGCGGCTTCAACCTGCTGGTCCACGACGCGGGCGTGGACGGGGTGCTGCTCCTCCTCTCGCTCTTCAAGGTGCTCGAGGAGCGGGAGGGCCATGTCTTCGCCGAGGCCGGCGTGAGCCACACCCGCCTGACGCGATTCTGCAGGGAGCGCGGCCTGGCGGGCCTGGAGTTCGGGGCGGGGATTCCCGGGAACCTCGGCGGTTGGGTCGCGATGAACGCGGGCATCGGCGATCGCGAAGTGAAGGACGTGGTGCGCGAGATCGAGATCGTGTCTTCGGACGGAAAGGGACCCAGGAGCGTGGGACGCGCAGACCTCGAGTTCGTCTACCGGAGCCTGCGCAGCCTGGCGCCCGGAGACGTCGTGGTCTCGGCCCTGCTGGCGGTCGAGCCCTCGACGCCCCAGAAGGTCGCGGCGAGGATCGACGAGCTGCTCGAGCGTCGACGCGCCACGCAGCCTCTCGACGTCCCGTCCTGCGGATCGGTGTTCAAGAACCCGCCCGGCGGCTACGCCGGCCAGCTGATCGAGGAGGCCGGCCTGAAGGGTGCGCGCGAGGGCGGGGTCATGATCTCCCCGCAGCACGCCAACTTCATGGTCAACACGGGCGGTGCCACCACCGGCGACGTGCTCGCGCTGATCGAGCGCGCCCAGGACGAGGTTCGGCGCCAGACCGGCATCGAGCTGGAGACCGAGGTCCGGATCATCGGGAGGCCGTCGTGAAGAGCCGCAACCCGCGCCCCGCGCCGCGACGCCAACGGAGCCGAGCTCGCCGCCCGCGGAGCCGCGTCTGGCGTTGGCTGACCTGGCCCCTGGCCGCCAGCCTGGGGCTGGCCGCCGGCCTGTTCGGCTGGACCCACCTGATGGAGCACGTGGCTCCCGAGCGCACGGCGGTGGTCTCGCTCCAGATCTCCGGCAACCGGCGGGTACCGCCCTCCGAGCTCGTCGCGCTCTGCGGGGTGATACCCGGTACGCCCCTGGGCTCCGTCGACCTCGAAGGCGTCGCCGCGAGGATCCGGCGCCATCCCTGGATCGCCCAGGTGCGGGTCACGGCGCTGCCCCCCGAGCGACTGCTGGTGGGCGTCGAGGAGCGCACTCCGCGAGCCCTCACCCGGCTGGGCGACGAGCTGCACTACGTCGATGGAGGCGGTGTGCCCTTCGCTCCGGCGCCCGCTCCGGCTGACATCCCCGAGCTGGTCGGCGCCGAGGCCGCGGCCCAGGACCTGCCGAGCCCGGCACTGGTCGAGGGCATCCAGATCCTGGACGCCCTGGCGCGGGAGGGCCTGCCTGCCCCATTGCGCATCGAGGTGGGCGCGGCCGACACGGGGGAGCGGCCGGCCTTCGAGTGGCGACGTGGCCAGCTCACCCAGCGCGTGGTCCTGGGCGCGGGCGGATTCGCGGAGAAGCTCGCGCGCCTGGCGCGGCTGCTGCGGGCCGACCTGAGCGACGCACGAGAGGCCATACGGCTCGACTTGCGCTTCGCGGGTCGCGTGATCTTGCGCCAGCCCGAGCCGGACCCGAGCACGCGAGACGAGGAGGCGGACCCGGAGGGCGACGCCTGAACGATTTCACGCTTCGAGGGGTGGAGAGGCCCCGCATCGGAAATTTCACCAAGGGGGGAGACAAGCATGGCACGCAAGGACGACTTGATCGTCGGTCTCGACATCGGGACGACCAAGATCTGCGCGATCGTCGCGGAGCGGAAGGAGGGCCGGGTCGACGTGGTGGGAATCGGAACCCACCCGTCGAAGGGGCTGCGCAAGGGAGTGGTCGTCGACATCGACGCCACCGTGGATTCCATCAAGCACGCCGTCGAGGAGGCGGAGCTGATGGCCGACTGCGAGATCTCCTCGGTGTACGCGGGAATCGCCGGCGGCCACATCGACGGGCTGAACTCCCACGGTGTGGTGGCGGTGAAGGACCGGGAGGTCGCCGAGAACGACGTGCGCCGAGTGATCGACGCCGCCAAGGCAGTGGCCATCCCGATGGACCGGGAGGTCATCCACGTGATCCCCCAGGAGTTCGTCATCGACGACCAGGACGGGATCCGCGAGCCGCTGGGCATGAGCGGCGTCCGGCTCGAGGCCAAGATCCACATCGTGACCGCGGCCGTGACGAGCGCCCAGAACATCGTCAAGTGCGCGAACAAGGCCGGGCTGAACGTCGTGGACATCGTGCTCGAGCCCCTGGCCTCTGCCGAGGCCGTGCTGGCAGGCGACGAGCGGGACCTCGGGGTGTGTCTGATCGACATCGGAGGCGGCACCACCGACATCGCCGTGTTCTCCGAGGGATCGATCAAGCACACCTCGGTGCTTTCGCTGGGCGGCTACCACATCACGAACGACATCGCGGTGGGTCTGCGCACACCCTTCGACGAGGCGGAGCGCATCAAGAAACGCTTCGGCGTGGCCTCCGCCCGCTACCTGGGCAGCGACGACGTGATCACGGTGCCGAGTGTCGGTGGCCGACGGCCCAGGGAGGTGTCGCGCAAGATCCTCTGCGAGATCATCGAGCCGCGCATCGACGAGATCCTGTCCCTCGCGCGCCAGGAGCTGGTACGCGCCAGCCTGGAGGATCGGATCCCCTCCGGCGTGGTCATGACCGGCGGCGCCTCGTCGCTGACCGGTGCCACCGATCTCGCGGAGGAGATCTTCGAATCGCCGGTGCGCAACGGGGTGCCCTTCCACGTGGGCGGGCTGCAGGACGTGGTGCGCAGCCCCATGTACGCGACCGGGGTGGGCCTCGTGCTCTTCGGGAACTCGCAGAACCACGACCGCCACCAGAGCCGCTTCCGGATCCGGGACCACTCGATCTTCCGGCGGGTGAAGCAGCGCATGAGGGACTGGTTCTACGGGGAGTTCGAATAGCCGCCCAGGGACCCGCGGGCCGGGCCCGGGAGTCCCTCGGCGAACTCGCAACTTTTTTGTCTAACTGGGCGTTTCCTTTGGGAAATCATCTCGCTAGGATGCGCCTTGAGGGGGGTTGATGATGGGGAAGAATCGCGAACCTCGCGATCTGGACGGTGGTGCCGAGGAAGGCCTCGATCTGCTCGAGGTGGGCCCCGACGACGAGGGTGAGCTGCTCGAGTTCGAGGACGGCGGTGGCCTGCAGGCCAGGATCAAGGTCTTCGGCTGCGGCGGCGCGGGAGGCAACGCTCTCGACACGATGATCCGGGCGGGCCTCTCCGGCGTGGAGTTCGTGGCCGCCAACACCGATGCCCAGGCGCTCGAGCACAAGCTGGCGCCGACCAAGGTGCAGCTCGGCACCCAGGTGACCCGCGGCCTCGGCTGCGGGGCCAACCCGGAGAAGGGCCGCGCAGCGGCGCTCGAGGACCGCGACAAGCTGCGCGATCTGCTGATCGGCTCCGACATGGTCTTCGTGACGGCGGGGCTCGGCGGCGGCACAGGTACGGGCGCGGCCCCGGTGATCGCCGAGGTCGCCCGCGAGATCGGCGCACTGACCGTGGCGGTGGTGACCAAGCCCTTCCCCTTCGAGGGACGGCAGCGCACCAAGCACGCCGAGGCCGGGCTCGACGAGCTGCACCGGGTCGTGGACACGCTGATCACGATTCCGAACCAGCGCCTCCTCGCCCTCGTGGGCAAGGACACGCCCATGACCCAGGCCTTCACGCTGGCGGACGACGTCCTGCTGAACGCGGTGAAGGGAATCTCCGACCTGATCACGGTGCACGGCCTCATCAACCTGGACTTCGCCGACGTCCGCACGATCATGAACGAGATGGGCATGGCGCTCATGGGCACGGGGATGGCTTCGGGCGAGAACCGGGCACAGGACGCGGCCTATGCCGCGATCTCGAGCCCCCTGCTCGAGGACGTTTCCATCGACGGCGCACGGGGGGTGCTCATCAACATCACCGGCGGGCCGGACATGACCCTCTACGAGGTCAACGAAGCCTCGTCGCTGGTCCAGGAGGCGGCCCACGAGGATGCCAACATCATCTTCGGTGCCGTGATCGACGAGACCGTGGCCGAGGGCGACATCCGCGTGACCGTGATCGCGACGGGTCTCGACGATGGCCGCGTCCGGGTCGGGGAACGCACGCCGATCACCGAGCGCGTGGCGGAGCTTCGACCTCTCGAGGCGCCGGCCGCGGAGGCCCCTGCCCATGTGCCGCCGCCGGCCGCGGAGGCGCCGGCCCCCGAGTCGATCGGCCTCGTGGTGGAGGAAGAGCGGCCCACCGCCGAGCGTCTGGCCCAGCCCGACGAGTTCGTCTCACCCTTCGAGGGCGAGCTCGACGTGCCGACCTTCCTGCGGCGACGCCGCCGGGATGGCGGCACGGAGGAGGAGGAAGAAGAGCGGGAGAGCCCGGCCTTCCTGCGGCGCTCCGCCGACTAGTGTAGAGGCCCACGGGCCCGCGCCCGTGGGTTGCCGGACCCGGGGGGCTCCGTCAGCCTTCGCGCCATGGCGAAGACGACGGAGCCCCTTCTCGTGGTGGAGCGCGCCGGACCGGTGGCCACCGTGACCTTCAACGACCCGGAGCGGTTGAACGCCATGACGGAGGCCATGGGCGAGGCCATCGTCGGCGCGGTCAAGCAGCTCGAAGCCGAAACGGAGGTGGCCGCCGTGGTGCTGACCGGCGCCGGCCGCGCCTTCTCCGCCGGTGGCGATCTCGACATGATCGACCGCATGGGCGCAGCCGGCCGAGCGGACGCCGGGGGCGCCGCGCGAAGCGCCAACCGGGAGTTCATGCGCCGCTTCTACGGGCTCTACCTCTCCCTCCGCGATCTCCCGCAGCCGACGATTGCCGCGGTCAACGGCCATGCCATCGGGGCCGGCTGCTGCGTGGCCCTGGCCTGCGACATCCGCATCGCGGCCGACGAGGCCAGGCTCGGCGTCAACTTCGCACGCCTCGGCATCCACCCGGGCATGGCCGCCACCTGGACCCTCCCCCGCCTGGTCGGGCCCGCCCTGGCCGCGGAGCTCCTCTACACGGGCAAGCTGGTCCCGGGCCCGGAGGCCGCCCGGATCGGCATGGTGAACCGCAGCCTGCCCGGCGACGAAGTGCTGGGCGAAGCTCTCGGGATCGCCCGAGCGATCGGCGAATGCGCCCCGCTTGCGGTGCGCGGCACCAAGCGATCCCTGGCCCGGACGGCCGTGGCCAGCCTGGACGAGCAGCTGGATACCGAGGCCCACGAACAGAGCCTCTGCTACGAGAGCGCGGATCTGGCCGAGGGGCTGCGCGCGGTGCGGGAGAAGCGGACGCCCGCCTTCCGGGGCCACTGAGGGCGCGCGGCGGGCCCTCGACGTGAGATCCGTCACGGGGCCGGCCGGGGCCGTCCGCTACCTCTCAAGTCGACGCGGAAACGTTCGAAGAGAGACCGGACGCGCGTCCCACGCTACGAGGGGGAACCCGTGAAACGGGCCATGCGAAGCCACAGCCTCTGGCTGACCCTGACCTACCTGGGCCTGATCCTGCTCATCGCCAAGGCCTACGCCTAGGGCGGAATCAGGCGGGCGACCCTCAGTCGCCCTGCAGGTCCTCGCCCAGCTCCTCGATCGCCTCGCCGACCTCGTCCACGGCCTCGTCCAGCTTGCGGCCCGCCTTCTCGAGGGTGCCCTCGTCGCCGTGCTTGAGCTTCTCCACGGCCTCGTCGACCTTGCGGCCCGCCTTCTCGGCGGGGCCCTCCTCGCGGCAGCCGCCCTCCAGGAGGAGCAGGCCCGCCAGCGCTGCGATCAGAGCGCTTCGCACGGCCCGACGATTTCGCTGGCGTTGAAGAAGTAGGCGATCTCCACCCGGGCCGTCTCGGGCGCGTCGGAGCCATGGGCGGCATTGCGCTCGATGTCGGTGCCGAAGTCGCCGCGGATCGTGCCGGCCTCCGCCTCCTCGGAGTTCGTCGGCCCCATCAGCTCGCGGTTCCTGGCGATGGCGCCCTCCCCTTCGAGCACGCTGACGACGACCGGGCCCGAGGTCATGAAGGCGACCAGGCCCTTGTAGAAGGGGCGCTCCTTGTGGACCGCGTAGAAGCCCTGGGCCAGCTCGGTGCTCAGGTGGAGCTTCTTCAGGGCCAGGATCTGGAGACCGGCGGCCTCGAAGCGGCGCAGGATCTCGCCCGTCGCGCCCTTCTCGACGGCGTCCGGCTTGACGATGGACAGGGTTCGCTCGACGGCCACGTTCATGCTCCTCGCTCGGGAAATCGTCCGAAGGCGCGGGACGGTAGCGAAGCCTCCCTAGACGGCCAGAACGAGCTTCCCGAAGTGGCCGCTGGCCCGCATCACCTCGTGAGCCTTCTCGATCTCGGCCATCGGCAGCACGCGATCCACCACGGGCGCGATCCTCCCCTCTGCCAGCGCCCCTCCGAATCGCTCCTGGAACTCCCGGATCAGGGCACCCTTCTCCTCGAGCGAGCGGGCGCGGAGCGTGGAGCCGATCACCTGGAGACGCCTGGTGAGGAGCAGGCCCAGGTTGATCTCGGCCTTCGCGCCGCTCATCAGCCCGATGATGGCCAGGCGCCCCCCGACCTTGAGGGAGACCAGGTTGTCGGCGAGGTAGGCCGCCCCGATGTGATCGAGCACGACGTCGACACCGGCTCCGCCGGTGGCCTCGGCCACGGCCTCGGCGAACGAGGAGGTCCGGTAGTTGACGGCCACACTGGCGCCAAGCTCGCGGCAGCGCGCGCACTTCTCGTCGCTACCCGCGGTGACGAGCACCTGGGCACCGACCTCTCGCGCCATCTGGATGGCCGCCGTGCCGATCCCGCTGGCACCGCCGTGGACCAGAAGGGCCCCGCCGTCCGGCAGCCGCGCCTGCTGGAACACGTTCTGGTGGACGGTCAGGAAGACCTCGGGCAGCGCGGCGGCCTGCTCCAGGGTCAGGCGATCGGGCACCGGCATCAGGCAGGGGGTCGGCACCACCACCTGCTCGGCGTAGCCACCGCCGGGGAGGAGCGCCATCGCGCGATCCCCGACCTTCCAGCCGTCGACCGCGCCGGCCACCTCGACGATCTCGCCGGCACACTCGAGGCCCAGGATCTCGGAGGCGCCCGGCGGCGGCGGGTACAGCCCCTGCCGTTGCAGGAGGTCTCCCCGGTTCACGGCGAAAGCCGCGACCCGGAGCCGCACGCCGCCCGGCGCGAGCTCGGGCTCGGGCACCTCCGCCAGGCGCAGGCTGGACTCCCTTCCCGGGTCGTCGACGACGATCGCTCGCATGGCCGGGGAGGCTAGCGCGCGAGCAGGTGGCCGGCTGAGACCTCGCGCTGCGGCCGGCAGATTCGACGACACCTACGAGGTGAGGTCGAGCCTTCGCCGGAGCCCTCTCCGGCGATGCACGGGCCCAGGCTCCGCGGCTGCCCGGGCCCTCGGCCCGCAAGGGACGGCCCGTCGAAAGCGGCCTCAAGCGGGTGTCTCCACGCGCCGAAGGCGAGCCAGAACCCCCAGGAGGTCTCCCATGCGACGCGTCTTCCTTCTCATCCCCGCCCTCGTGCTTCTGCTCGGCCTGCCCGTCCTCGCCGAGGACACGAACACGCATGACATGGTGGAGACACCCGGAGGCGACATGGGAGATGGCGGCGAGCCCATCGACTACTGCCGCGAGACCTGCGAGTCGCTCTACGGCACGACCCAGGGACGGGAGTACATCGACTGCCTGCGTCGTTGCGTGATCGGCGACGCCTCGACGGCGGCGCCCGGCACACGAAAGCAGCCGCCGGCGCGCATGAAGGCCCGGGATGGCACGAAGACGAATGCCGTGGACAAGGCCACCCCGCTCCTCAAGCCCGCCTCGCCCAAGCGAGCGGTCCGACCGAAGCGCTAGAGGTGGCCTGGGCTCCCCTGCGAATCCTGCCCGCTCTCGCGGGCTTTCTCGTCGCGGCGGCGGCCCTCGCGGCCGACACGCCCGGCTCCGCCGATCACCCGCTGGTCTCGCGCTACCGCGGCTCGAGCATCAGCGCCTACGAGGTGCGCGAGTTCGATCGCTTCGTGTTGCCGCTCGGCCAGCTGGCGCGCGCGAGCCGGGGTGGAGGGCTGGCCGACCAGGCCGAGCTCGAAGGCCGCGTGATCCGCATCAGCTACGCCCTGCCCCCCGAGCGCAGCTCCCTCGAGGTCTTTCGCAACTACCGCGCTGAGCTCTCCGATGGCGGCTTCGAGCTGCTCTTCGAGTGCTCGGGGAAGGCCTGCGGCTCGAGCTACCACTGGTCGAACGACGTCCTGGTGCGAGGCT
>NYZB01000090.1 GCA_002687015.1 Deltaproteobacteria bacterium
CGGCCGGCCTCGTTGTTGGCGTGCGGCAGGGTCCACGTGACGCAGAGGAAGAAACGTCGCGCCCTATGATCGTCGATGAAGCGCAGCGCTTCTTTCGTGATGAGGTCGTGGCTGTACTCGACCTTCTTCGACGCGACGCCCTGACCCCACCTGCCTTCCTTCTCGACGACGTTCTTCAGCGCGACGCGCTTCTCGCCGCGGACGAGGAACGTGGGGTAGTAGTTGTGGGCGTGGTGCTGGTCGAGGTAGCCGTAGAACCGGTCGAAGCCCTGGCGCGTGGGGAGGCCGTCCGATCCCTCGTGTCCGATGCCCCACTTGCCGAACAGGCCGGTCGCGTAGCTGGCCGGCTTGAGCACCTCGGCCAGGGTGACGTCCTCCGGCCGGAGGTTCTGCTTGCCGTTGCCGCGAATGAGGCAGTGACCCGTGTGCTGGCCGGTCATGAGCACGCATCGCGACGGTGCGCACACCGTGGACCCGGCGTAGAAGTCCGTGAACCGGCGTCCTTCCCGGGCCATCCGGTCCAGGACCGGGGTCTTCAGCGTGCGTTGGCCGTAGCAGCCGAGGTCGCCCCAGCCGAGGTCGTCGGTGACCACGAGGATGACGTTCGGTGGCTCTTGCGCGGCGAGGCCGCCGAGGAGGGCGGCGAGGAGGAGGAGGGGGCGCAGCATGCGGGCGAGCATACCGCCTCAGCGATGGCGGAGCCGCACGATAACCGTCGTCGCGCGGCTCGCCGGGGTTACTTGCTCACCGTGATCTCGCGGAAGCCCGCCTTGCCCTTCTGGTGCTTCGACGTCGTGCGCTTGGTGATGCGGATCTCCAAGGTCTTGATGCCGGTGCGGCGCTTGAACGCCAGGCGGATCGGGTTCTTCCCGTCGGTCGCGTTGGTCAGGACGTGAGGGCGACGCTTCTTGTTGACGTAGACCTCGATCTCTTTGATGGTGTCGATGTGGTTCTCGCCGTTGGCAGCGATCCGGTGTGCTGGCCAGAGGGTGAGTCGTCGCACATTGAGCATGCGCTCGAGTTCGATGCGGATCCAAGGGTTCTTGTCGTCGGGCTTGCAGACCCACTCGGTCGACAGCCGCCCGTCCGAGATCCACGGGCGCCGGCCGCCGGGGTCGCCGCGCTCCTTGGTCGAGTATTTGACCTTGAGTGTGCGCGTGATGAACAGGCTGTCCATCAGCTCGTCGCGTATGGCGTCGGCCCGCGAGTCAGCGAGATCCTGGACCTCGACGATCATGATCGGCGACTCGAGAATCACGGTGTCTGCTTCGGCGGAGTCGGTGGCCGGGTTGATCGCGTGGATGCGGGCGGAGACGGAGTGGCGGCCACGCTTCCTGAACCGGTGTTGGTAGGGGAAAGGCTCGCCGTCCCAGGTGTCCTTGGTGCCCGCGAGCGCTTCGTGAATCACCTCGCCGTCGACGAGGTACTGGACCGACGCCACCCGAACGCCGCTCTTCTTGCCCTTGACCTTGGGGAAGCGCTTCTGGAGGCGCTTGTTGTTGAAACCCGCGATCCAGAGCGACATGACCGGGTTGCCGGCTCCCCGAAGCTTGACGTCGGCCTTGTCGGCCGCAGCGAGATAGACCCGCTGGGCGCGACCCGTACCGGCCGTGGCCGTGAGGCCGCCCTGCCAGGTGGCGCGCTTCAGGAACAGCAGCGCGAAGCTCGTGTCGTTAGCGTTACCCCAGGTGCCGTCGCCCTTGTTCTGGCGTTTCACGAGGAGATCGGCGCCTTCGCGATACCACGCCCGCCCGGCGAGCACGTCGGAGCGCAACAGGTCGCCGACGCGCTCTAGACCATAGAGGTAGTAATAGTGCCAGCTGCGTCCGGCGTTCGGATTGCCGTCCACCGCCCAGTGCACCCGCATCCAGTTCATGCCCTCGTCGATCGCGGCGGCGATCCGCTTGTTGATGATGCGAGGCGCCTTCTTCTTGTCCAGGAGATCGCGGCAGATGATGAGGATGCCGAGGCCGGCGGTCGTCATTGATCCCGTCGCCTTGCGGTTCCCGGCCTTGCGGTACTTGAACCCGGCGACCTTGCCGCGGTTGCTGCGCGCGTACTCGTCGTCCTTCATCGGCACGGGCGGGAGGTCGAGTTGCTTGGCTTTCTCCTTGTGCTCCATCGTCTCTTTGGCGAGGTCGAGCACGACGTCGCGCGGGATCTTCAGGCCAGAGAGGCGGGCGGCACGAAGACCCAGCGCGGCGTACTGGGGGTTCGACATGTCGACGGCGCGACCGGGATAGCCAAAGCCACCTTTCTGCCAGTCGATGAGCCGCCGGAGCAGCTGCTTCATCTGCGGCTTGTACTTCGGATCGTGCGTCGCTTCGAGTGCCATGAGCTGGCACGCGGCTCCGTACGTCTTGTTGGAGAGGTTCTTCTCGAGATAGGCGAGGGCCTTGGCTACGCCGGGGTGCTTCGGCAACAGCCCGCACTTGAGGAGCGTATAGGTGCACAGCGCCGTCGGACCGACCGGATAGGCATACGGATTCAGGTTCCAGGTGCCGTCGTCTTCCTGGGCTCGAAGCAACGCATCGACGCCGCGATGGATGGCCGCGTCGATCTTGGGCTGCAGCTCTTTCAGGCTTGGCTGTGCGGCGAGGAAGCCGCCGATGAGTCCAAGGACGAGCAGGGACCGGGAGACTGCGTGAGTCGAGTGGGTCATGACCATTGCAACCCAGGTGGGCCAAAGAGGACTGTGGACGGAGAGCGCACGAACCGAGTGAGTTCAAATGAGCCTACCAGGGCGGGACGCGCCCGGCCAAGATATCGGGGCGAGAGTCAGGGCAGGAGGCACGGGCCAGCCCGGTGTTAGGTGCGTGCTCGGGACGGCTGGCCTGATAGGCTCGGGGGGACCGCCCGCCCGCCTCCGAGCCCTTGTCACATGCCGTTACTCCGGATTGCAGTGCTAACCCTGGCCCTCGTTGCGCCCGCTGCGTCGCAAGGCCACACGTTCGTCCCGAACCTCATCTACGCGACGGTTCTGGATCAGTTCGGCGGGACCTGGGACCTCAATCTCGACCTCTACATACCGAATGGGCTCTCTGCGACGGCGCCATGCGTCGTGTGGATTCACGGGGGCGGATGGCAGACCGGGTCGCGTTTCCCCGCCAACGTGCAGGACGTCGCCAATGCGGGGTATGTCGTCGCGAGCATCGACTACCGGTTGAGCTGGCAGATGCCGTGGCCGGCGCAGATTCACGATTGCAAGGGCGCGGTGCGTTGGCTGCGGGCGAACGCTTCGACGTACAACATCGATCCGGACCGGATCGGCGCGTGGGGAAGCTCGGCGGGGGGACACCTCGCTGCGTTTCTCGGAGTATCGGGCGGACTCGGGACGGTGCGGGTCGGCCAGCTGTCCGTTGACCTCGAGGGGGTCACCGGCGGGAACCTCGGGTTCTCCAGTCGGGTGCAGGCGGTCTACGACTGGTACGGGCCGACGGACTTCCTCCGCATGAGCCAGTACCCGTCCAATCTCGACCATGACTCGCCGACATCGCCCGAGGCGTGGCTGGTTGCTGCGTCGATCCAGACCGCGCCCGAGGCAGTGCGCAGCGCGAATCCGATCGCGTTCATCTCGCACGAAGACCCGCCGATGGTGATCCAACACGGAACGACCGACCACCTCGTGCCCTACGACCAGGGCGCGGAGCTGTTCCGCGTCGGGCGCGAGGACTTCGGACTGGACTGGAGCATGGTGACCGTCCAGAACGGCGGTCACGGGGGTGCAGGGTTCAGCCGGCCGGACGTGACCGCGTTCTTCGACGTGCGGCTGATGAACACGCCTGCGACGACTGTTTCGGTGACGTCTTCCGGGGCCGTTCCGGAGGCCGGCGGGGCCGGGACGTTCACGGTTTCCAGGGTGGGTGCCATGACCCAGGCGTTGCCCGTCCGGCTCGCGTTCGTCGGGACGGCGATCGCAGGGGAGGACTTCGTCGCCCTGCCGACGGTGGCTACGATTCCGGCGGGTGCTGCGAGCATCACGCTGGTCGCCTCCGCGGTGCCCGATCTGCTCGTCGAAGGGGACGAGATCATCCGGGTCGCGTTGCGTCCGAGTTCGGCCTACCGTCTCGCAGCGAGCGCAACGACTGCTGACCTCGTCCTCGTGGACGACGACGCGGCGGCCGGGCTTCCCGTGGTGGAGGTCGGGTCGGTGAACCGCACGGCGACGGAAGGTGGCGGCGCGGCGACGTTCCGGGTGACCCGCACCGGCCCGACGACCAGCGCCCTCACCGTTCGCTATCGCATGGGTGGAACGGCGATTCCCGGGCTCGACCACGATCTTCTGGCTGGAGATGCGTTGATCGCAGCGGGGGCGTCGTTCGCGGACCTCGTCCTGACGCCGGTGGATGACGCGAGCGTCGAATTCACGGAGATGTTCTCCGTCGAGCTGTTACCGGGGCCTGACTATGCAGTCGGTGCGAATCCCAATGGCAGCGGGCGTCTCTATGACGACGACCGCACGCCGGCGCTTCCGCTCGTCAATGCCGCGGCCGCGGACGACGACCCGTCCGAGCCGGCGGCCGTCGGGGGGTTCAAGCTCTACCGCACGGGCGACGTCTCCGGATCACTCACCGTCAACGTGGTCGCGGTCGGGACGGCCGGGGCGGGCATCGACTATCAGGCCATCGCGCCGACCGTGACCTTCCCCGCGGGTCAGAACTGGCAGCGGGTGTTCATCCAGCCGATCGACGACGCGCTCCTCGAGGGTGACGAGTACGTCACGCTGTTCGTGCTGCCCGGCGCGGGGTACCAGGTCGGCGCACAGCCGAGCCGTCGATTCCTGCTCCAGGACGACGAGGCGGTCGTCCCCGCGACGGCGCCCGTGATGCTCGACGTTCCGGCCGTCGTCCTCGGTCGGCCGGCGTCGTTCACGATCGGCGGTGCGCCTGGAACCCCCTACGAGTTGTTCGTCTCCTTCGCGCCAGCGTATCTGCCGATCTCGCCGTACCCGGTCCTCGTCGATCTCTTCACGTTGACGAGCCTCGGGAACGGCACGCTCTCGTCGGCCGGCTCCGGGGTGGTCACGATCCCCTTGCCGGAGTCTCCGGTCGCGGGTGGCATCGAGCTCTGGTTTCAGGCGCTCACGCTTCCTGGCGGCGGCGTCGCGCTCACGAACCGCGCGGTGCGGCGGCTGCACTTCCGGTAGCGGCTGCGCGATAGGGAGAGATAGAGACCAGAGCGCCAGCCGGCGGTTGAAGAAGTGCTCTCGCCGGAACGACCTCTTCGGCAGCCTGCTAGGGAGAACCCAGGAGCCCTGGAGCAGAGACAGACTCTGATCTGATTACTGGGCCCCTGGGTTCTCCTTTTCCCTTCTCCTCCCCCAACGCGCGCTCGAGGTCGGCGACGAGATCGTCAGCCGCCTCGATGCCCACGGAGATGCGTACGAGGTCCTCAGCGAGTCCGGATTGCGCTCGTCGGGCCTCGGGGACACTGGCATGGGACATCGTGCAGGGGAGGCTGATCGAGGAGGTGACACAGCCGAAGCTGACCGTGGTTCGGAACAGGCGGGTCGCGGCCACCAGGCGGCGGGAGATGGGGACGGAGCCCGTCTCGACCGAGATCACTACTCCGGACCGCGGCGCGAGGTCGGGCGAACCGGGATAGTGGACGCGGCGGATCGCCGGATGCCCGCGCAACCACGGGAGGAGGCGGGCAACGTTGTCGAGCTGACGCTCCAGCCGCACTGCGAGGGTCTCGAGTCCGCGAATGAGGAGCCACGATTCGAACGGTGCGAGGGCGGTGCCCTCGGCGTTGCGGAGGAATGCGAGCCGCTCTGCGAGTGCGGCGTCGTTGGTCGCGACGACTCCCGCGGTCAGGTCACCGTGGCCGCCCAGGAGCTTCGTCGCCGACTGGATGGCGATGTCGGCGCCGAGGTCCAATGGACGCTGGAGGTAGGGCGAGAGCATCGAGTTGTCGACTGCCAACCGCGCGCCGTGACGACGCGCGATGCGGGCGAGTGCGGGGATGTCGGCTGTCCGCAGGCGCGGATTCGACGGCGTCTCCACCAAGATCAGGGCCGTCACGTCACTCACGGCGCGCTCGACCGCGCTGGGGTCGGAGGTATCGACCTGGATGACCCGCACGCCGAGGTGCCTCGCATGATCGTCGAGCAGCCGCAGCGTGCCGCCGTAGAGGTCGTCGCCGCATACGATCTCATCGCCGGGGGCGAGCAGCCGCAGCACTGCGTTGACGGCCGCAATCCCGCTCGCGTAGGCGAACGCGTGGTGGGCACCGTCGAGGTCCGTGAGCTGACGCTCGAGGACGTCGCGAGTCGGGTTGCCGGATCGGGAGTAGTCCCACCGGGCGGCTCCAGCGTCGTCCTGGTGGAAGGTCGCCGTCTGGTAGAGGGGCGTACTCGTCGCGTGTGAGGGCTCGCCGGGAATCCCGGATGGATGGACGAGTCGGGTCTCGAAAGCGGTCATGCCAGGACCTCCGCAGGCGGTGAGAGGGCGGCCCAACGCGCGCGCACCGCATCGGCGAGGTCGGCGAGTACGGCCACGGAGGTGGGCCGCGGCCCGGCCCCGCGGCCGCGGACCACGTGGCGACGTCCGGACGTGTCGGTGATCTCGAGTGCGTTGTGCTCGCTCCGTACGGTGGCGAGCGGGTCGGACGAGCCGAGCGCCTCGATCCGGGTTGCGGATCGAACGTCGCCGCTCTCGTCGCGCCACGCGTCGACCACGAGACGGCGTCGGGGCGCGCGGCTCTCTGAGGACGCCCCGAGAACCGGGGGAGGAGACGCGTCGGTCACGTCGACGCTGAACGCCGCGCGGGCCAGCAGTCGCAGCTTGTCGGCGCTGTCGCGGCCTTCGAGGTCCGCCGACGGGTCCGCCTCGGCGAACCCGAGGCGCTGCGCCTCGCGGACGGCGGCGTCCAGGTCCGCTCCCGCGGCGATCGCGTCGAGGACGAAGTTGCACGTACCATTGACCACGCCGCGCAGGCGCGCGACGCGCGTCGTGCTGGCGATACGGGCGACGGTCTCGAGCATGGGGACTGCGCCGCCTACCGCCGCTGAACCCATCAGCCGCACTCCTCGGGAGGCTGCGAGAGCTTCGAGTTCAGTACCGTCGTGCGCGAGCAACGTCTTGTTGGCGGTCACGACGTCGGCGCCCAGCTCGAGCGCCGCGCGCACCAGCGGACCCGCGAGCTCGACGTCGCCAAGGAGCTCGATGACGATATCCGCGCCGTGGGCGAGGGCGACCGCCGGATCGTCGGTGATCACCGCGCGCGGAACGCCGGGCCGCGACCGATCGACGTCGCGCACCAGGACGGACACGAGTTCGTGGTCCGTCTCGCGCACCAGACGGCGGGCGACCTCCGCGCCGACGGTTCCACAACCGAGCAGGGCGACGCGGACGGGACGGGGGCTGGAGGGAGTCGGCGCGAAGGCGCTGTCGGCGGCGCTGACTGTCGTGGGGCCGCTGCTTTCGAGCGCGGCGACTTCGAACGGCCGGTCGAGACGGCGAGCCCACTCCACGGCCTTGGCCTGCACGATGGGGGCGGGGCTTGCGATCGCGTCGTCCCAGTGGAGGGTTGCGTACCGGCGGGGGGCGGGGCCGGTGCGCGCGGGATCGTCCTCGAACCACCCGTCGACGTCCTTCACGAGCCGGCACGCCGCTTCGAGCGCGTGCGCGATGAAGATCGCCGACAGGTCGGACCCACCGCGACCGAGGAGGGTCGATCGCCCGTTCGCGTCCTTGCCGACGAACCCGGGCACCACCACCACGGGTGCCTTCTCGAGTGCGCGGTTCAAGGCTTCGACGTCCACGGACACGGGGGTCGCGTCGAGCGTGGCGCCCGTAGTCGCCAACGCGAGCCCGTGGACGTCCAGTGTCTCGACGGGGATGCCGCCGCCGTCCAAGGCCAATGCGAACGCGAGGACTGCGGCGGCTTCTCCGGTCGCGAGGAACTCTGCGTAGAGTGCCTCGTTGGCTCGGGGAGCGAGATCCCGCGCCCGGGCGCACAGCGTGTCCGTGGTATCTCCGAACGCGGAGACGACGCAGACGACCCTGCGCCCTGCTCGCACCTCCCGGTAGATCTCCTGGACCCCGCGGAGGGCGGCGGCGTCATCCGGCAGGACGGAGCTTCCCAGCTTGATCACGATGGTCTCGGCGCTCATGCGACCACCTCCGTCTTCAGTGTGGCGAGTGCGCGGTCGAGGTCACCAATGATGTCGTCGGCAGCCTCGAGTCCGACCGACAGGCGGACGAGCCCGTCCGTGATCCCAACTCGCTGCCGATGTTCGGGGTCGACGTCACCGTGGGTCATCGAGACCGGGTGCGTGGCGAGGGTCTCGGTCGCACCGAGGTTCTCGGCGCGGTGGCAGAGTTCGAGTGCGTTCATCGCCGCGACTCCGGCGTCGGCGCCGCCCACGACTTCGAACGCGAGCACGCCGCCCCCGGACGCTTGCTGCCGCCGGGCCAGATCGGCCTGTGGAAACGACACCAGTCCGGGGTACGCCACGGCGGCGACGGCGGAGTGGGTCTCGAGCCACGCGGCGACCCGAGCAGCGTTTTCGCTGTGTTTCGCCATCCGCAGCGGCAGGGTCTTGAGCCCCTTGAGGGTCAGCCACGCATCGAACGGAGACTGGATGGAGCCGACCGTCTTGCGGACCTCGTCGAGTCTCGCGGCCAGCGCGTCGTCGTCGAGCAGGACGGCTCCGCCGACAGTCGTGTTGTGACCTTCGATGAACTTGGTCGTCGAGTAGACGACCACGTCGGCGCCGAGTTCGATCGGGCGTTGGAGTACGGACGTCAGGAACGTGTTGTCGACGGCGCAGAGTGCGTTCGCGTCGTGGGCTAGCCCGGCGACCGCTGCGATGTCGGTCAGCTTGAGCGTCGGGTTCGCCGGCGACTCCACGAGCACCAGACGGGTCGAGGGCTCGAACGCCCGCCAGGTCGCGTCGATGTCGGAGGTATCGACGAAGGTCGTGCGGATGCCGAGGTTGCGGAGCACTCGCTCGAGTAGTCGAACGGTGCCGCCGTACACGACGTCCGAGCACACGACGTGGTCTCCCGCGCGCAGGACTGACAACGCCAGGCCCGTGATCGCGGCCATTCCGGTGGCGAACGCGGCGCAGTGGCGCGCGCCTTCGAGTGCGGCGAGCTGGATTTCCAGCGCGGAGACGGTCGGATTGTGCGCACGCGAGTACGTGAACCCGCGATGCTCACCTACCCCGGCCTGGGCGAATGTCGTCGACTGGACGATGGGGGTCACGAGCGCACCGGTCTCCGGGTCCGGTCCGAGGTCGCCGTGGATGGCGAGGGTTTGCAGTCGGTCGGGGGAGATGAAGGACATGAGAGATACTCCGGACGGATCCCGGGCCGGGTACGGACGGTGAGCCCGGGAGGTGAACGAATGAGACGATCAGGGCGACGGGCGGTGGATCACCGCTTGCGTCGGATCAGGGCGCGGGGCCGGCGAGTTGCTGCCGCATGACGAGTTTCCTCTTGCGGCATCGAAGAGGCGGTTCTTGGCGGAGCTGTCCGAACGCCGGAGCATTTGCCGGGTCGACTGATCGTGCGTGAACACGTGCGACACCAACCACATCGTTCCCCGCCAGGGGTCCTCGGCACCGCGCCCCGTGGAACACGGGATCGGTTGCCGCCCGGGTGTGGAGGTCCAGACCCGAGACTCTTGATGCGGTGACACTGTAGTGGGGAGGACCGCACGCTTCAACGGCTTTTGGTACGAACCCCCCTGTGAATCCCTGGCTGACCCTTCAGATCGTTCAAGCAGCAATCGCCGCCGGGCTCTCGTGGGGACTACTGCGCGCCACGCGCCGGCTCTCCGATCGGCCGTTGGTCCGCTACGGGCTCGGGCTGGCCGTGCTCGCGATGCTGTGCGTCGCCGGGTTCGTCCTGGCCCGGGTCTGGCCGGCGGTGCAGCGTCCGTCGCGCTTCGTCGCCGTGTCGCTCGCGTACTACTCCGGGGCGTTTTGGCTGCCATGGGCGTGCGTGTGGACGGGGCGACGAGCCCGACGTCGTGTCCCACGGGTGATGACCGCGGTCGCCCTCGTCGCGACGGGAGTCGCCGCGTGGGCCGCGTTCATCGAGCCGCATCGGCTACGGGTTCGAGAGGAGCGCGTGGTGATCGCGGGCTGGTCTGCGGGTGCGGCCCCGATCCGCGTGGTGCATCTCTCGGATCTGCAAACCGTCGGCGCGTGCGCGCGTGAGCGGAACGCCCTCGACCTCGTCCGCGACGCGAACCCCGACCTCATCGTGTTCACCGGTGACTACGCGTCTGGTCCGTTCTGGAACGAGACCCCCGCGTTCGACGCCGCGCGCCGCTTTCTGGCGGGGCTGCGCGCGCGGCTGGGCGTCGTCGTCGTTTCCGGCCATTCCGAGCCGGGGGACCTTCGGGCCCGCCTGGTCGATGGTCTCGACGTGATCTGGCTCCGCGATTCTGCACGCAGATTCGACCTCGGAGACGGTCGCGGCCTCCTCGTGTACGGCCTCGAGGTCGAAACGAGGCGCCTCCCCGCCACTCCTCTGTCGGGACGCGAGGGAGACGCAGTGCTGGTGGTGAGCCACGTCCCCGACGTGACCAGGGACATCAACGGCCGCCGCGTCGACGTCCACTTCGCCGGGCACACCCACGGCGGCCAGATCGCGATCCCGGGCTTCGGTCCCCTCGTCACCCTCTCCAAGCTCCCGCGCCGCTACGGCCGCGGCCTCCATCGCTACGGCGACCACTGGATCAACGTCTCCGCCGGAATCGGCATGGAGGGTGGTTACGCGCCGCGGGTCCGTCTGTTCTGCCCACCTGAGATCTGCATCCTGACCCTCACGGGACCTAGATGATCTCCGATTCCTTCCGCTCCAGTTAGGATCGTTTCCGGGGAGCGGTTCCCCGGGAGGACGCCGGTTGTCACGACGGAGCCGGACACCGCAGCCGTGGTGGGTCCAGCTCGCTCAGGGCGAGCTGCTGGACACACGCATCTGCGACCTCGGCTTGCAGATCGAGGGGACGGCGCTCGAGACCCGGGTCCAGCGCCTGTGGTCGGAGCTGCGAGAGGCGGGTTTCAAGCGTCTGCGGCCCTACGTGTGGCTGTCCACGGACTGGTTCACCCCGGATGGACTGACCGGTTTCGCCATCCCGTTCTTTCTCGCTCACCCGCGGCTAGCGCGTTTGGAAGCGCGCCACATGCTCGAGGTCGAAGGCGGCGAGCACGAATGGTGCATGAAGCTCCTGCGCCACGAAGCGGCTCATGCCGTCGACAACGCGTATCGACTACGTCGACGCAAGCGGTGGCGGGAGGTCTTCGGCCGGCCGTCCAAGCGCTACTCCAGCGAGTACGTCCCGCGCCCGCTGAGTCGGGAGTTCGTGCTCAACCTCGACTACTGGTACTCGCAGAGCCACCCCCTGGAGGACTGGGCCGAGACCTTTTCGGTGTGGCTGCAGCCCCGTTCGCAGTGGCGGATGCGGTACGACGGCTGGCCGGCGATGAAGAAGCTGGAGTTCGTGGACGAGCTGGTGGCAGAGATCGGAGATGCGCCGCCGAAAGTGCGCACGCGGAGTCGACCAGACTCGTTGTCGAAACTGCGGCTCACGTTGCGCGAGTACTACCGGCAGAAACAGGCGGTGTACGCCGACGACCACACGACGGAATACGACGAGCCGTTGCAGCGCATCTTCTCGGGCGATCCGATGTTCGCGCACCGAGAGCGCGCGACGCGGTTTCTCATTCGGCACTACAACGGGCTGCGGAATCGCGTCGCGTCGATCACGGGACAGCATCCGTACCTGATCAAGCAGGTATTCAACGAGCTGCTGCGTCGCTGTGGCTCGTTGAACCTGCGTTTGACGCGCCCCCCGGCTGAATCACGGGTCGACGTTGCGGTGTTGCTGACCACGCTGACGATGACCTTCCTCTATGGCGGACACTCGGAGTACAGGCGATGAGGCGCCGGCGGGTGTTGGTCGTCATGCACGAAGAGCTCATCCCGCCGGAGTCGACGGCCGGGCTCGACGAAGCCGAGATCTACCGGTGGAAGATGGAGTTCGACGCATTGTCGGCCCTGCGCGGCCTCGGCCACGAGGTCATCCCGCTCGGCGTCTCGGACGACCTCGCTCCGATCCGACGCGGTATCGAGGAGCACAAGCCGCACCTGGTCTTCAACCTGCTCGGCCACTTCCAGGGCATCACGCTCTACGACGCGCACGTGATCAGCTGGCTCGAGCTTCGGCGGACTCCATACACCGGTTGCAATCCGCGCGGGCTGCTGTTGTCCAGCGACAAGGTCCTGTCGAAGAAGATCCTGGCCTGGCACCGTATCCCGATCCCCGGCTTCAAGACGTTCCGGCGCGGCCTCACCATTCGCGCGCCGCGGCGCCTCCGGTTCCCGCTCTTCGTGAAGTCCGCAGCCGAGCACGCGTCGATCGGCATCGCGCAGGCGTCCATCGTCCACACCGAAGACGCGCTGGTGGAGCGGGTGCGGTTCGTACACGAGAGCATCGGGACCGATGCACTCGCCGAGGAGTACGTCGAGGGACGCGAGCTCTATGTCGGAGTCCTCGGCAACCAGCGCCTCACCGTGTTCCCCACCTGGGAGATGACGTTCGAAAGCCTGCCCAAGGGCACGGCTCCCATCGCGACCTCCAAGGTCAAGTGGAGCGTCACCTACCAGGAGAAGCTCGGCGTGAAGACTGCCCTGGCGAAGGGCCTCCCACCCGCTCTCGAGGCGAAGATCCCCAAGCTCGCTCGCCGCATCTACAAGGCGCTCGGACTCTCGGGCTACGCCCGCATCGACCTACGCCTCGACGCCGGGGGCCGCGTGTTCGTTCTCGAAGCCAACGCCAACCCCGACCTCTCCCGCGACGAGGACTTCGCCGAGTCGGCGCGCGCGACCGGCGTGGAGTACCCCGATCTCCTCCAACGCATCATGAACCTCGGCGTTCGCTACATGCCCGCGTGGAAGGAGGAGGAGGCGTAGTACCCGGGGGCGCGGACCTCCAGAACCTGGGGAGCAACCTGCTCTGACGGGAGCGCGGACCTCCAGAGGGTGTGAGTCAATCGGCTCCGAGGCGAGCGTCGCTCTGGGCCGAGCGCAGCCCGGATTGCGATTGATTCACAGCCTCTCCTGTACCGTTTCAGCGTCTCTTCGAGGGTGGGA
>NYZB01000091.1 GCA_002687015.1 Deltaproteobacteria bacterium
CCCTGTCCCGGCCGAGCCATTCTGAGGAATGAACCCCGCCCCGCCGCGCGTCAAAGAAAGAAGCGAAGCGGCCCCCAAGACCGGAGGGGGGCGGAGCAGGTCGGGAGGTTAGGCCGCCTCGAAGTCCTCGAGCTTCGGCTCGGTCATCTCGTCGCAGAAGCGGGAGAAGGGGAAGGGCCAGGCCGCCGGGATCCCGCGGTCGTCGAGGTACCAGCTCCGGCAGCCGCTGGCCCAGACGGTGTTCTTTGCCGCTTCGGTGCGCTCCTCCTCGAAGCGGGAGGCGGCCTGCTGGGTCGGCATGGCGCTGGCCAGCTTTCCGCTGCGCACTGCCTCGACCAGCTTCATCATGTAGTCGAACTGCATCTCGGCGGTTCGGATCAGCGAGAAGTTCCCGACGGGGCTGTTCGGCCCGTTCAGCATGAAGAAGTTGGGGAAGCCCGGCACGCCGACCGCCAGGTAGGCCGAGGGTCGCTCCTTCCACACCTCGTCGAGGAGGATCCCATCCCGCCCCCGGATCGTCATCGGGCGCATGAACTGGTCCACGTGGAAGCCGGTGGCGAGGACGATCAGGTCGAGCTCGTGAAGCCGTCCGTCCTCGGTACGGATTCCCGAGGCCTCGATCCTCTCGATCTTCTCCGTCACCAGCTCCGCGTTCGGGTGCTGGATGGAATCGAAGAAGTCGTGGGAGATGACGAGGCGCTTGCAGGCGGCCCGGTAGTCGGGCCGCAGCTTCTCTCGCAGCTCGGGATCGGCGACGTGGTTCTCCAGGTGCTCGGTGCAGGTCGCCTCGATGGTGTCGAAGAACTCCGACTTGCCGTCGAGAACCGCGTTTCCGAAGCCCTCGTGGAAGGTCGTGTCCAGCTCCTTGTGAAGCTCGAGAAGCGCTTCGGGGTTGCTGCGGAACTCGGCGCGCTGCTCCTCCGAGTAGGCGATCTGCTCGACGGGGACGACCCACTGTGCGGTCCGCTGGAAGAGGGAGAACTTGCCCGAGCGCGGCGCCAGCGCGCCGGTGATCTGGACGCCGCTCGAGCCCGTGCCGATCACGCCGATGCGCTGGCCGTCGAGCGGGACGCTGTGGTCCCAGCGCGCACTGTGGAAGATCGTGCCCTCGAAGTCCTCGAGACCTTCGATGTCGGGGTACTTGGGGTGGTGGAGGATGCCGGTCGCGGCGATCACCCAGTCGAACTGGTCCTTGTAGCCCGAGCCCGTTTCGATCTCCCAGCCCTCACCCGTCCACTCGCAGCGCACCACCGGATCGCCGAAGCGCATGGAATCCCCGACCTCGTAGCGATTTGCCACACCCTCGAAGTAGGCCTGGATCTCCGCGCCCGGAGAGGCCGCATAGCTCCAATCCGGGTTGAGCTCGAAGGAGTAGCAGTAGAGGTGTGAAGGGACGTCGCAGGCGATGCCCGGGTAGGTGTTCTCGCGCCAGGTCCCGCCGACCTTCTCGGCCTTCTCGAAGACCGTGAAGTCGAGGCCTTCCTCCTTGAGACGTACGGCGGACAGGATGCCGGACATCCCCGCACCGATGATCGCGAAGCGGGGGCTGCTCTTGGCCTGCATGGGGGCTCTCCAATCGGGTTCGACGCAGCGCATGATGGCGGAGAAGGGGCATGGGTGCACGCCGCGCGCCGGAGGGTCAGACGCGAGCAGGCAGAGCCCGGCGCCCCCGTGCCCACGCGGCGACGAGAACGACGACCGCGACTCCCAGGACCCAGTCACCGGCCGCGGCATAGACCGTCGTGGTATCGCCGATCGCGACGTCCGCCACGAGGATGACCTCGGGAACCGCCACGTCGGAGGCACGCGCCACGACGGCCCCCCCGGGCAAGGAGGTGCGCGTCACCGGGATCGGGCCCCGCCTCGTCGAGCGCCGGCGTGCGGCCTGGGAGCGTTGGTACGGCCCCGTCGCCAGCGCCCGCTGGGTGAGCGCCCTCTGGCATTCCCTGGCCTGGCTGGTCTTCGGTGCCGGCTTCGTCGGGGCGATCGTGTTCGTATCCTCGGGCCTGTCCGAGAGCCCGGGCAACGTGCTGCTGGTGCTGGCGGCGGGTTCGCGTCTGTCCGCCTACATCGGTGCCACCGTTGGCGAGATCGGCTTCCTGCGCGGCATCTGGATGGATGGATCGCAGCGGATGGCCTGGCTCGAGGACTACGCGGCCCAGCTCGAAGAGGACGCCGACGTCCCGGTGCCGGCCGAGCTGAAGGATGGCATCCGTCTCGAGGGCGTGTCCTTCGCCTACCCGGGAACGGATCGCCTGGTCCTCCAGGACGTCGATCTGCACCTCGAGGCCGGCTCGGTCGTGGCGATCGTCGGCGAGAACGGAGCCGGCAAGACCACCCTGGTCAAGCTGCTCTCCCGGCTCTACAAGCCGACGAAGGGGAGGATTCTGGCCGACGGAGCGGACCTCGCCCGCATGCCCGCCGCCGACTGGCGCAGCCGGCTGGCGGGGGCCTTCCAGGATTTCTTCCGCTTCGAGTTCAAGGCGCTACAGAGTGTCGGGGTCGGGGATGCGGCACGGGTCGAAGAGCGGCCCGCCGTCGAGACCGCCGTCGATCGCGCCGGGGCCGACGACGTGGTCGAGCACCTCGTCGCCGGTCTCGACACCCAGCTCGGCCCCAGCTGGCCCGAGGGCGTCGAGGTGAGCTTCGGTCAATGGCAGAAGCTGGCCCTGGCTCGTGGCTTCATGCGGGACCAGCCCCTGCTGCTGATCCTCGACGAGCCGACGGCCGCCCTCGACGCCGAGACCGAGCACGCACTCTTCGAGCGCTATGCGGAGACAGCCCGGGGCGGCCGCGGCGAGTCGGCGCCGGCAGGTCGCATCACCGTGCTCGTCTCGCATCGCTTCAGCACGGTGCGCATGGCCGACGTGATCGTGGTGATGGACGGTGCGCGGGTCGTCGAGGTGGGCGCCCACGAGGACCTCATGGCGCGCGGCGGCACCTACGCCGAGCTGTACGAGATCCAGGCCCGGGCCTATCGCCAGAAGGCCAGCGCGGTCAGCGGCTGAGCCACCCCCTCGGTGGCGAGCCCGGCCGCCGGCGCATCCCCAGGAGCGCCAGCGACACCGATACGAGGAGCGCGAGTCGTGGCTCGGGGACCGAGGGCGGCACCACCTCTCCGGAGTCAGGGGGATCCGCAAGGAAGAGCAGGTCCAGGGTCGCGAAGGTCGGCACCTTCACGAAGAAGCCCAGCGAGGATCCGTCGATCGTCATCTCCGAGGCGGTGACGAGGCGCAGCCTTCCGAAGCCATCCGGGTCTCGATGGTCGGAGCCCGTTCGGGACAGGGATTGTCCCGGGATCCCTCCTACGATCACGTCGTTCGCCGTGGCGGTGCCGGTGGTCCACTCGAGGCCCGTGGTCAGCGTGTTGAGCAGCCCGTTCAGGAAGGAGGTCGTGGCGCTGCCGCCCGCTCCGATCGGGTCGAGGACGATGTTCATGAGCACCAGGTCGTCCTCGCCCAGGAAGTCGAAGTCGCCCAGGAGGGCCATCGGCCCGCCGAAGCTGCCGTCGGCCCGGGGGGCGAAGCGCGCGCGGCCGCTGGCGTAGTTGTTCTCGGCGCCCAGGACGATGGGCGGGATGATCTCGCGGGGGGTCTCGGGCCCGAAGGTGCCTCCGACCTCCTCCACCACGAACTGCCGGGGGTTCAGCTCGAGAACGTCCGTCCCCTCCTGGAGGTAGGCGTGGCCGGAGCTCGGCGTCTCGATCACGAACAGGTCGTCGAGGATGTCGACGGTCAGCGTTCCCTCGAAGTAGATCGAGCCGGCCGCAGCCGGCGCGGCCAGCGCCCACAGGGCCAACCCCGCGATCGCCCGAATGGCCACGGTAGAGACCCGCATGCGCATTCCACCTCCACTCCGCCATGGATAGGTGGGCGCGCGGCCGCGCATGTGTCAGAGAAACCGCGCGAGGGCTGACCGTGTGCGCCTAGCCGCCCTGGCGGGGCGCCACCGAGCGCGCCAGGAACCGCGCCGCGGCTGCCGAGCGCTCGCGGATCGGGAAGTCCTCGAAGTGCACGGCGCTCAAGGAGAGCGAGGAGAAGGTGCCGGCCAGGATGTCGGCCAGCGTCTCGATCGGGACGTCCGAGCGCACCAGGTCCCTGGCGGCGGCCTCTGCGAGGAAGGCCTCGAAGGCGCCGTGGAAGCGCCGGTCGCTCTCCTCCGGTGCTTCGGCGAAGGAGATGGCCTGGATGCGACCGATCAGATCGCGGCGCATCGGTCCGAGCTCGTCGTAGGCCTCGGCGCTGCCCTCGAAGAGGGAGATCAGCAGCTCCTCGATCGACCCAGGCTGCTTGGCCAGCTCCTCGAGCCTCTCGGTCACGGTCTGGACGGAGCGATCCGCCAGGGCCCGGAGCACGTCCTGCTTCTCGGGGAAGTGGTTGAAGAAGGTCCCGTAGGCGATGTCCGCCCGCTCGCAGATCTCGGAGACCTTGGTCTGGTCGTAGCCCCTCTCCTCGAAGAGGCCCTCGGCGGCCTCGATGATCCGGCTCTGCAGCTCCAGCTTGCGTCGGTCTCGCCGGGTGACGGGGCTCTCGAGGTCGGCCATGGATCAATTGTACCTGAGTTCACGAAAGTACTTCAATCATCGATTGAACTGAGGTACAAATGAGCAGCGGAGAAAGCCCCACCACCTCCGAAGGACCAAGGAGAGCACCCGTGAGCGAGAACGAAGGCCCCAAGACCAACCCCGGCGAGATCATCGGCTGGCCCTTTCTGAGGATCGACTACCCGACCGATCCGGAGGGGATCGCGGCGCTGCTGCCGCCGGGCATCGAGCCCGGTGCCAAGGCCAACGTCGAGCTCTCCATCTACTGCTTCCCCGTGCCCGACGAGCCCGAGTTCGGCGTCGTGCTCAGCGTCGACGCCGACTACCGCGGCACCGCCGGCAAGTACGCCGTCGGCTACGGCATCGACCAGGAGTCGGCGGTGATCTTCAGCCGGGAGATGAACGGTCAGCCGAAGTACCAGGCCGAGATCGACTACTGGCGGATGGGCCCCCGGGTCGTCGCCAAGTGCAGTCACCAGGGATACACCTTCCTCGAGTTCGAAGGTCAGAGCCAGGGCGCCATCGCGCACCCCGAGCCCGAGACGGAGAACGAGTGGTGGGTGAAGGTCTCGCGGGCCGTGGGTGGCGCGGAGAAGGCCTACGACTTCGCGCCCCACGTCGTGCACGTCGCGACCGACTACCAGACCATCCACCACGAGAAGGTGGAGGGAAAGCTGACCCTGCGGGAGAGCCCGTGGGACCCGATCGCGACCCAGCTCCCGGTGCGGGGTGACATCTCGGCCCGGCTCTGGACCGCGGTGCCCACGAGCCGGAACATCGCCCTCGCGGGCGCCCTCGACCCGGACGCCTTCTGGCCCTTCGCCGACACGATCAGCGGCTCGCGCTGGCGCGGTGTGAACGGGGGGCCGCCCAAGGGCTGATCGACCCCTCATGGCGCGGGAACGGGAGGGCAGCGCGGACTAGCGGTTCGGCGTGGCCGGGAGCGCCAGGCTCAGGAACAGGTCGCCGTCGCGCATCATCAGGCCCTCTTCGCAGAAGAGATCGAGGGCGCCCTCGATCTCCTGCTCGGGATCCGCCAGCTCGAGCTTCCTGGCCAGGGCCGGAACGCGCCGGGGCCGCTCGGAGCAGGCGAGGTAGAGCTCCGCCAGGGGGCCCTCCAGGCGATAGGTCCGCGGCGGATCCGGCTGCCGCTCGTCCTCGATCTGGACCAGCCCCGGGGTGGACCGGTAGAGCAGCCGCGGGCGTGGCGCCGCGCGCCAGCGGGCCTTCCACTCGCTCACCCGTCGCTGGAGCTCGAAGGTGACCTCGCGCGGGAGGGTCTTCTCGAACTCGAAGTCGAAGAAGTAGGCGACGCGATCCAGATCGAAGCTCCGCGGGTAGACGTACCCGTAGCTGCTCTCCGCCCCGATGCGGCGTGCCGGGAAGGCGACCCGATCGACGTAGAGTGGGCTGAATCGCTCCAGCCAGATCTGCGCGATGGAGGCTGGGGGTTGCAGGTGAGCGAGCTGCGGGACCAGCCGCGCCTGCCCCAGGTAGTCCTCCTCCCGCTCGTTCGGAAAGCCCCAGAGGATGTTCCACGAGACGTCGAGTCCGTAGTAGAGGGACCAGCGAAGCAGGTTGACGTTGTCGATGGCACGCACGCCCTTGCGCATCAGCTCGAGGACGTGGCTGCTCAGGGATTCGATGCCGGGCTGGATCCACTCCACGCCGGCCCGCTTCATCTGGCGGAGCTGGTGGCGGCGCAGGTTGGCCTTGACCTCGAAGAAGAAGCGGTAGTCGAGCTGCCGCTCTTCGAGCTCGGGGAAGAGCTCGCGGTGGACGGAGGGCGCGGCGATGTTGTCGGCGGCCTGGAACTGGAAGACGCGGTGACGCCCCGCCAGGTACGCAAGCTCGTCGAGCACCCGCGCGGTGGACTTGGCGCGGTAGGCCATGGTTCCGCCGTTGAGCCCGCAGAAGGTGCAGTGCTGGACCTCCCCCCACCAGCACCCCCGTGAGCTCTCGAGGGGCAGGGCCAGCTCGCGCCAGCGGCTTCCCTCGTGGAGCCCCAGGCGACCCGCCCGCTCGAAGTACTCGTCGTAGTCCGGGAAGGGCAGCTCGTCGAGGGACGAAAGGGGGGCGGCTGGAGGCGTCGCCAGGACCTCCCCCTCCCGTTTCACCACGATGCCCGGGATCTCCGCCGGATCGCGGTCCGTCGCCAGGGCTTCCAGGAAGGCGGGGAAGGCCGTCTCCGCGGGCCCGTCCACGGCGAAGTCGATCTCCGGAATCCCGCGCACGAGCTCGCGCCCCATCTCGCCCTCGAGGTTGGCGCCGCCGAACAGGGTGACGATTCCGGGGTGACGCCTCTTGACCCGTCGGGCCATCGCCACGGCGGCCGCGCTCTGCTGGAAGGTCGACGTGAAACCCACCACGTCGTAGCGATCCCAGGGGACCTCCCGCTCCAGCCGATCGAGGTAGGCGGGGATCTCCCGCTGCCGCAGGGAGCGCAGTCGGCCCGCCGTGGTGCCCGCTTCTTCGACGAGGGACTCGATGGCCGGGCGGAACTCGTCGACGAAACCGCCATCGGCGTCCGGTGCCTCTTTTCCGAAGGCCTCCACCGAGAAGAGCCAGTCGCCCACCTGGCAACCCCGATGCCGGCACAGCGCTTCATAGAGCTCGGACCCGGTCGCCCCGACGAGATCGAGGTTCAGGTGGAGGGTCTCCACGCGGAAACCGCGCGCCCGCCCCAGCTCGGCCAGCAGACCGAGCTGGATCGAGGGGTGCAGGCTGGAGACGAAGGGCATCGCGACCAGCACCGTCGCCAGCTCGCGGGAGGAGGGGGCCATCGGCGATCCGGTCAGCCGCGGGGAGCTACTTCGAGCTCTTCTCGTCCGACTCCACGGTCGCCTTGCCCGGCCCCATGATCGGCTGCATGGCCTTGGGCGTGGTGCGCTTCCCTTCGGAGGAGGGTCCCATCACGGGCTGCATGGCCTGGGGCGGGTCACCCGCGTCCTCTGACGAAGGTCCCATGATCGGCTGCATGGCTCGAGGCGGCGGCTGCGCTTCGCTCTCGGACGACGGCTGATAGACCGCCTGCATCCCATCCGGGCTCTTCGCCGACGGCTGATAGACGGCCTGCATTCCGTCCGGGCTCTTCGCCGGGTCCGCCTCCGCATCGGGCTTCTTCGCCCCTTCCGGCCCCATGATTGGCTGCATGGCCTTGGGAGTACCGGCGGGCTCCCTGGCCGACGGGCCCATGATGGGCTGCATCGCCTCGGGGCTGCCCGACTTCCGGGCGTCGCCCGCGGCGTCTCGGCCTGCGTTCTCGGCCGATTCCGCACCGGCTCCGACGGCCGGAGCGGAGAGCGCAGCGGCCGCCAGGGCAATCAGGCTCGTGCGCCGCTTTCCGCCACGTCCGGGCTTCGCGTCTCGTGCTTCGGAAGCCTCGCCCGGCTCCGGCCGCTCCGATCGGGGGTCCTCGTCCGATGCCGCGGGTCTTCTCCTCGTCTCGCGTCCCGGGCGCACCCGGGTCGCCGCGCCAGCCGGCGCACAGGAGTAGGGTCGGGGTCGAGCCACGACCGGTTCATTCGAGGGTACGCCCTCCGCGCCCCGTTGGACAGGCCACCGCCCGGGGAGGCTCCGCTCCGTCCGGGCTACCCTGTGCCCATGGCCTCCTACGCGATCCCGGCCGCCCTGTTCGATTCGCCCCTTCGGAGGCGCGGGGGCTGGCAGCTCCTCGAGGGTTGGGCCTCGCCCGAGATCTGCCGGGCTCTGCGGGCCGAGGCGGAGGCGATGTACGCCCGCGCCGAGCGCACGGATTCCACGGCCCCCGATCGCGAAGAAGTGCGGGGTGGCGACCCGCCTCGTGCCTTCACCAGCGCGGTCGCAGGAGAGAGGCAGGAGGCCCTCTACCAGTCCCAGGAGCTGCGGCAGCGGCTCGAGCAGGAGGGCGGCGCTCCGCTTCGTCCTTCCGCCTTGCGCGGCACCTACACCTACTACGAGCAGCCGGGCGACCACCTCGCTGTCCACCGCGACATCCAGGGCTGCGACATCACGGTCGTCACCTGCCTTCGCGACGAGGCGGACCCCACCTCGGACCGCGGCGCGGTCTGCCTATGGCCCGGGCACCTCGAAGGCGCCCTCTCCGAGCTTCGCATGGCGCCCGACCTCGGCGCGGTTCGGGTGCGGCTGGCTGTCGGAGAGACCCTCCTCCTGCTCGGCGGCTTCCTTCCCCACGCGGTCCAGCCGGTGGCTCCCGGCCAGGACCTCCTGCGCTCGATCCTCTGCTACCAGCTGGAGACCGACTAGGATGGCTCGCGACCCCGCCGGAGAGTCCGACGAACTCCTCCGCCTCTCCTGGATACCCATGTACCGGAGTCGCCTCACGGTGGACCCCGGCTTCCTGGCGGAGTACGCGACACGCCGGCAGGTCGAGTCCACCGGCGTCGAGCTGTCGAATCGCGGCGGCTGGCAGAGCCCCGACCTGCTGACGGACTTCGCTCGCGACGCCAAGTGCAGGCAGGTGCTCGACGAGCTCGAAGCCCTGATCCGTCGCTTCGTCGAGGCCTACAAGGGCGTCGATCGGCCCGAAGGTGGGGTGTCGGCTCCCTTCGACCTCGAGATCGGCAACTTGTGGGCGAACCTGAACGGGCCGGGCGACTGGAACGCGGGGCATCACCACCCGGGGGCGCACATCTCGGGCGTCTTCTACGCCCAGGCTCCCGAGGACTGCGGAGAGCTGGTCGTCCGCCCTCCGTACACCTTTCTCGACGTCGTGCTCGATGTCGTGACACAGCCCTCGGTGCAACCCGAGGCGGGCATGGTGCTGCTCTTTCCGTCCGACGTGTACCACTACATGGAGCCGAACCGCGGCACCGGAACGCGCATCAGCTACGCCTTCAACGCGCGCTACCGGCCTCGTAGCCTCGGTGGCCGGACCTTCCTCTAGCCGGGCGCTCCGGGCTTCGAGACGAGGAAGGGGCCCAACAGCAAGTGATCCATGCCACCGGAGTAGAAGCACCGGATGGCATCGAGCGGGTCGCAGACGATCGGCTCCCCCCGGACGTTGAACGAGGTGTTCAGCACGACCGGTTCGCCCGTGATGCGGCCGAAGGAGTCGATCAGCTGCCAGAAGAGCGGGTCCGTTCCGCGCTCCACCGTCTGGGGTCGCGCCGTTCCGTCGACGTGGACGACGGCGGGGATGCGATCTCGCTGCTCGGGTGCGACCTCGAAGGAGGTGACCATGAAGGGCTCTGGCCGCGAGGCGGGCAGATAGCGTTCGCGGGCCTCCGCGATCAACGAGGGACAGAAGGGGCGGAAGGCCTCCCTGAACTTGACGCGCGCATTCAGGGTCTCCCTGGCTCCCGGGTCGAGAGGGCTCATCAGGATCGAACGGCCGCCGAGGGCGCGCGGCCCGCTCTCCATGCGTCCCTGGAACCAGCCGAGGGATCCCGCGG
>NYZB01000092.1 GCA_002687015.1 Deltaproteobacteria bacterium
ACTGCGTCCACGCAACGCCGGAAGCAGGGCGTCCCGGCCGAGCCATGAGCGTAGGGTGCCCGCCGCCCCGCGATCCCAAGAGGAGGAGCGAAGCGGCCTCGGCCCAGCCGAGCAGATCGGATTGCCTCGCACGGAGAGACGGTCTCCGCCGTGGGTCACCCCCCCTCGGGCGGAGGAGGTGGAGGGGGCCAGGGAGGGCCGCCGCAGGTCGCGAACTGGGCCGCGTAGAGGGAGGAGCGCGCCTCCACCTTGCGTGCGACGCCCACGAGCCACTCCTTTTCGCGGTAGCTCCCCCGGGAGTAGCCGGCCGGTCCCTCGTGGTAGGCGAGATAGAGGTTGAAGGCGTCGTGCGGCTCGATCCCTGTGACTCGGTGGATGACGCTCGCATACCAACCGACGAAGTCGACCGTATCGGCGAAGGAATCGCGCCGGGCGCCGCTCGGGCCGGCGTGCTTCAGGTAGTCGGACCAGGTGCCGTCCTTGACCTGGCCGTAGCCGTAGGCCGAAGAGAGCCGGCCGGCCGGAATGACCCAGAGCACCCGGCGCCACCCCGGGCGCGCCTCGGAGCGGAAGCGCGACTCCTGGTGCAAGAGAGCCAGCTGCACGGGCTCCGGCACCTTCCAGCGCTCGAAGGCCGTAGCCGCCGCCTCCCGCCAGGGCTCGCGCTCCGCGAAGATCGCGCACAGGTCGTCGATGTCGCGGGGCGGCAGACGCCCACAGGCCTGGAAGGCGACGAGCATACCCAACGCCACGACCGCAGCAGCGACGGCCGGCACCCAGAAGTCGTGAGCGATCGCGGGTAGTCGTCGGATCGGATCACCCCCGGCTGGATAGACTACCGTCGGCCGATGGACCGGGCACATCCGAGCGATGCGCTGTTCGTCGCCTACCGGGCCTGCACCCGGTTCATGCTGATCGCTCCCTACTTCTTTCACTATGCGACCAGTGTGCGCGGCCTCTCGCCGGCCGCCTTCGGTTGGATCACGGCGGTCTACTACGTCACGACCGTGGTCCTCGAGCTGCCTTCGGGCATCCTGGCGGATCGCTTCGGACGCCGCCGCATGCTGGTGGCTGGCGCCGTCGCGCTCGGCCTGGGCTCCCTCCTGCTCGGCAACGCCCACGACCTTCTGACCTTCGTGGCCGCGGAGATGCTCTTCGCGATCGGCACGGGGATGATCAGCGGGGCGGACTCGGCCCTGCTCTACGATCGCCTTGCCGACGAGGGGCGCCCAGAGGACTACCCACGCATCGAAGGTGCGGGCACGGCCGCCTGGCTTCTCTCCACCGCCCTGGCCATGCCCCTCGCGGATCTCTTCCTGGTTCGCGGCGGCGATCCGACGGCCACGATCTGGTTCACCGCCGGGGCCCAGGGCCTCGCTGTCCTCCTTGCCCTGACGCTCCGGGAGCCCGCGCGGCGCAACCGGGGGTTTCGGGAGATCACCCTCGGAGCCATGCGCAACGTCGTGCGGGTACCGGGAGTCGCACGCTGGATCGCCATCAGCGTCGGCGTGTTCGTACTGATCCGCGCCGCCATCGTATTGGTCTACAACCCCGTTCTCACGGCGGCCTCGATTCCCGTGGAGCGCTGGGGCACCCTCCTCGCCGGAATCAACCTCCTGGGCGGCCTGGCCGCGTGGCAGGCCCATCGGGTGACCTACGGGCGGAACGCCGAGCGTCTGATCTTCCTGCTCCCGGTCGTGCTCGGCGCGATGTACCTGGGCATCGCATTCCTGCGTACTCCAGCAGTAGCACTCCTCTTCGGAGTCCAGGGCATCGCCCTCGGCCTCTACCCAGTCGCCATGCGCGCCGTCCTGAACCGCCGCATCCCCGAGGCCGAGCACCGCGCCACGGTCCTCTCGATCGAGTCCCTGGCCTGCCGGCTGGGCTTCGCGGCGACGGCGCTCGTCGTGGGCTCCCGGCTGGAGGCGGAGAGCCTGGGTGTAGCGATCGCGGCGGTCCTCGCGATCGGGCTGGCGCCGATCGGCCTGGCCGGGCTCCTACGGCGAAGCGCGGCCATGCTCAGCGCGGACGAAAGGGGTGCTCGCGAGCGATCTTGATGGGCTGGCCTGCCCGAAGCGAGGCGTTCGCGGCCAGGCCGTTGGCGATGGCCAGCTCCGGGAGCTCCCAGACGTTGCCGCTGCGCCGGGCGAGCCCCGCCAGGCTCTCCCCAGCTCTCGCGCTGACCACGGCGAGTCGCCACTCCTTGATGCTCGCGCGCTCGGCCTTGCCGAGAGGACCGAAGCTGGCCGCGACCGCGTCGAACTTGCGAAAGGCCTCGTGGGCCTGGGCGGCGGGCGCGACCCCGATGAATCGGAAGCCGGCCCGGCGGTGCGCGATCCACGTCAGGTGCAGGGCCGCGTTGCCACCCTGCACGGGCACCTGCGCATGGGCCCGGAAGGCGTCGAGGCCGCCGATCGTGAGCCGATGCCCCCCGTCGAGCACGATCCGGTTGGCCTGGGCGAACTCGGCAGCGGCCTTCACCGGATCGGGCTCCACCGGGCCCGCGTCGAGCTTGAGGATCCGGTTGCCATCGGGAGCCGCGGCGACCACGGCCTTCCTGCCATTCTGCGTCTCCCAGCCCTTGGGGAAGTCCACGCCGAAGCCGAGCACCGGGTGGACGAAACGCTCGTCGCGGAACAGCCCGGCCGCCGGATCCGGCCCCACCAGCAGGCCCTCGAGGCGCGCCAGGTAGGCCGATCGCTCCCCGGAGAGGGGCCGCCCGCCGCCACGCTCCAGGGTCGCCGCGCGTTCCAGGGCTTCCTCCACCCGGCGTTCGGTCGCGGGATGAGAGTCGAAGAAGCTGGGCTGGCGGTGGGTTCCCCCCGCACGCCGCTCGGCATCGCGTTCGAGGCTCGTCAAGAAACGGGCGATGCCCGCCGGGTCGTAGCCGTCCCGGGCCGCCAGGGACTGACCGACCTGGTCGGCCTGGAGCTCCTGGCCGCGACCGTAGGTGGCGATCAGCCCGGCGCCGGCCACCTGCCCGAGCTGGCCGACGACGTTCGCCGCCCCCTCGCCGCCCGCCGCACCGGCGACCGCGGCGCCCAGCAGGGTCAGCAGCCCGACCCCGATCGAGCGCGTCTGCTGCTGCACGACGTGCCGGGCCGCGACGTGCCCGATCTCGTGGCCGATCACCCCGGCCAACTCGGCCTCGGAGTTGCTGATGGCGAGGGCTCCCCGCGACACGTAGATCCAGCCGCCCGGAAGGGCGAAGGCATTGGGCGCTTCCTGGTCGGCGATCTGGAAGTGGTAGCTGACGTCCTGGCGCGGCGAGTGCTCGGCGAGGCGATTGCCGATCGCGGCGACGTACGTCACCAGCTCGGGATCGTCGACCAGGCCGAGCTGCTCCGCGAACTGCTTCGCGCTCTGGCGGCCGAGCTCGATCTCCTGGGCCGCCGAGAGCAGGACGAACTCGGTCTGACCGGTCACGGGATTGGTCGCGCAGCCCGGCGCCAGCAGAAGCGCGAGCACGAGGAGCGTGGGCCCGAGCCGGCTCATCCCGAGAACATGGGCGCGCGAGAAGGCCACGCGGAGAAGGCCGGCCGGGCGCACCGGCCTGGACCGGGAGATCCCGACCTAGGCCGTCGCGCCGGGACGCGGCCGGTCATGAACCAGGGTGCTGCGCTTCTCGTCGAAGAGGACCCGGATCTTCTGGGGACCGGCCGACCCCTGGACCACACCCAGGCCCAGCGTGGGGTGCTGGATGCGATCGCCCGGATCGAAGTGCTCGGCGACGCCATAGGCCCGGATCGGTCGGGTCAGATCGGCCTCGATGATCTCGTTCTCGGAGGAGGCCGCGGTCTTGCGCGCGCGCGGCTTCGCCTTGGGCTTGACCCTGCCGGCGCTGGCCTCCCAGGCGTCGACGAGGCGAGGCTCGCAGCTGAGCACGGGCGACCCGGACTCGTAGGACCAGGGCGGCACTTCCTTCATCTTGACCGAGAGGTAGTGGACCGGGAGACCGAGCTCGGTCAGCTCCTTGGCCAGGCGCTCCATCTCGCGAATCCAGGCTGCCCCGCGCTGGGCGGAACGCTTGCGACACAGCTCCCAGTAGCGCGGGCTGCCGATGAGCATCACCGCGGGACGGGCCTCGGCGAAGGGGCCCTCGGTGCAGGCCGCCAGCTCCCCGGTCAGCTCGGCGGCGTTGGCTTCGGCAACCGCCGCGTGGGCGAGCGCCAGGAGCAGAGCGCGCAGAGGCGTGTCTCCGGTCCCGACGCGACCCGCATCGGGCGGAAGCCAGCGAGTCGCCGCCGCCGCCAGACGATCGCCGGGGCCGCGGCCGACCAGATCGATCTTGTCGAAGCCGAAGTTGGGATCGTCGGCGCCCTTGGACTTGTCCACCGGAGCGCTTCGCAGGGGGACGAGGGGATGCAGCGCCTCGAAGTGCGAATCCTCCTCCGGCATGAGCAGCGGTGCGCCGCCTTCCCTGTGCCGGTGTGCCAGCGCGATGCACAGGTGCTCGCCCTCTCGACCCGCCTTCGCCTCGGCGGCCAGGCGACTGTTGTACGCGACGAGGTACTTCTTCCCGGCCTCCCCACGGCGCGGAGCGGCGGTGACCTCTCGTTCGTACTCGGCGAGCAGCTCGTCGCCCGTCAGCGCAACGGCGGCCTCCTGAAAGCCCTTGGCCTGCCGCACCAGCTTGTCGCCAGCGCGTTCGATCAGCGGATGTTGACCCACGATTCCCCCGGAAGTTCAACGGCCGAGAGAGGATAACGGCAACCCGGGTGTGCAGTCACCCATGGCCGAGGCCGGCTCCCCACCCGCGATTCCCGGCGTCAGCCGGGGGCTGTCGGGGCAGGAGCCTCACCCCGAGCAGCACGGCCAGCAGACCGGCATGCAGGGCCGGGCCCAGGTGGTCGGCCTTGACGAACCACCAGAAATGGACAATGGCCAGGATCGCAACGAGGTAGACGAGGCGATGCAGGGCCACCCAGCGGCGGCCGAGGCGAGCCTGCCAGGCCCGGCTCGAGGTCACGACCAGGGGCGTCAGGCCGACCAGCGCCGCAAAGCCGACCGTGATGTAGGGGCGCTCGGCGACGTCCTCGAAGAGGAGCGAGAAGTCGAAGGCGAGATCGAAGACCAGGTACACCGAGAAGTGGACCACTCCGTAGGCGTAGGCGAGCAGCCCGAAGCTGCGCCGGTAGGGCTGGATCGCGGCTCCAGAGAAGCGCCGCACCGGTGTGACCGCCAGGGAGAGCAAGAGACAGCGCAGGGCCCACTCGCCGGTGAGGTGGGTGAACTCCTCGACTGGGTTCGCGCCCAACCGATCCAGGGCGGTGCCGGCCACCCCGGCGGCCAACGGCAGCAGCAGGAGGGCGATCACGCTGCCGTGCACAGTGCGGCGGGTCGGTGCTTGCAGGGGTCCCTCAGTAGAGCTTCTTGGGATCCATGCCCTTGTAGAGGTGCGC
Organism: Deltaproteobacteria bacterium; assembly: GCA_002687015.1. Taxonomy (GTDB): domain Bacteria; phylum Myxococcota_A; class UBA9160; order UBA9160; family UBA6930. The sequence goes on from NYZB01000092.1 coordinate 5,403, forward strand.
GGTCTGATCGGCGTAGCCATTCAGGTAGAGGGTCGGTCGCTTCTTCCAGTCGCCGATGCGGCGCTCACGCGCCTGGCTCCAGCGCGGGTGGGAGACCTCGGGGTTCACGTTGGCGTAGAAGCCGTACTCACGGGGGTTCTCCGCGCTCCAGCTGGTCTCGGGCATGGCCTCCTGGAGACGGACCTTCACGATCGACTTGATGCTCTTGAAGCCGTACTTCCACGGCACGACCAGGCGAAGCGGCGCGCCATTCTGGTTGGGCAGCACCTTGCCGTACATGCCGACGGCCAGGAGGGCGAGCGGGTGGGTGGCCTCGTCGATGCGCAGGGCTTCGCGGTAGGGCCAGTCGAGGATCCGGCGGCGCTGGCCGGGCATCAGCTCCGGATCGACGAGGGTTTCGAAGGCCACGTATCTGGCCTTCGAGGTGGGCTCGAAGCGCTTCAGGACCTCGCCGAGAGGGACTCCGACCCAGGGAATCACCATCGACCAGGCCTCGACGCAGCGCAGGCGGTAGATGCGCTCCTCCAGGGCATGGGGACGCAGGAGGTCCTCGATCGCCACCACGCCCGGCCTGGCCACCTCACCCTCGATCGCGACCGACCAGGGACGTGTGCGCAAGCTCCCGGCGCGACGGGCCGGATCCTCCTTGTCCGTGCCGAACTCGTAGAAGTTGTTGTAGGTCGAGACGTCCTCGAAGGGCGTCGACGGCTCGTCGGTCTGGAAGGCGGCGGGCCCCTTCACCACTCCCGAGAGAGCCGCGGGCCCCGGGGCCGCGGGACCGGCCGAGACCTCCTCCGCACGGCAGCCGGTCAGGGCCATGCCGACCGCGGCGCCCGCCGCCGCCTGCAGGAAGTGACGGCGCCGCAGGTAGACCTCCTCGTCGGTGATCTCTCGGCTGGGGATCGCGGCCGGGCGACGGATGCTCATGGGTGCTCCTGGGCGGGTTCGCGGACCCACTCGTGGGATGCCCGCGAAGGCCGCCGGTTCCCGTTCCGCCCCGGCGTCGGCGGGACGGACACGCCTCGCGAGAAGCCCGGCGTCGACGGGACTGGCACGCCTCGCGAGAAGGGTAGACTCGGGGCCCGGGTCTCCCCACCGAAAGAATGCCGCTCCAGGAGGACGACATGGACTTCATGCAATCGCAGAGCGACAGGGTCTATGCGGCACGGCAGCCTCATCCCGATCGTGAACGGGGGCGATCTCGCCGTCCTCAACTGCTTCGCCTTCCTCTACCTCGCCGCGCGCGGCTCCGGGATCTGGAGTGTGGACGGGGCCCGCAACCCGCAAGCGAGCTGAGGGCCGCCGCCGTCCCGCGCGAAAGGACGTCTTGAGCCGCCACGCGACCCTCGCCGGAAGGCTCCTCGTGGCGGCCATCGCGATCGGATGCAGTGGCGAGGACGCTCCGGGGCCGATGTCCCCGAGCCCGGCGGCGGAGGCCGGGAGCGAGCGCTCCCGGATCCTGGGCCCCTTTCTCGAGGCCCACTGGACGCTGCCGATCCCGGCCCAGGGCCAGCCACCCGCTGGCTTCTCGAAGCTCGATGCGTCGCTCGCGCCCGAGGACTGCGGAGCCTGCCACCCGCAGCAGCTCGCCGACTGGCGCACCTCGCTCCACGCGGACGCCTTCTCCCCCGGCTTCGCCGGTCAGCTGATCGAGGGCGCCAATGCCCGGCCCCACGCCCTGCGGGCCTGCCAGAAGTGCCACAACCCTCTCGAGGAGCAGCAGCCCTTCGGCCCGGGCCCGGATCACCTCGCCCGGCCGGAGCACGACGCCGCCCTGCGCGCGGCCGGCCTGGTGTGCGCTGGCTGCCACGTGCGCTCCCATCGCCGCTACGGGCCGCCCCGGCGAGCGGACCTGCCGCCGCCGACCGAAGCACTGCCCCACGGCGGCTTCGAGCCGCGCCCCGAGTTCGAGGAGAGCCGCTTCTGCGCACCCTGCCACCAGTTCTTCGATCGGAAGGGTGTGAACGGCAAGCCCATCCAGAACACCTACGCCGAGTGGAAGGCCAGCCCCCACGCCGCCCGGGGCGAGACCTGCCAGAGCTGTCACATGCCCGACCGGCGCCACTTGTGGCGCGGCATCCACGACCCGGAGATGGTCCGCAACGCCGTCCACGTCTCCTGGAGTGGGGCCGAGCTCGACGAGGAGAGGCTTCGGGCCCAGCTCCGTCTCGAGAGCCGGGGCGTCGGCCACGCCTTCCCCACCTACGTGACCCCGCGCGTCCATCTCGACGTCTGGCAAGAGGACGCGGCCGGCGGCGAGATCGCGGGGACCCGCGAACGCGCGACGATCGGTCGCAAGATCGACTTCAGCCGCGGCGAAGAGCAGATGGACACCCGGGTACCCCCGGGCGGCTCCTTCCAACTCGACTACGCGAGGCCGCGCAGGCGGGGAGCCGCCACCCTGGTCGGCCGCGTCACAGTGGACCCCGACTTCCACTACCGCGGCGTCTTCCAGGGCTATCTCCCCGGTCGAAAGGACGAGCGGGCCCGCACGCTGATCGCCGAAGCCCTGCGCCGCAGCCAGACCAGCGCCTACACCCTGGTCGAGCTGCGCCGCCCGCTCCCGGAGCCCCTGCCGGCGGAGGCGGGCCAACCCGGGGGGGCGCCGCCGGGAGGCTGAGCACCCCAAGAGGACCGACAGCAGGAGGGGTCGCCGCCGGTCCTCGGGGCTCGCCCAGCTGGGCGAGTTGGGTGCAATGGCGTCGGAAGGGGTACCCGACGCGGCTATCCAGTTAGTCGCCGCGAGACGCCATCGGGTTCAATCCTCGGAAGGCGAACTCCCTGAAGGGCCACCTGCGTTGCTCTCGGGCACGCTGGGGGCCTGGTAGATGCTGGTCTCCGGGTGGAAGGCGACCCACGCGAACCAATAGCCCTCGACCACCTCCACCTCGGGCGGCGCATCCACCTCGAAGACCTGGAGCGCCTCGTCGTAGCCGACCCGCACGGAGAGGGCGCCCAGCTTCTCTTCGACGCGGCCGCCGACGGCGGCCAGCTCGCTGGCGGGGTAGGCCCGCTGATCGCCGCCGGGGAGGCGTAGGCCGACCGTCGGCATCTTCGGGTGGTAGCGATCGTCGGCGGGCGGCCCGAACAGGAGCTTCCTCGACGTCGCATAGCCCGCGTAGGGCGATCGGTCGTAGTCGCGGCGAAAGCCGGTTCGCCGGGTCAGGACGGTGGTGTGGGGGTACCGGCGATGCCACGCGCCCAGGCTCTCCATCTTCGAGCGCAGCAGGGTCAGACGCTGGCCACCGCTCGGCCCGGTGACGGCCTCGGAGCGGATCTGGGACCACAGGCTCTCGGTCTCGCGGTCGTACATCAGGACGTCCGAACGATACAGGAGGCCCGACACCCCGAAGTGTCGCTCGGACCCATCCCGGGGCACGCGACGGTCGAAGACCATTCCGGTGCCGCACAGGGGGCACCAGGAGACGAGGACGGGGCGACCCCCCACCCGGTCGTTGACGAGCTCGTGCCAGTCCAGGAGCGGCACTGGGTAGGCGCGGGCCTCCTCCTTCCAGGCGAATCCGAGCACCAGGACCTCGGGCGACCAGTCCACCTCGGGGACCGGCGCGAAGTCCGGAGAGTCGAGAGCCGGAATGCCGTCACGGGGCGGACCCCCCGCCTGGATCTCCGCCACCGCCACGGAAGCGCCGGCCAGATCGAAGCCGTTGCGGACCGGCTCGGCGGCCGCGCTCGCCACCAGGAGCACGCACAAGGAGCTGAGGGCGGTTCTCATGGCGGGGCCTCCGAGGGCTGGATGCCGGTGCCCCCCAGGTGGTTGCGCCGCCGTCGGGATCCGGCACCGCCTTCTTCGCTCGCCGGTCGATCCCCGGCGCATGGACAGCTGGCGCCGACGCCCCCGGGGCCCTTCGAATCCACGCGGGAGAGGGGTTCCAAGGGGTTCCTCCGGGGTGGGGGCCCAGTCTATCCCAGGGCCCGTGGCTCGGGCCTTGGCCGGTCGGGCAACCCCCGCGGGATGCCGATGCCGTCACGGAAACCCGCCGGAAGGCACACACTGGAACGGGGAGTCCCATGACCCGATCCACGCTCCGACGCTGCTCCTTCCCTGCCGCCATGGCCCTCCTGGCCCTGACGGTGGCGGCCGCGGGAGCCGACGCCGATGCGCTTCCCCCGGTCGACGCCATCCCGGCCTCGGTGCTCACGCCGGATCGGCACGGCGACCCGACGGTCACGGCCCTGTGGAGCGCGAGCGTCGAGGCCGAGCTGGCGAGGGATCCCGAGCGCTCCGCCGCGCTCCGACGCCAGATCCTGGCGCTTCGCCCCGGAGACATCCACACGGGCTGGCGCCTCGCCCGAGACCTGATGCTGATCGGCGAGAGCCTCCCCGAGGACGACGTCGCCGCCCGCCTGCCGGTCTTCGAGGAGGCGCGCGCCGTCTCGACGCGCGCCTTCGAGCTCGATCCTCGCTGTCCGGAGTGCTGCTTCTACCGCTTCGCGTCGATCTCCCGGGTGGCCACGACGCGGGGCGCCCTGCGCAGCATGGGGCTGGTGCGCGAAGCGGGCCGGCAGCTCACCACCTGCCTGGCCATGCCCCCCCCCACCTGGAGCGACGCCGATTGGAACCACGAGCAGGCCAACCTCTACTACGGCGCCGCCGTCTACTACCGCATGCTGCCCGACAACTGGTGGGCCCAGAACCTCCTCGGACTTCGCGGTGACCGCCGGGAGGCCGCCCGCTGGGCCCGCCGGGCCGTCGAGGTCTCTCCGGATCGCCTCGACTATCGGGTGGAGCTGGGGATCGCCCTCGTCTGCGTGGGCGAGGCCTTCGGCGACGGGGCCGCGCGACGCGAGGGCCTCGAATGGTTGGCGGACGTGGACCAGCTTCCGGACCGCATGGACACGGACCCCGTCGACCGGAACCGCGCCGAGGAGGTCCGCCTCGAGCCGGGCTCCGCTTGCGGCAACGCCCGTGCGCTGAAGGTGGAGTAGAGCGGGCCCGCGCTAGTCTGCCTGGGTGCTACGCGTTGCCGGCTCTCTTCTCTTCTGGCTCTTCCTCGTCACCACCTCGGTCCTGCTCTTCCCGATCGCCGTGCTGATCTGGGCGTTCACCGCCCTCTTCGATCGCCGGCTGGTGATCCTCCACCGGTTCACCTGCTTCTGGGCATCGCTCTACACCTGGTTCAACCCGGCCTGGCCCGTCACCGTCCTCGGGCGCGAGCGGATCCGACCCGGCGAGACCTACGTGATGGTCTCGAACCACCTCTCCCTCGTCGACATCTTCGTGGTGTTCCGGCTCTTCACCCACTTCAAGTGGGTCTCGAAGGTCGAGAACTTCCGCCTGCCCTTCATCGGGTGGAACATGCGCCTGAACCGCTACATCGAGCTGCGCCGCGGGGAGCGTTCGAGCGTCCTGCGGATGTTCGAAGCCTGCGAGAAGACCCTCGCCGAGGGCAACTCGATCATGATGTTCCCCGAAGGCACGCGCTCGGTGGACGGTAAGCTCCGGCCCTTCAAGGCAGGCGCCTTCGAGCTGGCGATCCGCAGTCAGCGACCGCTCCTGCTGATGACGGTGGAGGGCAGCGGAGAGGCCCTGCCGAAACGCGGATTCGTGCTACAGGGGCACCATCCGATCCGCGTCCACGTGTTGGGCGAGATCCCCGTCTCGGAGCTCGGAGACGACCCCGACGAACTCACCACACGGGTCCGCACGCGCCTGGCGGTGGCGCTCGGGCAGGCCTGAGAAGGGTCCGGCAACAGCCCCGCGCATGGCCGGGGACGGCCTCGCTGGAGTAGAGTCGCGAGGCGACACTGGGCCGCCCGGGAGGAGAGCCATTGGGTCGATACCGCCGCCAAGAAATCCTCGAAGCCTTCGACCGCTACAAGGAGGCTCGCGACCAGGCCTCGAAGACCGGCGATTGGAGCATCTGGGCCGCGCTCTTCCGCGAGGACGCGGACTACGTCGAGCACGCCTACGGCGACCTGAAGGGCCGCGCTGCGATCGAGAAGTGGATCGTCGAGGTGATGGCGCCCTTCCCCACGATGACCTTCCCCCAGGATTGGTGGGTGCTCGACGAGGAGAGCGACGCCGTCGTCTTCTGCTGCCAGAACACCTTTCCCGAGCCCTTCCAGGAGGACGGAACTCCCTTCGCCTTTCCGAACTGGACCCGGATCGTCTACGGCGGCGACGGGCTCTGGGCCTCCGAAGAGGACATCTACAACCCGGCGCGCGACGCACCGAAGGTCTTCAAGGCCTGGCTGAAGGCGGGCGGCAAGCTCGAGAGCCCGGAGCAGGTCGGGATGGAGCACCGGTGACTGCTCCCCCGGCAAAGCCGGGGGCATCAGGTGAGCCGCTCAAAGCGGCTGGACGGGGCCGCTGCGCGGCCCCTGGCGCCCCCCTACGGG